>JBJTRH010000300.1:0-5520 GCA_046076065.1 Planctomycetaceae bacterium | reverse complement strand
GTTCCCGTCGTCAACAGGCTGTTCGTGGTGTCAAACCGAAACGCGGAGCCCGTCTGCGTCCAACTTCCGCCGCTGAAGTCGAAGCGGCTGATGCCGCCGGCCGTGTTGTTGGTGCGGTCGTCGGTGAGGTAGGCCCGGTCGAGCACGGTGTCGTTGTTCGTGTCGAAAAACACGAATCCGTATGTTTCAGCGCTGCCGCCCACATTAATCACTGATGTGGCCGGAGGTCGTGGGCAGTCCGGTGCCGACCGAGTAGACACCGCGGGTCGTGCCGGCCCCAGTCGAGAAGAACAACTGATTGCCGTAGATCTCAACGTTGCGGGTGTTGGTGACGGTCGTGCTCACCTGCGTGAAGCCAGAGCCGTCGAAATACCAGACACCGCCGGTGTTTGGTGAGCCGCTTGAGGTGCCGGCGGCGTAGAACGTGCTGCCGCTCGTGGCGAGGCTCGAGCGAAAGTTGTTGCCGGAGAACGGCGACGGGGGCGTGCCGCTCGTCCCGTTGGTGGGGAACAGCGTGCGGTTGATCACGCTGCCCGAGGCGTCGAGCGTGGAGTTGACCTTGGTATTCGTCCCCGCAGCGCTCGTGGTACCTGTGCCGAGGTTCAGCCCCGGCACCGACACGTAGCCGCTGTAGGTGTTGAGGTAGCCGTTTGACGAGGCCGAGCCCGCATCGGTTTGCTGGTTAGCGCCGCTGGATGCGAGCGTGATCGTCTGGGACACGCTGCCAGAGGTCGTAACTTCAAGGATCGCGATCGGAACCGACGCGTTGGAGAGCGTCGTGGTGCCATCGCCAAGCCGTTCGACGACGACCGTGCCGGCCGTGAAGGGGGCGGCACGGGCGGGCATCGCACCCAGGACGGCGAGCACGGCGAGCAGGGCGGCGGAAGAAAGGCTGGTTCGATGGATCATCTCGATGAACTCCTGCTGTGGAGTGCGACGTGAGTGCGACGCGGGTTGCACTGCTGCTTCCCGTCGCCAACACTGGTAGCGAATCGCAGGCCGGAATGTGTGAGACTTTGATGAGGAGGCCGAATGACCTGTTGCGCACCGTGAAACGTGGGTTTTTTTGATTTCGGCACCTGTTCGGCCAACCGCCGAATTTATCCACAACGAGCTGGGTTTCGCAGTTCTGGTGAATCAATTTCGTGACCTGGCGAATCTATTCCACCGGAGTGGCGAAATGCATCACACTTTCAGGTATCTGCAGCACTACGCTGGCCGTGCCACGAGGGGAATCGCGTTATGACCCTGCTCATCAAGAACGCCGACATCGTCAACGCGGATTCGCGGTACACGGCCGACATCCTCTGTGAGGGGGACACGATCGCGCGGATCGACCGCGGGATCGCGCCGCCGCCCGGGGCCGAGGTGATCGACGCGACCGGGAAACTCGTGTTCCCCGGATTTATCGATCCGCACACGCACATCTACCTGCCCTTCATGGGCACGTTTTCCAAGGACGACTACGAGACCGGCACGAAGGCCGCGCTCGTGGGGGGCACGACGACGCTCTTCGAGATGGTCTGCCCGTCGCGGGCGATGTCGCACGCCGAGGGGTTCGCCCTGTGGCGGCAGCAGGCCGAAGGGAAGGCCTGCTGCGACTACTCGTTCCACTTCGGCGTGACCCGGTTCGACGCCGACTCGCCAACGCAGCTCCGCGAGATCGTGCAGGCGGGCGTGGGCAGTTTCAAGATCTTCCTGGCCTACAAGGGGGCCTTCGGCGTGGAGGACGGCGAGCTGTGGCGAACGCTCGAGCTGGCCCGGGAACTCGGCGTCGTCGTCACCGCCCACTGCGAGAACGAGACGCTCGTCTCCGCCCTCCAGGCGCAGCTGCTCGCCGCGGGCCGCACCGGGCCCGACGCCCACCACGACAGCCGGCCGCCGCGGGTGGAGGCCGAGGGCGTGAACCACCTGATGTCGTTCGCCGAGCTCACCGGCGCCACCGTCTACATCGTGCACCTCTCCTGCCGCGAGGCGCTGGACGAGGCGCTCGCGGCCCGCGAGCGGGGCGTGAGGGTGTTCGTGGAGACGCTCATCCAATACCTCGTGCTCGACAAGACCTGGGCCGAGAAGCCGGGCTTCGAGGGGGCGAAGTACGTGATGTCGCCGCCGCTCCGCGACCGCACGAATCAGGCGGTGCTCTGGCATGGCCTGGCCAGCGGCCTCGTGCAGACCGTGGGCACCGACCACGCCCCCTTCGACTTCGCGTCCCAGAAGCCGATGGGCAAGGACGACTTCACGAAGATTCCCAACGGGATTCCTTCGATCGAGGACCGCATCAACCTCCTCTGGACGCATGGCGTGAAGACCGGCCGGCTGTCGCTGCAGCAGTTCGTGGCGGTGGCCAGCACCAACGCGGCGAGGATCTTCGACCTCTGGCCGCGGAAGGGCGTGATTCAGCCCGGCGCCGACGCCGACCTCGTGATCTACGACCCGGCCTACCGCGGCACGATCTCCGCGACGACGCAGACCCAGGCCGTCGACTACAACGCCTTCGAGGGCTGGGCGATCGAGGGGCGGCCGGCGGTGGTCACGGTTCGCGGCGAGGTGGCCGTCCGAGACGGCCGCTTCTGCGGGACTGTGGGCCGGGGGAGGTTCCTGGAGCGGCGGCGCACAACGTGATGGCAATGCGCAACACTCACGACCCGCGGCTCTGGAACGAGGACCTCGCGCCGGTGCCGCAGGAGAAGCGGACGTGGACCTGGTGGAACGTGGCCGCCCTGTGGATCGGGATGGCCGTCTGCATCACCACCTACACGCTCGCTGCCAGCCTCATCGAGCAGGGCATGAACTGGTGGCAGGCCACGCTCACGATCCTGCTCGGCAACCTGATCGTGCTCGTGCCGATGACGCTCAACGCCCACCCCGGCACGCTCTACGGGATTCCGTTCCCGGTGCTGCTCCGCGCTCCGTTCGGCACCCTCGGGGCCAACGTGCCGGCCCTGATGCGGGGGCTCGTGGCCTGCGGCTGGTTCGGGATCCAGACCTGGGTGGGCGGGGCCGCGATCTACGCGACGGCGGCGGTGATCCTGGGCTTCGACCCCGCGGCCCGCCAGCCGCTGCCCGTGCTGGGCATTTCCGCCGGTGAGTTTCTCTGCTTCATGATCTTCTGGGCGGTGAACGTGTGGTTCATCGTTCGCGGCATGGAATCGATCAAGTGGATGGAGGCGGCCAGCGCGCCGTTCCTCTTGCTCGTCGGCCTGGCGCTCGTGGGCTGGGCCTGGAAGGCGGCCCATGGCTTCGGGCCGATCTTCGCCCAGCCCTCGAAGTTCGCGTCGGCGGCGGAGTTCTGGCCCGTGTTCGGCTCGGGGCTCACCGCGATGATCGGCTACTGGGCCACGCTTTCGCTCAACATCCCCGACTTCTCACGCTACGCCCGATCGCAGCGCGACCAGGTGATCGGCCAGGCCGTCGGCCTGCCGACCACGATGACCTTCTATTCGTTCATCGGGATCGTGGTGACGAGCGCGACGGTCGTGATCTTCGGCGAGGCGATCTGGGATCCAGTGCAGGTGATCGCCCGGTTCGGCAATCCCTGGCTCTCGGCGCTGGCGCTCGTCACGCTCGTGGTGGCCACGCTCTCGACCAACATCGCGGCCAACGTCGTGTCGCCCGCCAACGACTTCGCGGCCCTCGCCCCCCGCTTCGTCACCTTCCGCACCGGCGGCCTGATCACCGCCGCGATCGGGGTGCTGATGTTCCCGTGGAAGCTCTACCAGGATCCCAGCGGCTACATCTTCACCTGGCTGATCGGCTACAGCGCGCTGCTCGGGCCGATCGCCGGCATCATGATCGCCGACTACTTCGTGTGGCGACACTGCCGGCTGCTGGTGAGCGACCTCTACCGGGCGACCGGCGAGTACCGGTACACGGGCGGCTTCAGCGTGGTCGCCTTCGCGAGTCTGCTCCTCGCGGTGCTGCCCAACCTGCCAGGCTTCCTGGTGCGGGTCGGGGCGGCGGCCGAATCGGCGTTTCCGGGATGGCTCGTGGCCGGCTACCACTACGCATGGTTCACGGGCTTCGCCCTCGCCTTCGTGATCTACTCGGTCGTGCGTCCGTTTTTCCCCCGCTCGTAGCCGCTCCGACGACAGGAGGCTCCATGGCCACCATCACGCCCGCCGCCCCGGCCCTGCCGCCCTGCGACCATCGGCCGAGGCCCTATACCGGCCCCTCGAAGCCCGACGTGCTGGCGCTTCGGAAGCAGTTCGTGAACCCCGCGATCTTCACCTACTACAAAGAGCCCCTGATGATCGTCGAGGGGCACATGCAGTACCTCTACGACGAAACCGGCCGCCGCTACCTCGACGGTTTCGGAGGGATCGTCACCGTGAGCGTGGGCCACTGCCATCCGAAGATCGTGGCCGCCGTCAACCGCCAGAACGAGATCCGCCAGCACACGACCACGATCTACCTCAATCCCTGCATCGCGGAGTATGCCCGCGACCTCGCCGCCCGCATGCCGGGCGACCTGAAGGTGTGCTACTTCACCAACTCCGGCTCGGAGGCCAACGACCTCGCGATCCTGATGGCCCGGGCCTACACCGGCAACTACGACGTGCTCGCCCTCCGCAGCTGTTACCACGGCGGCAGCATGCAGACGATGGGGCTCACGAGCCACCACACCTGGAAGTTCAACGTGCCGCATTCGTTCGGCGTGCACCACGCGGTGTTTCCCGACCGGCTCCGCGGCCCATACGGCTACGACGACCCCGATGCCGGGCGGAAGTACGCCGCCGACGTGCAGAACCTGATCGAGTTCGGCACGCCGGGGAAGGTGGCCGCCTTCATCGCCGAGAGCATCCAGGGCGTGGGGGGGGCGGTGGTGTTTCCCGACGGCTATCTGAAGGCCGCCTACGAGCATGTCCGCGCGGCCGGCGGCCTGTGCATCGCCGACGAGGTGCAATCGGGCTTCGCCCGCACCGGCTCCCACTTCTGGGGCTTCGAGACGCAGGGCGTCGTCCCCGACATCGTCACGATGGCCAAGGGCATCGGCAACGGCGCCGCGCTCGCGGCCGTGGTGACCACGCCGGCGATCGCGCAGGCCCTCACCTCGCGGATCCACTTCAACACCTTCGGTGGCAACCCCGTGGCCTGCACCCAGGGCCGCGCGGTGCTCCAGGTGATCGACGAGGACGGCATCCAGGCCAACGCGGCGGCGATCGGCGCGAGGCTCAAGGCGGGCTTCCAGGACCTCGCCCGACGACACGACCTGATCGGCGACGTCCGGGGCCTGGGGCTGATGCTCGGCATCGAGCTCGTGAAGGACCGGGTGGGCAAGGCTCCTGCCAAGGAGGAGTGCATGCGGGTGTTCGAGCGGTGCCGGGAACTGGGCCTCCTGATCGGCAAGGGGGGGCTCCACGGCAACGTCCTGCGAATCAAGCCGCCGATGTGCCTCACCGCCGCGGATGCCGGGTTCATGCTCGATGTGCTCGACGCTGCGTTCCGCGGAGTCTGAGGGAAATTGTGCCGCCCAGGGGCCTGGGACCGCCAGGCCCGGCGGGGCGGGTGAAACTTTCCAGG
>JBJTRH010000299.1:0-8580 GCA_046076065.1 Planctomycetaceae bacterium | reverse complement strand
CACTTCCTCCTTGCCGGTCACCCGCTGCAGCGGCACGTATTCGTCGAGCGGCCGGTCGGCGATCACCACCGCGGCGGCGTGCGTGCCCACGTTGCGGGCGAGGCCCTCGATCTGCTTGGCGAGATGCACCAGCTCGCGAATCTCGGCATCGGCCGCGCAGGCCGCGGCGAGCTGCGAACCCTCGGCGGTGGCATCCTCCAGCGAGATCCCGAGCTGGTCGGGCACGAGGGCCACGATCTGGTCGACCCGCGGGACCGGCATGCCGAGGGCCCGGCCCACGTCGCGGATCGCCGCCCGGGCCGCCAGCGTGCCGAACGTGCCGATCTGGGCGACGTTGGCCTCGCCGTACTTCCGCTTGACGTAGTCGATGACCTCGCCCCGCCGCTCCTTGCAGAAGTCGATATCGATGTCGGGCGCCTCGCGGCGATTGACGTCGAGGAACCGCTCGAAGAGGAGGTCGTATTCCAGGGGGCAGACGTGCGAGAGGTAGAGCGAATAGGCCACGAGCGCGCCCACGCCCGAGCCTCGTGCGGCGGCGGGAATGCCCTTCTCTCTGGCATGCCGCACGAAGTCCCAGACGATCAGGAAGTAGCTGGCGAAGCCCAGCGTGTCGATCACGGAGAGCTCGCGGTCGAGCCGCTCCATCACCTGCGGGTGCAGCGGGGCTGCGGCCGGATCGGCGGGCAGGGACCCGTCGGCCCAGCGCTTGGCCACGGTCGCGTAGCGCTCACGGAGGCCCTCGAGGCACAGCCGCCGCAGCTCCTCCGAAGCGGTCAGGCCCCCGGGCACCTCGAAGCCGGGGAAGTGACGCTTGCCGAGCTCGAGGTCGATCGACACGGCGTCGGCGATCTCCTGGCTGCGTTTCACCGCCGCCGTCACGAGCCCGCGATCGAATCCCTGGAACGCCTCGTGCATCTCCTGCGGGCTCTTGAGATAGAACTCGCTGGAGTCCATCCGCATCCGGGAGGCGTCGTTGCGGAACCGGCCGGTGTTGACGCACAGGAGGATGTCCTGGGCCTCGGCATCCTCGCGGTTGACGTAGTGGCAATCGCAGGTGGCGACCGGCGGGATGCCGAGCTCACGGGAAATCTCGAGGGCCACCTCCGTGACCTGCCGCTGCACGTCGAGGCCGTTGTCCTGGATCTCGATGAAGTAGCGGTCGCCGAAGGTCTTCTGGAACCAGCCCGCCACCTCGCGGGCCTGCGCCAGCGACTCCCGCTGCTCGCGCGACGAGCCGACGAGCGACCGGGAAAACTCGCCCGACAGGCAGCCCGACAGGCAGATCAGCCCCTCGCCGTACTCCGCGAGCAGGTCGCGGTCGATCCGCGGCTTGAAGTAGAAGCCCTCGAGGTAGGCCTTCGTGGCCAGCTTGAGCAGGTTGGCGAAGCCCACGCGGTCGCGGGCCAGGAGGGTGAGGTGATAGCTCGAGTCGCGCTGGCTGCCGGCGTCTTTCTGAAACCGGCTGCCAGGGGCGATGTAGGCCTCGTAGCCGATGATCGGATTGATCTTCGCGGCCTGGTAGAACTCGAGCGCCCCGTGCAGGTTGCCGTGATCGGTGATCGCCAGGGCGTTCATGCCCAGCTCGACCGTGCGGTCCACGAGCCGGTCGATCGAACTGGCCCCGTCGAGGAGGCTGTAGTGGCTGTGGCAGTGGAGGTGGGCGAACGACGGCGTGCTCATCCGTGGGCCTCGTGAGGGAGTCGGCAGTCTACCAGACCCGCCTCCGAGGCCTGCTGCGGCGGCGATCAGTCGGCCTTCGGCTCGCCAATCTGCCGGAGCAGCTCCGCGAGCCGCGCCTGGAGGTCGAGCATCGCCTGCCAGGTGGCGAAGTCGAGCTCCACCCTGTCGGCTCCGACCCGCATCACGGCCGCCTCGCTGGCATCGCGGAGCACGCCCTGCACGTAGTCGAGCAGTTCGCTGAGTTCGGCCGACTGCGCAGGGCTCAGCCGGCCGGGCAGGGGCGGGGGATCGGATGGCAACAGCGGCGAGCGGATCGACGACACGTCGTCGATGACGTCGGACTGATGGTCGGAGATCTGCCTCAGCCGCTCGCCGATCTGGCGGGCATGCCCGGTCGCCGCCGGCGGATGACGGGCCGCGATCGCAGCGATCCGGCGGTCAATGTCGGTGTGCGAGCCGACGAGAAGCAACGACCGGCCCAACGCGATCATGTCGCCGTGCCGCACGATCCGCACCTGGATGTCCTCGCCGTTGATCCGCGTGCCGTTGGTGCTCTCGAGGTCGGTGGCGACCACCTTCTCGTTATCGTCCTGGAGCTTGAGGTGGTAGCGGCTGATCCGCTCGTCGTTGAGCTGGATCGAGTTGCCCTCCTCGCGGCCGATCGTCACCGGGGTGGGAACGTCGGCGAACACGCGGCCGCGGTCAGGGCCGTGCAGGACCCGGAGGGTGATCGTCGCCATGGGAAGGCCACCGACGTCCGCGGTCGGGCTGGGCACCCGCGGACCACGCTTCGTCGCCGCCTGCCCGGAAGCATCTCATCGAAGAATACACGACGCGGGACGCCGCCGCCGCCTGCGGACCGACGCCGGCACGGGCCCAAACGCCTGCCACCGGTTGACCGACCCGCAAAACCGCTACGATTGTCGGCAGGCACCCGTAGCTCAATGGATAGAGCATCGGTCTTCGGAACCGAGGGTTGCAGGTTCGAGTCCTGCCGGGTGTATTGCCCGCCGCGATATCGCGGCGAACCGTCAGTCCGCCCCGGCGGGCTTGAGTACCGCCGCGTCGAGGAGGCCGATCGTCTCGCCCTCGGCGTCGAAAAACTCGATGGCCCCGTCGCGGCCCTCGGAGCCGGTGCCCAGGGCGACGGCCTCGTGCCCGTCGTGATCGGAGATCTCGATCCGGCCTCCGCCGGCCCCCTTCACCCGGCCGACATGGACGAGTTTGGTGCCATCGTCATTGGTCACGACGATCTCGCCGCAGAACACACGGCCGGCCTCGAGCGTGTCCACCTCGAGCCGCTCGGGCGGCAGGGCGACGGCCCGCAGCGCGAGGCCGATCGCGAGGAACAACAGCGGGTAGACGGTCCAGCGTTCGCGGGTCGACATGTTCAGTCTCCGTGGACCTGCCTCAGCCGCCCCGAGAGCCGCAGGATGTGGTGCACCCGCTCGAACTGATCGAGCCAGTCGCCCACCACCGCCGCGACCTGATCGGCGGGCGGCGGGGCGATGCCCGTGGCGCAGGCCGCGCCGAGCTGCGTCGCCGCGGCAGCGCGGTAGGCGGAGAGCGTTCGGTCGCCGTAGAAGAGGATCGGCGTGAAGTCTTCACTGAAGAAGGCGGCGACCGGCACCCGTTGCCCACCGCAGACCTTCAGGTGCGCGGCGATGTCGGGGAGGGCGTCGCGGTCGAGCAGCCGCAGGTCGATCGCCGGCGACGCGGCTGCAAAGTGGGCGAAGATCGGGCACTGGTTCACGCAGTCGCCGCACCACGCACCCGCGAGGACGAGCACCGGCATGCGCCGGACGAACCCGGCGAGCAGGGCCCGCTGCTCCGCGGTGAGGCTGATCCGCGCGTGAAACGCGGCCCACCGCGACCGCTGTTCCGCGGTGGCATGCGTCTCGAGAAAAGCCTCGTAGGGCAGGGCGGCGGCAAACGCCGCGGCCCAGGCGTCGGCGGTCGGCGGCACGCCTGCCCCGGCCACGTGAGAAGGGGATCCGGCCGTCGTCGCTGCCACGCGCTGCTCCAGGATGAGTGCGCCGGATCGCATCGGATGCCGGCTGCGGGAGCATACCGCGTCTGCGCAGGCTGCCCGAACGACCGCCTCGGGCCGCGCGGCGATCAGCCTGGGGTGGGAGCGGGCTCTGGAGAAGGCTGCGCCTGCCCTCGGATCCCGATCGGGAATCGGCATTGACCCCGGAAATGCAGCCCCGTACTGTCCGTCCCGCCTGAAGGCCATGGGGCTGGTTCGACGCCAGCCCCCCTCGAAGTCGGCGGGGGCACGGACGCCCACCGCCGACCTCGAGAGGCCCTCACGGCACGACGATCCAATCGCTCCCGGAAACGGTCCAGGTTCTCCGCCCCCCTGGTACCTGGGCCGTTCCGGGGGCCTTTTTTTGCGCCGCGGTCGGACGGACGGCTACGATGCCGCCATGACGACTTCCGATCCCCGCGACACCGCCGCTGCCGAGCGGATCATCCGCTGGATCATGGCGGGCATCGTGGCCTGGGGCTTGTTCCACGGCGTGGGCGCGTGGCGGCTCAACCATGATCCGCGGCGGCTGCTCGTGGTGCTCGCCTGCGTGGCGGCGTTTCTCGGCTTTTGGCTGGCGATGCTCGCGGCCCGCCGCCGCCGGCTCTCCCGCTGAATCACCGCGACACGAGCGCGGTCAGGGCTGCCCGCGGCGCAGCCCCGGGATGCCCGCCGCCACGCCATAGGCCCGGACCAGATCGTCGAGCGAGCCCCCGAACGCCGCCCGGATCGCCTCCTCGGCCGGCACGCCCTCCTTGATCGCCCGCACGAACCCGGCAAACGCGCGGGCATCGCGGGCGATCAGGAATCGCACCATGCCCGACGCGATCCCATACTGCTCGGGCCGGATGTTGTCGGCCGTGAAGAACCCGCTCCCCACGTCGCCGTTGGATCGCATCAGCGCCGCCGCCTGCGCCTCCTTGAGGGGCACCTGGTCGCAGCCGCGGACCACCCGCTGCCCCACCCACTCCGCGATCCCCTCGTTGAGCCAGTTCGGCAGCCGCGCCGGCGACATCCAGCGATGGTTGAAGCCATGGCTCGTCTCATGCACGAGCATGTGGGCGAAGGTGGCCGGGTCGTCGCCACGGTGGCAGGCGGTCACCACGCGCCCGTCGCTCCGCTGGTGGCACATGCCATGGGTGCCGCCGGTGTTCGCCTGCATGAACCTTGCCTCGAAGGCGATGTAGTCGTCCTCGCGGAGGAAGGCGACCACCAGGCACTTGCCCTTCCACACCGGCTCGCCCCGCGGGATGCCGTAGAGGTCGCAGAGGCAGTCGTGCATCGCGTCGAGATCCGCGAGGTACGGCGCCAGTTGGGCCGCCGGCATGTCGCTGGCCACGATGAACTCGTGCGTCTCCCTCGTCACGAGATTCGGAAACACTCCGCGGACCTCCTCGACGAACCGCTTGAGGTCATCGACCTCGCGGGCATGCTCGGCCGCCGTGAGGATCGGCCACGGCTCGATTCCCCGGGCCTTCATCCGCTCCACCGACTCGGCCGCCTGCCGCTCGGCGGCTTCGCGGCTGCGGCGCCCCCGGACCTGCGACCACGCGGTGCCCGCCGCCTCACCTTCGTGGATCGTCTCGCGACCGGCCACGATCTTCGCGACCCCTGCGATCGAGAGCGTGACCGCGGTCCGCTGGCCCTCGGGCCGCACGCGGATCGCCGTGGTGCGATCGCCTTTTTCCACAACGCTTTCGAGCGCCGGCCGCACGAGCCGCCGGCCGGTGCTGAGCTCCACGAGGTCGAGCGTGGTGCCCACGTGCGGCGCGAGCCGCGCGGCGAGTCCGTCGCCGCAGGCCGTGAGCCACGGCATGCACACGAGCACCGCAGCGAGGATCAGGCGTCGCATGGCTGGCCCCGCCGCTCGAGCTCCCGTCGGCGGAGGTCGGTGCTCGAGATGTCGAGCCGAAACTCCCGCGGCGACACGAAGTAGGCGATCTCGCGGAGCGGCTCCGGCACCTGCAGCTGCGATGCGTCGACGAACACGCCGTCGCGGACGCGGCCGAACACCATCAGCCCGCGAGCCCTTGCGGCGATCGTGGCCACCGCGGCCTCGGCCGCGGCCGAGGAGCCGCCGTAATATCGAGGGTCGCCGAGCCGCACGTAGGTGTCGGCCCCCATCACGAACGTGCTCTTGGGAAACACGTCGAGCTTCTCGAGAAACGTCGGCGCGTGCGTGAGCCAGAGCCGCTCCGCAGCGAACCGCGCCGTCCGCTCGCGGAGTTCCACGTAGTCGAGAAACGGTTTGTCGACGTTGCGGATCGAGAGTTCCCAGTCGAGCGGCCGCTCGGCGATCTCCTCCGCGATTCGCGCCATCAGCCGATGGCCCTCGTGCAGCGGATCGAACGACCCCGGAAACACGAGCCCGCCCCCGACGGGGCTTCCCGTGGCCCGGCCCGCCGGCACCACCCGCCGCGCACCCGATACCAGCTCCCGCCAGGCCTCCGGCGGCTCGACCCGATCGCGGATCACCTCCTCGCCGGGCCGCAGCCACTCGGCAATGCCATGGCCCACCGCATGGGGCAGGCCGACCGCCCGCGCGAGCACGTCGATCACGAGGGCTGCCGCGAGGGCCTCCTCTTCGTCCCGCGAGCGGGCCTCCTTCTCGAGTTCGAGGTCGGCCACCTCGGTGACGCCGAGCGTCTGCACCGCCACGCACACGCGATGCGGCCCGCGCTTCGGTCGGCTCGTTCGCAGGCTGCCGGTGACGGCCACACCCACGGCCCGGCGGTCGGCCAGTTCCGCCGAGTCGGTGGCCCGCTCGAGCGTGGACGCCCGCTGCCAGGCCGCCACCGCCAGCCGCCGCGCGGTCCGCGACGAGCAGTACGACTCCTGGGGACCTCCAAGCATGGCATTGACGGCGGCCCGCGCGCTTGGCACCTCGGCCGCCAGCACGACACCGGTCGAGCCGGGCGTGGTGACCAGATGCGAGATCGCCAGGGCACCGCCCCCCGCGGCGACCACCACCAGGCGGCGGTCGGCGGCGGCGAGGTCGGCGATCAGCCGTGCGGGATCCGGAAGGTGCATGCGGCGTGGCAAACCCTGACGCCCCTCCGGAGACCGCCCTGCGGCTCCCGCTGCAGACGGGACGACGACGCGGTCGATGCTCAGTGCCGGAGGACGATCAATGATACCGGGCTACCTGCACCGTCGCACGCCGTCACTCGCGGCCTTCGCCCTGCTCGTGGTCGCGGGCCCGGTCTGGGCAGACGGCCCAGCGATACCGACGCCAACCGCCCGTCCGTCCGCCACGGCACACCTGCCTCCTCGGACCGACTCGCTCGCCGACTGGTCTGCAATGGTCGAACCGCTGCACCACTGCGGTGAGCCGCGGCTCCTGCCGACCTGCGTGCCCCCGCCGCCCTGCCATCCCTCGCAGCCGCCGCAGCCCTTCGACCTCGTCGGCGTCCGCGGCGCTCCGACGTGCGGGCCGATCTACCGCGGCCCCTGCGCTCCCCGCACGGGCACGCACGACGATGAGCCGCTTCCACGGGTCCACCGGGTGCACGACCGGATGGTGGACTGGTTCTATGCTCCACGCACTCCCATTCATCCCTGAATGGGAGTGCTCAGGCCTCAGGAAGCCGCAATCGCGTGAGCGATGCGGGCAGCGCCACGCGTGGTCCGCTCGGTGCCGTTCGGTGCCGTTGGGGATTCACACTCACGAATCCCCCCGGCGGCGAGCGTGCCTCCGACGGTCGGCGGCCCACTGAGGAGCCTAGCCTCCTCGGCGCCCCGACGGCGCCCCGCGCGCAGCACGCTGCCCGCTTGTGTCCGACTGCCGCGACCGCGACACTCTGGGCGTTCACGCGGGCACGGCGCGGAAGGAGACACTCATGCGGGCGGCCATCATCGGGATCGGAGCGATCGCCCGAATGCACGCGCGGGCCCTCCGCGACATCCCCGGCGTCGAACTCGTCGCGGCCACCTGCCGCACCGAGGAGAAGGGCCGCGCGTTCGCCACGGAGTTCGGCTGCCACTGGCACGACGACACAGCTCGGATGCTCCGCCGTGAGAAGCCCGACTTCGTCACCGTCGCCACGCCGTCCGGCGCCCACCTGCCGGCCGTGATCGCCACTCTCCGCCGTGGCATCCACGTGATCTGCGAGAAGCCGCTCGAGATCAGCCTGCCGCGGATCGACCGGATGATCGTCGCTGCCGAACGATCGCAGGCGGTGCTCGGGGCCATCTTCCCGCAGCGGTTCAACCCGGTGGTGCAGACGGTCCATGCGGCCGCCGCCGCAGGCCGCTTCGGCACGCTGGCCGTCGCCGCGAGCTACGTGCCCTGGTGGCGCGACGACGCCTACTACGGGCCCGGCCGCTGGCAGGGAACGAAGGCGCTCGACGGCGGCGGCGCCCTGATGAACCAGTCGATCCACGGCGTCGACGCGCTGCAGTGGATCGCCGGCGCCACGATGCCCGGGCTCGAGCCGGGACAGAATCCGGTCGAGAGCGTGGTGGCGCTGACGGCCGTGCGGGCCCACGACGCGGAACGGCTCGAGGTCGAAGACACCTGCGTGGCGATCCTCCGGTTTCGCAACGGCGCCCTGGGCCAGCTGCTCGCCGCCACGAGCCTGTTTCCCGGGCAGCTGCGGCGGTTCCTCGTCGGCGGCCGCGACGGCACCGCCGAGATCCTCGAGGAGCAGCTGACGGCCTGGCGGTTTCGCGGCGAATCCCCCGACGACGACGCCATCCGCAGCCGCTTCGGCGGCACCAGCGGCACCAGCGGGGGCGCGGCCGACCCGATGGCGATCAACTACTCCTGCCACACCCGCAACATCGAGGCGTTTCTCGACGCGGTGCGGGCCGGCCGCAGACCCGAACTCGACGGCCGCGAGGGCCGCAAGGCCGTGGCGATCGTCGAGGCC
>JBJTRH010000298.1:0-5178 GCA_046076065.1 Planctomycetaceae bacterium | reverse complement strand
CCGAGTCGGTCGTGCCCGGTCGCATGCCCGATCTCGTCGCCGGCCTGCCGCTCGTGCTCCGCGGCCGGTATCGCTCCGCATCGCCCGGGGCGACCGTGCGGATCGAGGGAACCCGCACGGCGGGTGAGCCGTGGCACACGTCGGCGGCGGTGGCCCATGGGGCGACGCCGGGCCTCGGCAGTCTGTGGGCCCGGGGCATGCTGCGGCAGCTCGAGGATCGGCGGGTCACCGGCAGCGTGTCGTCCTGGTCGGCCTCCAATGATGTCGCAGCGGAGGAAGAAGATGCCACGCCGCTCGACGCGCGGATCGTCCAGCTCTCCACGTCGTTCGGGGTGCTCTGTCGATTGACGGCGCTCGTCGCCATCGACGATCGGCGGCCCGACGAGCAGAAGCCGACGATGCAGCCGCGGCGGGTCGTGCAGCCCGTGCGCGTGTTCAGTCGATCGAGGTGGATCGATTCCGTGCAGGCCTTCGCGTGCCACCGTGACGAGTTCCCGGCAGTGCTGGCGACTCCGGCTCTCCCGATGGCGTCGCCTCCCGCGTGGGATGACGGGTGTGAGGATTTTTTTGGCCTCGTCGAGGCTGATGCACCCGACTCGCTGGCCGCGGCACGGGCCGCTGCGGCTCGCCTGCTCGCGAAGGCGCGGCCGCGGAGCGGTCGGCTGGCCGACGTCAGCGGCCGTCAGGTCAACGGCCTGCTGGGTGGCATGCTGAAGCTGATGCGGCACCTCGGCAAACGCGGCCAAGCCGCTGAGGTCGTGGAGCAGTTCGCGATGGCCTATGCCCGGCTCTATGCGATGCCCCGCGATCGGGACCGTCTCGCGGAGTTGCTCGAACTGCTGGCGCGGTTCGCCGCGGGCCACGGCCTGCCCGGGACGCGGTGGTGGCTCGAGAATCCGAGCCCGCTCTCGCCATGAGGCGTGCCGACTACCGGCAGCCGCAGTCGCCCACGCCAGTGACGCTACCGATGCTGCCGGCGCCGTCCGCAAACCCTCCGGCGGCTCCGGCGGCGAACACGCCCGAGCGGAGCCCTGGTACATGGCACGGCACTTCGGGCTCGATGAACACGACCTGTACCGGCGGGTTGCCGGAGCCCTGCTCGTAGGCAGCGCGCCGAATGGCGCTCGCCAGCAGGGCCTCGGCGTTGCGCCGCGTGCCGTAGGCGAGCCGCTCGCGCACCGGCACGGCGACCATCAGTCCGTGGTCGCGGTAGTACCACCGCCATTCGGACGTCGAGGCCATCACGCCGCGGACGTCGTCGAGGATCGCCGCGTCGCGGGCCGCCTCGGGCTGCTGAATGAACCGGGCCACGTCGTCGGCGAGGGCGTCGGCGTTGGCCACGAGTGCCTCGCCGCGCCCGCGGGTGAGCGGCTCGACGCGGGGCATGAACGTGGTGAGTCCGGGCTCGGCCGCACGAGCGAGGCACGGAAATGCGAGGGCGAAGGCCAAGGTGAGGGGGGCGAACCGGCGGGCGAGCATGGAAAATTGTCCTTCCAAACGCGGCTTCGTCGCGGGACCCGGATAGCTTCAATCCAGGCTGCCGCCGAGGCTAATCACGGCCGTTCAGCCGGTCAAACGTGCCGATTCACCGGACTTCGCGGGCCCGGATGCATCTGCTCGGCCGATCCAGTCCGCGTCGAAGGCCCGCCGTCACCACACCACGATTGGCCCCGGCTCGTCGCTCGACTCGCTCAGTCGGGTTCGGGCCACCACCCGGCCGGGGTCGGCGATCGGATGGGCCTGCACCTCGGCCGTCGAGATCGAATAGAGGATGTCGCCGATCCGCACGCTCCGCCGCACCGCTGACTCGTGCTGCACCTCGCCGAGGAGCGTGAAGCCCGCATGCGCGCCGAGATCGACGCGGAGCACCCAGAGCGAGTTGGTCGCGCCGTCGGCCGTGAACTGCGACCCCGGCAGCGTGAGAATGCCCCGCTCGGGGAACCACGAGACTGCGTGGTGGTCGTGGAGCGCCTCCGACCACGCCTCCCAGCCCTCGCCGGGGAACGTGTGCACGCCGCTGCGGACCGGGGCCGAGGGATTCGAGACGTCGAACAGCGACAGCTGCACGCCGAGCAAGCGGCCGGTGTCGGGGTCGACGTCGCGGCCGATGCCGAGCACGTGGGTGCTATCGAGCGGCTGGAGATACGACGAGAAGCCCGGCACCTTCAGCTCGCCCTCGACCCGCGGCGCCGACGGCTCCGCGAGGTCGATCACGAAGAACGGATCGATCTGGCGGAACGTGCTGACGTAGGCCCGGTCGCCCACGAAGCGGGCCGAGAAGATTCGCTCGCCCGGAGCGAGGCGGTCGACGGCGCCCACGAGCGAAAGATTGCCGCCGGTGTCGCGAGGCACGTAAACACCGCTGCTGGAGCCGGCGTCGGCCGCCGACCAGCGGGTGGTGGCCACGCGGAGCAGGCCGTCGTGCTCGTCGAGCGAGAACTGGTCGAGCACCTGCCCCGGCACCGCCCCCATTGCGACGAGCGGCACGTCGACCGAGCCGAGATCGAACTTGTAGACGTTGGTCGTGACCGCCTCGTCGGCCGCGTCCCACCAGGTGCCCCAGGCGGTGGCCGCCACGTAGAGCGATGACGTCGACGCATAGACCGTGCCCGAGACACCCGCGACGGAGGTCACGCTCTCCGGCCCGGCGACGTCGTCACCGACCTCGAAGGTGACCACCGCGAGCAGGTCGCTCGAGTCGGGATCCATCGGGAGGTAGGTGCGGCCCGCGGCGGCGAGAGAGCCGCGCTCCTCGGGGCCGGCACCATCGTCGACGGTGAACCGCGGCAGCACCCCCGCCGACCACGCGGCGTCGAGCCGGGCCCGGTAGGCGGCTTCGCTCTCCCAGACGCCCTCGGGCTGCCACGGCGTGGGCATGATCACGAACGGGAGCAACGCGTCGGCAGCGTCGGAGGTGCCTGCATCGGCGATGACGGGGTCAGCCGCCATCAGGAGCGGCATCGGCACCGGGTCGATCGGCAGCGGCGGCACGATCGGATCCGTGGGCCCCGGCTTCGGGAGGAACTCCGGCATGGGAATGTCGAGGCTGTCCTGCGTGACCACGATCACGCGGTCGCCGATCGCCCGGGCCGAGAGGAACCAGCCGTCGATCTCCGTGCGTTCGACCACGGACGGGGCCGCGGCGTTCGACACGTCGAGCACCGTGACGGCCGTGCGGCCCTGCCCGCCGTACCAGGCCATTCGGGCCATCATGCCCCCCTCCCACCAGCCACTGATGTGGGAGATGACCGTGAGCCGGGTGCCGTGGAGCAGCAGCGCCGCCTCCTCGCCCTCGATCGCCACGTGGGACAGCGGCGCCAGACCCTCGGCGGGAACGGCCGAGACGACGTCGACGCCGTCGCCGGCGAGAACGAACAGGTGCCGGCCGTCGGTCTCCACGATATCACCCTCGTCGACGCCCGCGACCTGGGTGTTGGTGCCGGAGTGATCACCGCCCGCCGAGGCGGGCGACGACGCGTTGCCCGCCGTGCCCGACGACGTTGCGTCGGTGGTGCCGCACATCTCTCCCGATCCGGTTCGGCTCGCCGTGCCGAGCACGCCGGCCCAGCGGCGCATGGCCGCGTCGATGTACCACGCCCGCAGGTCGGCCGCGTCGCGGACCTCGCGGAGCGGATTGGTCGATTCGTTGCCGATCAGCGGCTCGCCCATCTCGAGCTGCACACGGTCGACGCCGGCCGTGCCGAAGAAGGTGTCGAAGCCCGCGTCCCCCACGAGCGTGTTGCGGCCGCGGCCGCCGCGGATCGTGTCGCGGCCGGCACCGCCCCGAATGACATCCGCGCCGTCGCCTCCCGCGATCGCGTCGGCCCCGGTTCCGCCCCAGATCTCGTCGCCGCCCTTGCCGCCTGTGATCGAGTCGGCGCCGGCGCCGCCGCGGATGCGGTCGCGGCCACGGCCTCCCGAAAGCGTGTCGCGGCCCGGGCCGCCGGCGATCGTGTCGGCGCCGTCGCTGCCGGTGATCGTGTCGTGGCCGCGGCCGCCGTCGATCTCGGTGCGGAGCCGCGTGTTGCCGGGCACGTCGACGCTGATCGTGTCGTTGCCGGCACGGCCATCGATGCGGATCAGCTGCACGCCCAGCTCGCGACGGGTGCCCACCACGACCCCGTTGACCGTGGCACGAAGCCTCGCGACGTCGGCGGGGTCTCGGTCCACCACGATCGAGTCGTCGGCATCGGTGCTGCCGCCGATCGTCCAGACGCCCGCCTGGGGCGTGCCGCTCAGCATCCGCCGCGTCTCGAGCGGCTCGCAGTCGAGCAGGGAACGGCGGCGACGATCACGGGAGGAACGCGGCATCGAAGAGTCTCGCGGGTGAGATGTCAGCCCCCTGACGTGATGGGAGTGTAGAGCGTCGCCGCGCGGGATGCAAAACCGATTCGCCCGCCGCCGGGCGGCTTTCGGGACTTTCAGGGGCGGCGGTGGGCCCGCCTTCCCGGATGCGCGACGGGGGTCGATCATGGGGGCTCATGCACGCCTCCACGCCCCAGCCCCCCGCCACGCCCGACGCAGCCGCCTGGGTGCTCGACCTGCACCTCGATCCGCCGATTGCGTTCGCCGACGGCACCGCGGTGGATCGCGACGGCTTTCTCGAGTGGCTCTGGGCACGATTCGGCGACGAAGGACTCGCGGGCATCGCCGAGGGCACCGTCGACACCACTGCGGCCGCCGCCGCAGGGCTCGTCGCCTCGCCGCTGGTGATCGACGCCGCCGCCGCGCCCGCCGACCGCGACTGGGTGCGCGACGCCGCGCCCGCCACGCTCGCCTGCTGGTTCGACGACGAGGCCGCGGCGCGGGCCGCCGCGACGGCGGTCGGGGAGGTGCGCGGCTGCCGCGTGCTCGGGGTGCGGCGGGCGGTCGCGGCCGTCGCCTGCGACTGGCGCGAGTCGTTTGCGCCGATCGAGGTGGCCGGCTTTGGCACCGTGCGGCCCGCCTGGGAATCGGGAACCGCGTGGGGCGACGAGCGGGGCGGCACCATCTTCATCGAGCCGGGCGTTGGCTTCGGCACGGGCCTCCACGAGACCACACAGCTCTGCCTGGCGGCGATTCGCGAGTGGCGGGAGATGCACGGCCGGCCGGATGGCAGCGTGCTCGACGTCGGAGCCGGATCCGGGATCCTGGGCATCGCGGCCGCCGTGCTGGGGGCGGCGCACGTGCAGGCCGTCG
>JBJTRH010000297.1:0-2255 GCA_046076065.1 Planctomycetaceae bacterium | reverse complement strand
GAACGGCTGCGAGAGGAATCGCTCCATGCGGCGGGCCCGGTGCACGACGAGCTTGTCCTCCTCGGAGAGCTCGTCGACGCCGAGGATCGCGATGATGTCCTGGAGCTCGCGGTACCGCTGGAGCGTCCGCTGCACGCGGCGAGCGACGCGGTAATGCCGCTCGCCCACGAACTGCGGGTCGAGGATGCGGCTCGACGAGGCGAGCGGATCGACGGCGGGGTAGATGCCCTTCTCCGAGATCGACCGCTCCAGGTAGAGGAACGCGTCGAGATTGCCGAACGCCGTGGCCGGAGCCGGGTCGGTCGGGTCGTCGGCGGGCACGTACACGGCCTGCACGCTCGTGATGGCCCCCTTCGAGGTCGAGGTGATCCGCTCCTGCAGCGCGCCCATCTCCGTGGCCAGCGTCGGCTGATAGCCCACGGCGCTCGGCATACGGCCGAGGAGGGCGCTCACCTCGCTGCCCGCCTGTGAGAAGCGGAAGATGTTGTCCACGAACAGCAGCGTGTCGGCGCCGGTGGTGTCGCGGAAATACTCGGCCATTGTCAGGGCCGAGAGGGCCACGCGGAGACGGGCTCCCGGCGGCTCGTTCATCTGGCCGAACACCATGCACGTCTGCTCGATAACGCTGCGGCCCGTGTCGCCGATCTTGGCCTCCTGCATCTCGAGCCAGAGGTCGGTGCCCTCGCGGGTCCGCTCGCCGACGCCGGCAAACACCGAATAGCCGCCGTGGGCACTCGCGATGCGGGCGATGAGCTCGGTGAGGATCACCGTCTTGCCGAGGCCGGCACCGCCGAAGAGGCCGGCCTTGCCGCCGCGGACGAACGGCGTGAGCAGGTCGATCACCTTGATGCCCGTCTCGAAGAGCTCGGTCTTGGTGGTCAGCTCCTTCACGGGCGGCGGATCGCGGTGGATCGGCCACCGCTCCTGGCTCTCGACCGCGCCGCGGCCGTCGATCGGTTCGCCGAGCAGGTTGAACACGCGGCCCAGCGTGCCCTTGCCCACCGGCACCGAGAGCGGGGCCCCGGTGTCCACCACCTCGGCGCCACGCGTCAGGCCGTCGGTCGAGCCGAGGGCCACGCAACGGACCTTGCCGCCGCCGAGGTGCTGCTGCACCTCGCCGACGAGGTGGAGATCGACGCCCTTGTTCGCGCTGTCGATGCGGACGGCGTTGTAGATCGCCGGGATCGAGTTCTCGGGAAACTCGACGTCGAAGGTGGAGCCGATGACCTGCGTGATGCTGCCGTGTGCCATTGCTGTGTCAGCCTTTGCTAATGAGGGATACGGTTATTTTTTGAGGGCTTCGACGCCGCCGAGGATCTCCATGATCTCTCCGGTGATCTGCGACTGGCGGGCCCGGTTGTATTGCCGCGAGAGGCTCTTGATCAGCCCGCCGGCGTTCTCGGTGGCGGCCTTCATGGCCACCATCCGCGCCACCTGCTCGCTCACGGCGGCGTCGAGGAAGCACTTGAAGAGCCGCGACAGGAAACTCGCCGGCAGGATCTCTTCGAGGATGCTCGCGGCCGACGGGTAGAAGGCGTATTCGTCGCTGGCGAGCTTCGCCTTCGTCGCGGCTCCGGAGGCCTGCGGCGGTGCGAGGGGCAGCAGCGTCTCCCTCACCGCCTCCTGCTTCGCGATCGAGTGGAACCGTGTGTAGACCACGTCGAGCCGGTCGATCTCGCCGGCCGAGTAGGCCTCGAGGTAGGCCCGGCCGATCGGGGACACCGCCGCGAACTCGGGCTTGTCTTCGAACTGCGTGTACCGCTCGGCAAGGTCGACGCCGCGGAACCGCAGGGCCGAGATGCCCCGCTTCCCCGACACGGCCACATGCGCCGGCACCTGCTCGCTCTTCCATTGGCCGAGCAGCGCCACCGACTGCCGCACGATGTTGGAGTTGTAGCCGCCGCAGAGGCCGCGGTTGCCCGTGAGCACGAGCACGGCCGTCTTCTTCGTCGGCCGGATCTCGAGAAGCGGATGGGCCACGTCGGCCCCCACGCTGGCGATGTTCTCGAGGATCTTCGCCAGGTGCTTGGTGTAGTCCCGCGCGGCGATGGAGCGATCCATCGCCTTCTTGAACCGTGCGGTGGCGATGAGTTCCATCGTCCGCGTGATCTTGCGGATGTTCTTCACCGACTTGCGGCGGCGATCGAGTGCCCGGGCTTTTGCCATCGTGTGCGACCTTCAGCGAGCGGTTGCGGGATCCCGGTGACTAGCGTGCCCCGGCCAGGTGGCGGGAATCGCCGCCGGCCTTCGCGGCC
>JBJTRH010000296.1:0-7222 GCA_046076065.1 Planctomycetaceae bacterium | reverse complement strand
GATCGCCCTGCGCCACAATCCGTGCGAGTTATCTTCTCCACCTACCACTCCGCTCCATCTGTCGCACAGGGCTTACCACGAGGCTGGTCATTCGACTTTGCGGTGTTCGACGAGGCACACAAAACTACCGGACCTCATGCCAGTACATTTGCTTATGCATTAGACAACGCTCGCTTTCCCATAAACAAGCGGCTTTTCCTCACTGCGACTCCGAGGCACATTGACATCCGACGCCATGATCGCCAAGGCGATCCCCGCGTCGTGTCAATGGAAGATGCTGCCGCTTATGGAAGGCGAGCATTTGACCTGACCTTTGCAGAGTCGATTGCCAAAGGCCTAATTTGCGATTATCGGGTAGTGGTATCCGTTGTCACTTCTAATGAGGTATCAGAGTACGCGATCACACACGGACACACTTTCGTCAGGGGTGACACGCAATCAACGCAATGGATCGCAACCCAACTCGCTGTCTTGAAAGCAATACGCAGAACTCGGGCGATGAAGGTCATCACCTTTCATAGCAGAGTTTCCCAGGCTAAAGCCTTTGCCAGCGACAGCACAGCGGGCATGCGCGCACTGCTTCCTGGGTTTAGCGTATCTCACGTTAACGGCAGCGATCCTATATGTGAACGCCACATGGCGCTTGCTGGCTTCCGAGGTCACGGCAAGCGCTTAGTGTCTAATGCGCGATGCCTTACCGAAGGAGTTGATCTGCCGGCGGTGGACATGGTGGTGTTCAACAATCCCAGGAGAAGTAGGATCGACATCGTTCAGGCAGTCGGCCGCGCGATGCGCAAACCTCGGGATGGCCAGAAGCGACTTGGTTTTGTCGTTGTACCGGTAATGTTACCGTCTTATCAGGCCAAGGATGTCGAGAGCGCGTGTGCCCACACCGAATGGGAGGACGTAGTCGCTGTATTGGCCGCGTTACGGGATCATGATACACGATTAGATGAACTTATCCGCGAACATCAGCGATGTGCTGGATCGGGTGCCCGCTGTTCCACAAGGGGACTTCGCGAACGACTTCTAGTGATCGGACCCCAGGTCGGACTAGCGGCTATACAGCGAGCGATTCACGCCCAAGTCATCTCCCGCCTTGGCAGCGTCTGGGATTTCCGATTCGGGGAGTTGTGCGCATTTCGGCAGGCACACGGGCACTGTGATGTACCAAAGACATATCCGCCCAATCGAGGGCTTGGCAGTTGGGTAGACGCCCAACGCCAAATACAACGCCGAGGAAAGATGTTTCCATGGCGTGAGGAGAAATTACAGTCGCTGGGACTCACGTGGGACCCAAACACGGCATTCTGGGCAGAGCAACTGGCTGCGTTGGAACGATTTAGAGATGACCATGGGCATTGCAACGTACCGCGACACTGCCCCAAGTGGCCCAACCTCGCCACGTGGCTAAGTAATCAGCGGCATCTTCACCGAAAAGGATTACTACCTGCCGAACGTGCCTGCGAACTGGAACGATTGGGGGTCGCATGGCATCCACATGAGGCGCGCTGGCGCGAGCGCTATGCTTCACTCCTGCGTTTTGTTCAGAAAATGGGCCACGCCGACGTGCCGGAAGCGTACCGACCAGACCCGTCGCTTGGCGCGTGGCTTTCTGCCCAAAGACGCTTAAAAAAGCTTGGACGCCTGGCTTCGGAGCGACTAGCGCTACTTAACTCTGCTGGTGTGGTGTGGAACCCACATGACCACAGATGGGACGCCATGTACCGCTTGCTTGTTGACTTCGTACGTAAGCATGGACCGTTGAACGCCGGGTGTGTGGCAGTTCCTAGCCGCCCCATGGAGCAATGGATCAAACGGCAGCGAGACGCACGCAGAGCCGGTCTGCTAGAAGCTAGTCGAGTTGCTAGCCTTGAAGCATTAGGAATTGCGTGGGCACCTAGAAGGGATCGGTGGGAGCTTTCGTTCGAGGCACTCGTCGCTTTTCGAAAGAAGAACGGTCACTGCGACGTACCTGCGACTTGCTCTAGAGAACCGCAACTCGCCACATGGGTGGGCAAGCAGCGTCAACAAAAAAGGGCAGGGACACTTTCCAAAGATCGTACGGACCGACTTGAGCGACTGGGCTTCAAGTGGGACCCCCACGCCGCTCGCTGGGACTCCTATTTGCGGTCTTTAGTGCATTTTCGTTCGCTGCATGGACACTGCAATGTTCCTCAGCGGGACCCGATACATGGCAAGCTAGGCCAATGGCTCAACAATCAGCGGGTATTGAAGAAGCGTGGGCAACTCACACCACAGCGAATCGCCGCTCTTGAGCGCATTGGGGTAGAATGGTCACTCCGCCAGTTTGACTCTCAGTGAGACCGCGACTCCATTTCCTCTGACCCCACGCAATGATGCTGGCGGAGGAACGTGGCGTCGCCGTACGGGAGTCCCCGTGATCCAATAAATGATGGCACGGCAGACAGTGTTTTCGATCTACAGAGATAACACCTATGGGCGACCACCCCAACTATCACCACGAGAGAGAAGCGATCGAATGGGCGCGATCAATCCTTGATCAGCCCGACAGGTACGCGATCCTCGACACAGAAACCACCGGACTCACGAACGATGATGAAGTCATCCAACTTGGGATTCTTTCCCCAACGGGTGACGTTTTGCTGGATCGGCTCATCAGACCGTCGCCAGGGCGAAGCATCCACCCCGGAGCGCAAAGAGTTCACAATATCTCTATGGCCATGCTCGCGGACAAGCCCGCCTATGGACAGATCAGTGATGAAGTGAGAGAAGCGGTCCGAGGAAGAAGAATCGTCACATACAACGCAGCCTTTGACCTTCGTCTCATGACGCAGACCGCCCGAGCCGCTGGTGGATTCGTTCCGCCGGATCCATGGGATTGCGCAATGCTCATGTACGCCCAGTTCGTCGGAGATGCCGACCACTACCGCGGCGAATACCGCTGGCACAAGCTCCGGGGCGGCGATCACACCGCCGTTGGCGACTGCAGAGCCACTTTGGAATACATCCGAACGATGGCAGTCGCCACACCACGCATGTACTCCTACGACTTAGGGGCCTCGGATGAAGGGAACCCCGAAGCACACACAGCAGCCATAATCGCGCCTCCGCCGCAACGAGAACAGAGAGCACCACGCCGCTCAATGCAATCGATGAGCATCTCGATCGACATGGATGGAGTCGTTCGCTTCAATGGAGAGGAGTACAGGCCACCCACCATTGATGAACAGGACTCCGAACTTGATCCTGCCTACCGAAAGGCCCTCGCACAACACGAGGCGGCGGTGGGCACAACCGTGGCTTCTATGGCAGATATTGTCAGGTTTCTCACGGCGGCCTACCGCGATCTGACTGTAGAGCAAATGGACTCTGCAGTCACACACTCGGCACAAGCCCGCATATCTGGCATCCCGTACATAGTTTTCCGCGCCGTAAAGTGCTTCGCTGAAATTAAAACGATGCAGGACGCCAATGCAAAAGCCTTATTCCGTATCGCGGAGAGGACTGATTCGTTGATCGATCATATTGCGTTCGGCCTTCCCCACGGGGACCGCAAGATCAAGGCAGAGGCACAAGCCATCGTCGAAGCTGTTCAATCCAGCGCACGAAATGAACTGTTCTTTAGAAGCCAAATCATCTGGACGGACATGTGGGACCGCACCCGAGACAAGATTACCACCATCGAAAAAAAGAGTGACCGCAAGAAAGCCACGAATGCTTTTATTCAGTCCATCAAGGATCTGTGCGATGCGAGATGCTTTCGTGGGCTGAAGGACGAGCGCGACAGATTTGTCGATTATGTCAAAGCCCAGTGCTTTCTGGACTGAACGCAAATGTCCTTCGCCCACATTCACCACCTTCCCACTTACCTCCACTCTCCAAGGAGATTTTAATGAGACGGACCGTAGGCACCCTGTGCGCAGCACTGATCGCGCTCATGGCCCATGCGATCCTTGCCGAGTCGGTCACTACGGAAGGGACCGTGGCAGCGATTGACTCAAAGGGCGGCTCCGTGACTTTCACTGACGAGTCAGGCGAATCTCTCAAGCTCGACATCGGCAAAAAAACAACCCTCACGATCGGCGACAAGCCGATGACGCTCCAGCAAATGGCTCCCGGCGTGAAAGGTACCCTCACCTACGAAGATAGCCTTGAGACGGTCATTTCATTTGAGGTTGCCGATCCGGCTTCACAGGGGACGGACCTTGATGGAATATCTCTTTTCAACGGCAACGATTTTGACGGCCTGACGTTTGTGCCCAATCCCAAGGCGAAGCCCGACGAGTTTACCCTTAGCGACTGCTGGGGCATCGATGCTGAGGAGGGCATTCTCTTCGCAAATGGCAAGGGCAATACATGGCTACAGACCGACGACCAGTACGACAATTTCGTCCTGACCTTCGAATGGCGATTCACGGAGGGTAAACCCAAGACTGGCAATGGGAGCGGCGTAGTCGTCAGAAGCAATGGGCTGCACTCGGCTCAACTCGATCCAAGAGGAGTTGAAATCGATTTGTCGGACAAAGGTACGGGAGCATTTGTGCTCTACGGCAGTCCGCTTCAGTCGGAGAACGGGAAAGCGGCAGGCGAAAACACGCAACGGCTTGACGCGATCAGGAAGCCGCAACTGAAGGTCGGGGACGAATGGAATCGCACGGAGATTCGCTGCGACGGTGACCAGATTGCGGTGCGCGTCAATGGCCAAAAGGTCAACGAAGGCACAGGCGCGAGGACCAAGAAGGGCGCCATCTGCTTTCGTAGCCAAGGGACTGGCGTGGAGTTCAGGAACACCGTCCTAAAACCGCTCCCGAGCAAATGAAATCGCGTGTCGCCCTCCCACCCCTTGCCGAACAAAAACGAATCGTAGCGAAGGTGGATGAGTTGATGTTTATATGCGATCAGCTCGAAAACCAACTCGAATCTCAGCTGAAGGGACGCCGCCAGCTGCTTGAGGCTGTGCTGCACGAGGCTCTGGAAGGGGTGGGGTGAGGATGGCAACCGAGTTCCTGCGTCTTCCCGTTGTTTCCGCTGGTGCCGAGTACCTCGTTATGGGGTACCTGATGAGGCGAAACGTCTTGGCCTACAAAGCCCCCATGAACAACGAGGGCTACGATCTGATCTGCATCCACCCGGACCCAAGACATGTGCCTACTCGCCGCCAAAAGGCTCAGGTGAGGATTCAAGTCAAAAGCCGCTATGCGACCGACTGCGATCGTGGCTTTCCGGTCAAGGAGAAAAGCTTCGACGCCTTCGATTTCCTCGTTGTTGCATATTTAAATATTGGGAATTATGGGCGGGGCCGAACTGGCGACGAGGGCAATCAGCCGGTCGAGTTCTACACGCTTCCCAACGAATTCATCCGCAAACACCACGACACCAGCAGTTCATGGCAGAAGGTGCTGCTCAAGAAGCTCCAACGTGAAATAGAGCCATTCCGCGATGACGCTGGGTTCGAATTGATCGCGGCCGCATTAGGCGTCGAGAAGCCAACGAGAGATGCTGCTCTCCGCTCCGCGCAGGCTGGACCTGAGAGATAAGGCAACGCACCACGTACGAAGCAGAACAAAGAAGACTTGCGGCCACCAGATGAGTTGGCCCAAGAGATCGCGGATGATTTGCAGACTGCGTGGGAGCAGTTTGCTACGATTGCAGAGAAGGTGAAGCAATGACCGAGATAACCATCAAGTACAAGCTTGCCGATCAGTGCATTAGCCCCAGCACCCTCACTGGGCGGGTATTCATTCCGGCCGGCCTAGGATGCTGCACGTTACTGGTGTTGCGGTATGCGCTCTCGTGGTGGGTTTCGTCCGACAACTACTCGGAACCGACCTACGTCAAATACCTCGTCGTCGCAACGCTCATCACCGCCACTGCCTCGGTTATCTACCGCTCAGTGCTCTCGATGCGGATATCCTCCAAGATGCATTTCCTTGCCACCTATCTCAAGCCGGACAGCCATCTTCGCAGACTTCTGTGTGGTCAAGTGTGGAATATCGCCGTCTCCACAACTCTCTCGATCATATTTGCCACACTAGCGTATTGCGTCATACAGTCGTACTCATGGATTGACATCGCCGTATTGACCCTGTCAGCCATTGCCGGATTGGCCGCATCACAAGTGCTCGGATACGTTGCGACGGATTCTCTCAAGGATCACGTATCTACGCTCCTTCTTGCACGAGCAAGACGGGGGATCACTGTGTTCTGCGTCCTCAGCGCAGCGATCCTGCTTTCTCTGGTCCACGATACGTTCACGCCACTTAGGCACTGCGACGAATCTGAGGTCGTGGAAATACTGAAGAAGGACATTCAGCACCCCGTGTTGACAGTGCAGCGTGTAAATCGTGCAATGGGCTACTTTAACGCCCAACTTATACGAGCGCGCGACCACGTGTCGTTTCCCTTCGGGTGGATTGCGTATTTGTTTTTGCTCGTTCCAAACACACTTTGCCTTTACTCGCTCGTGTGCATTATTCTTGGATATGATTTTACCGGCGACTCGCCGGCACGCTCCCTGCGTTCCCTAGCGGGTTCAAGGCGGGGGCCACAGAGTACGGGAGCCTTAGCAGTACTCGGTATCGCCCTGGTCCTCTTGCCTAACATTGGCTGCGGCATAAGCGAGAATATTGAAGACGTGAGGAGACGTGCTGAAAGGGTTGAAAAACAGATTCAGGCAAGTGCTCAGCAGGCTCAGGCCCAAGCAGATGCATTGCTCAAGCAAACGCAAGTGCGCCTCGAAGAGGCGGAAGCCCGGCTGAAGGAGGTACAAGAAAAGCTGGAGGTTGCGGAGTCTCGTGCTCGCAACGTCGGTAGAGACATCAATGATTTGATGAAGGACGACAGGGCGAGGCGTTCGGAGGAAGCATCTCGCGTTGAACAGCAGTGACCACGATGCTCCAAGTATCTCTTGTCCCCGTCCTCCTCCTGCTGCTGCCCACCCTGGTTTTTGCCGCTCCTCCCACTGCCACGGAGAAGCAACTCGTGGTCCAGGTGGTTGGCGTCCATGATGGAGACACGATCACGTGACCCCCTCCCGGTTTCTGTACCAGTGCTCATGAGAGAGTTGGGGAACAGTCCGCGTGGTGTGTCGGAGGAAGGGGCGCAGCCCGGCGGCGGCCCGTCGTACCCGCCTTCGCACCCCTGAGGGCCGGGCGATGGCCCGGATCGCTGGAGGCCGCGCGCATGCCCGATTCGGCCTGCTACAGTACCGGTGGGGTTGGCCGCGTTTCCATTGAAT
>JBJTRH010000295.1:0-23753 GCA_046076065.1 Planctomycetaceae bacterium | reverse complement strand
TGCCCTGGACGCACAGCCGCAAGAGGTCGCGGATCGAGTCGTCCTCCGGGTGCTCGCGACGGCGGCGCATGAACTCGATCTGGATCAGATTGAGCGGATCGATCGAGGGATTCCGCGCCTCGACCGACCGCTGGAACCAGGGCGTGGTGGCGAGCAGTTCGCCGCCCCCCACGATGTCGAGGATCGCCTGCCGCGTGCGGTCGCGTTCGGCCGCGATCCGCTGCCAGATCCGTCGCCGCGAGTCTTCGTCGGAGGCGAGCTCGGAGTAGCGCTGGGCGATCACCATGTCGGCCTTCGCGAGGGCGAGGGTGGCGTTGTCGATCGTCGCCTGGAAGAAGGGCCACTGGCGGTACATGTCGCAGATCGCCTGCCAGGCGCGGCGGTCGTCATACTTCACGTCCGTGAGCGCCGTGCCCAGGCCGTACCACGCGGGGATCATGCAGCGGCTCTGCGTCCAGGCGAACACCCAGGGGATCGCCCGCAGGTCGTCGAGCGTCCGCTCGCCGCGGCGGCGGGAGGGCCGCGACCCGATGGGGAGGGTCTCTATCTCATCGATCGGGGTCGTCTGCGAGAAGTAGCCGATGAAGCCCGGCTGGTCGACGAGTTCGCGGTAGGCGGCGAAGGACCGCCCCGCCATCCGCTCCGCGATCGCCACCCACTCCGGCTTCGGCTCGGTTCTGCGCACGCTCGACGCCACGAGCGTGGCCCAGGTGACCTGCTCGAGGTGGCGACGGGCGATCTCCGGGTCGTCGTAGCGCTCGGCGAGGACTTCGCCCTGCTCGGTGAGCCGCAGCGAGCCGTCGAGGGTTTCCGAGGGCAGCGAGAGGATGCCGCGCGCGGCCGGCCCGCCGCCGCGGCCGAGCGAGCCGCCGCGACCGTGGAAGAAGGTGAGCGTCACGCCGCGGGGCTCGGCGGCCGCGTGGAGGTGGCTCTGCGCGTTCTGCAGGCCGCAGCAGGCCGAGAGGTAGCCGCCGTCCTTCGTGCTGTCGGAGTAGCCCACCATCACGATCTGCCGGTCGCCGCGGCCGCGGAGGTGCTCGCGGTAGGCGGGCACGTCGAGGATCGCGGCGAGTGTCTCGTGGGCATGGGCGAGGTCGTGAATCTTCTCGAACAGCGGCACGATCGCGATGTCGGTCGTGGCGACGGGGTCGCCCGCGGCGGCAGCCCGTCCCTGCGCCCAGCGCCAGAGCCACAGCACCGAGAGCACGTCGGCCGGACAGCGGGTGAGGCTGACCACGGCCCCGCCGAGCGACCGCGGCCCGAACCGCACGCCCGCCTCGTGGAGCACCCGAAACAGCCGCAGCGAGTCGACCGCCAGCGGCCGCAGGCCCGACTCGGGAATGTCGCCCACGCGGCCGAGCGACTCGGCGAGGAGCCGCGCGCGGGCATCGTCGTCGAGCGCCTCGTAGGCGGCCGCGTCGGGCACGAGGCCGGCGGCGGCGAGAATGTCGCCCATGATCTCGCGGTAGGCGCGGGCGTCCTGGCGGACGTCGAGCCGGGTCATGTGGAGGCCGAAGGTCCGCACCAGGTCGAACCAGGCCTGCGCCGGCGAGTCTTCGGCGAGGCAGTGGTCGCGGCGGAGGGCAGCGAGCAGCGGCTCGAGGTCGGCCTCGAGGTCGCCGCCATCGCGGTAGGCGTGGTCGACCGGTGGCTCGGAGAGCGATGCGGTCCGGCAGGCGAGGAGGCGGGTGCGGATCATCCGCAGCCAGCGGCGGTAGGCCTCGTGCTCCGGGATCGGCTCCACCGACGCGGCGATCGCGGGCCAGCGACGGCCCATCTCGGCGAGCCGCTCCTGCAGCGGCCGGCCGCCGTCGGCCACGTTCGCCGATACGGTGCGCAGGTCGTGGAGCCGGTCGCAGCGGGCAAGATGGGCGTCGATCGCGGCGTCGCGGAGCTTCACCAGGGTCGCGGCGGTGACGTCGGCGGTGACGAACGGATTGCCGTCGCGGTCGCCCCCCATCCACGAGCCGAAGGAGAGGAACGCCGGCACCTCGAAGGCGTGGTCCGGATACTGCTCCACCAGGGCGCGGCGGAGCGCGGCATGCACCTGCGGCACGGCCTCCCAGAGGCGGGGCATGATCGACAGGCCGCGATCGACCTCGTCGAGCACGGTCGGCCGCGAGGGCCGGAGGAACTCCGTCTGCCAGAGGAGCACGAGCTCGCTCCGCATGTCGGCTTCGTGCCGGGCCCGCTCGCGGGGCAGGAGGTCGGTGGAGTCGAACTCCTGCAGGCTCCTCCGCATCCGTCGGAGCTTGGAGCGGATCGACCGCCGCTTCGCCTCGCTCGGATGCGCGGTGAACACGAGCTCTACCGCCAGCCGGTCGAGCACCCGCTGCACGTCGTCGGCCGGCGCGCCCAGTGACCGCAGCTCGGCCACGCCGGCCGCGAGCGACTCGCCGAGCGGCTCGGGATGCCGCATCCGCTCGCGGTCGCGAAGCACGCGGATCCGCTGCCGGTCTTCGGCGATGTTGGACAGGTCGAAGAAGATGCCCAGCGCACGGGCCACGACCGTGGCCTGCCGGTCGTCGAGCGACTCGATCATGGCGGCGAGCGCGGGCTCGGCGTCGTGGCGGCCGTGGCGCCGCTCACGGGCGAGCTGCCGCACCTCCTCGACCAGCACGTGGGCGTCGTCTCCGGCGAGTTCGCGGATCACCGAGGCGAGCATGTCGCCGAGGAAGCGGACGTCGCGGCGGAGGAGTTCGTCGAGGGCCACGGCGGGGGGATCGGCGTGCGGCGGGCAGGGGCGGGGTGACCGGGACGGCCACGACAGTTGTACGTGCAAACCATGCGCCGGGAAGCGTTGCCGGGAAGAGTCGGTCCGGTCCGTGGTGCGCGGGCCTAAATCCCGCGGTCGCCGCGGGGCGGGGGGGCCGGTCATCAGGCGGGCCCATCCCGCGAAGCGCGCTCCGGCTGCCCAATCGGCGGGCAGCCCCAGACTCAACGGGTTCGCGCCGTGCGCCGCCGGAAGCCCAGCGGATGGCCTGGCCGATGGCAGATTGTCATGGTTCTGGACGAGCTCGCCCCAGTCGGTGGGCGGGCTGCGAGCGGGCGGCAGCGGCACGAGATCGGCGAGCGGGTCCAAGAACTCAAACGGGGTGAGTTCGACGCCGCCGTTCAACCCCGGTCGCGTGGACGTTCGCGAGCGGCCCGGGTCGACCCAGGTGGCGGCTTTGTGTCTGGTCAGCACGTAGCAGACTCGGGTGATGCGGCCATCTGCACGGCTGATCACGGAGAGCCGCTCGAGGGCGAAGGGGGCCCCCCGTTACGGGGCATCCCTTGGTCGCAAGCACGTGACCTCTGCCGTGTGCCTCGGGGCCGGTGCCGAGATTCGAATTGCTGGCCGTCGCAGGGAGCCCCGAGCAAGCTGCTTAACCGCGATGGGGCGCCGGTGTCTGCGGTCGGGAGTCCGAGAGACGGTCGAGCACGTTACGCGTGATCTTCTCGACGAACCAGTTCCGCCGCTGGAGGCCCACCACCCAGTCGGTGGCGCCGGCGACGAACATCGTGCCATCGCCCGGCGCTCCACCGCGGTCGTAGCTGGCGATCATGCCCGCTCCGTATTTCGGGTGCCGCGCTCCCTCATGCTCCTCCAAATGCGGCAGCCCCATTCCGTCACCCTTGATGGATGGGTTGGCGACGGAGTTCATCGTCGTGGCGGTGGTGCCGTTGAAGTGATCCTCTTCGTGCTGCACCGCAGGGGCCATGGCGATGATCGTGAGGTTTGCAGGGGCTCCGTCCTTACCCGTCGGATAGGGAAGGCCGTCCCGCATGATGAAGTCGCAGCCGTCGATCTCGTACGCGGCGATGCAATCGGGCCGACCGCCGATCAGGTCGCCGAAGTACAGGTCGCTCCCCTCGAGGCTCCAGTGCCACGGGCGGTAGATCGTGAATCCGCCGCTGGACCGGGGCGCGGCCCCTCCGTACATCGCGTGGATGACGTTGGAGCCGGTGAGGCCGAAGGTGTGCGCGAGCGGCCAGCCGACGCAGGGGAGGTCCCACGCGTTGCTCACGAAGCGTTCCTGGTCCGTGCCGAGGAGAGGATCGGTGGTCTTATCCTTATGGTTGACGAAGGTGGTGCCGCCATCCTCGTAGCGCACCTGCCAGATGTTGTTGCCCGCGAAGCGGGCATGATTGCCGCCTGCCGTGAGTTGGTGCTCGATCGCCTGCCGCATCGGCCAGCTCGAATACTCGTCGTGTCCGACGACGATCGAGAGCCGATAGGGCTCGAGCGCGTGGGGATCGTCGTGGAGATCGTGCAGGGTGTAGTAGTCGAGCGTGTAGCCGGCGGCCTCCGCCCATTCGATGAAGAGCTTGCCGTAGAGGGCCCAGCTGGCATCGCCTTAGTCACGGTCGAATCCGTAATGGTGGGCGTAGGAGTGGGCGGGCCGACTGGGCACCGCGAAGGGAGCAAGTTCCGCGGTGGAGACGGCCCGCGGGGCGCCGCCGGGCAGCTTGATCAGGCCGCGTGACCAGGGCCGGAGCAGGGAGGTGCGTGGAAACGCCTTCTTGAACCGGGGGGTGCCTCCTTCGCCGTGATAGCTGTTCCCGCCACCCCAGTCGTTGTAGGCGTTCATCGTGGCGGTCGAGACCACGAAGGCGATGCTGGTCGCTCGCGCTGGCGTCGCCGGCTTGACGACGAAGAAATGCTCCCGCTCGAAGATGCCGCCGTCTTCGTCACGGACGCGGACCATAACCACGTAGAAGCCCGATCGCCACTCACTCGGGACCGTCACCTGCAACGCCACGGGCCAGCCGCAGCCGACCACGTGGGGATTCGTAGGCGTGGGCGCCGCCGTCGCGGCAATACCGCTCCGCTGGTAGACCACCTCCGGCGTGGGCCCTTCCCGATAGATCTCGATCTCGAACACCGGTCGCGTCGAGTGGACGTGGAAGTCGATCGTCTCGCCGGCGCGGTATCCGTATCGCGGGGTGTAGCACCAGATCTCAGCGATCACCGGATCGTTGAGTGGCTTCTCGTAGGCCCAGCCATGCCGGGAGTCGTTGTGGGGTGCTGGCCCCGCGCCAGGGATCACCCGTGGCTGATTGAGGATGGATGGGCCGTCATTGAAGGGTGGTTGTGTGGCGGAGGAGGCCATGCGGCGAGGCTCATGCGAGTGCTGGACAAATCGCGTCTGGAGAATAGCGATGGCGTGGCGGCCAGTTCCAGCCGCAGTCGCACGCGGCCGTGGAACGCTTGCCTTCGAGCTTGCACGCTTCGAACGACAGCCCCGTCAACGGACCCGATCACCAATGCCTCCACGCCTCGCGACTCGAAAAAGGCGGTCACCTCCTCGGCAGCCCGAATCATCTCATCGGGATCTGACATTGGTCACGCCTTGCGGGGAGCCGGCTGGAGCAATGCGAATCGCTGCCCCAACCCTAAGGCCGCCTTCACGCGTTCCTCGACCGTCATGCGACGGACACGAACAATCTCGGCCTCAAGAAGTACCTGTGGATCTCTTCCAAGGAGAACCTGCGGCACCTGCGGCCCGTTGACAGGGACCGTGCGAGCGAATATTGTTAGCAATATGAAAACGACAATAGATGTTGCCGACGCGTTGCTTGAGGAAGCCAGGCGGGTTGCGGTCCGCGATCGCACCACGCTCAGGGAACTGGTTCAGGAAGGCTTGCGCCGCGTGCTCGAAGAACGTCGACCCCGGCGGGGGACCTTTCGATTGCGGACCATCGAACCGGTCGGAGGAGGCTTCCAGCCCGAGTGTGCCGATGGGGATTGGCAACGGATTCGGGACATGATCTATGAGGATCGCGGCACGTGATAGCCGTCGATACGAACATGCTCGTCGCCTTTGTGCGAACGGAGTATGCCCATCACGACAGGGCCCGCGACCGCATTCGCGGGCTTGCCGAAGCCGCCGCCGCCTGGGCGCTGCCTTGGCCCTGCGTGCATGAGTTTCTGGCTGTCACAACCAATCCGCGCATCTTCCGCACACCGCTGACGCCGGACCAGGCGATCGACGCCGTCGATGCGCTCCTCGAATCGCCCACGATCTGCCTGATCGCTGAAGGACCGGGCTACTGGGACACCCTTCGGTCGCTCTTGGCTGCCGGCGGCGTCACGGGGCCAAGGGTACACGATGCCAGGATTGCAGCGATCTGTCTGTCGCACGGGGTCACCGAACTGTGGACCGCCGATCGAGACTTCGGCAGATTCCCGGCCCTTCGTATCCGCAACCCGTGCGTCTGATGCGGGGATCGGTCACAGCCGCAGATCAGGCCCGCCGCCGGCGGCGGGCGAGGCCGGTCGAGGACAAGACGGTGACGGAGTCAGTCCAGCCGAGCGGCATACTCGCAGGGTCATCACCATTGTCCGCAGAGGGTGGCTGCAATGTTCTGGCTGGAGACCACGTCTCCCTGCACCCCAATCACCACATCGATGAGATTGGCGGCCGACGAGCCGGTCAGGAAGGGGATAGCAACCGAAGATCCCGTTTGATCGCCGATCGTGCCGATCAGGCCCGTCCCCTGGTTTCCGAGGTTGCCGGGCACGACCTCGGCTGGCGCCGAAGCGGCAAACAGGAACACACTTATGGCACATGAAATCAGCAGTCGATGGAAACGCATGGTTCACTTCTCTTTCTGAGAGGGCTCGTGGAGTTGAAGAAAAAAGGGGAAACAGGTCGGACGAAAACGGGTGAGGGTCGCTTGCTTGACTGAGGCGGAGGCGCGATCAGGCGGCCGATGCACTCCGCTTGCGGCGGCGGAGCATGGCGAGGCCACCGAGGCCGGCGAGCGCGACCCACGAGAGGGGGCCGGGCTCGGGCACTGCCACGGTTGTCCAGAGCCCCCCGCCGCTTGGCAGGATGCCATAGACGAAATTGGCGGTCGATGAGCGCGATCCGGACACTCGCGTCGATGGGAAATTCGCTGTTCTCCCAGGCGAGCATGTCGGCGCCGGCCGCGGCGTCGAGCAGCCGCTTCGGCACGGAGATCACCCACTGTCGCACGGGCACCGGTGGGATGACGTGATCGACAAGGTGCGCGGCGGTCCGTGGCATGTTCCTGCCATTGCAGGATGGGCACACCCCGCGTCCCTCGGACGAGAACGCGATGAAAAACCCCTGGTCCGGTCCGTGGTGCACGGGCCAAAATTCCGCAGTCGCCGCGGGGTGGACAGCAGGTCGTCCGCCGGATCCCTTCCGCGAAGCGCGCTCCCGCTGCCCAGTCGGCGGGCAGCCGGTCGGCCGCGAGTAGACTCTGGGAGGGAACCGGCCGCCTCCTTCGCTGCAGGCCCAATCCGCCCGCCCATGATTGACCGTCATCCTCCAACGCTTGCCGTGCTCGTGGTCGTCGTTGTGGCTTGCGCGGCCGGCGGCCCGGCGCTGGCCCTGGACTTCGCCCACGAGGTGGTTCCGCTCCTCAAGCGGCACTGCGGCGAATGCCACATCGGCGACGCCCGCCAGGGCGGATTCTCGATGAACACCCGCGAAGATCTGCTGAAGGGCGGCGACTCGGGTGTGCCCGGGTTGGTGCCGGGGCGGGCGGACGACAGCGAACTCGTCGCGCGGCTCACCACGAGCGATCCCGAGACCCGCATGCCGGCCGACGGGGATCCGCTGCCGCCCGAGGCGGTGGACACGCTGCGGCGCTGGATCGACGAGGGGGCCGCGTGGGAGCCGGGCTTCGCCTTCGAGCGGTCGTCGTGGGAGCCGCCGCTGTCACTACGCACCGTGACCCTCCCGCCGGCCGTCGATGGCCGCACCAACCCGGTCGACCGGATCATCGACGCGTGGCAGGCCGAACGCGGCATCCCGCGGCCGCCGCGGTGCGACGACCGCACGTTCGTCCGCCGGACGAGCCTCGACCTCACGGGGCTGCTCCCGGAACCCGCGCTGGTCGAGCGGTTCGTGGCCGACGGGAAGTCTGGCAAGCGGGAGCGGCTCGTCCGCGACCTGCTCGGTGACGACGCCAGATTCGCCTACGCCGAGCACTGGCTCACGTTCTGGAACGACCTCCTCCGCAACGACTACACGGGCACCGGCTACATCACCGGCGGCCGCCGGCAGGTCACGACCTGGCTGCACCGGTCGCTGGTGGCGAACAAACCCTATGACCAGCTCGTTCGCGAACTGGTGGCCCCCGCCGACGAGTCGCGGGGCTTCGTCGACGGCATCGTCTGGCGGGGCACGGTCAACGCGAGCCAGACCGTGCCGATCCAGTTCGCCCAGAACGTCGGTCAGACCTTCCTCGGGATCAACTTCAAGTGCGCGAGCTGCCACGACTCCTTCGTCGATCGCTGGACGCTCGCACAGACCTACGCGCTGGCCGCGATCGCCGCGCCGACGCCGCTCGAACTGCACCGCTGCGAGAAGGCGACCGGCACGATGGCGGCGCCGGCCTGGCCGTTTCCGGAGCTCGGTCAGGTGGATTCCGCCGCGCCGCCGCCGAAGCGGCTCGAGCAGCTGGCCGCGCTGATCACGCGGCCCGAGAATGGCTGGCTGTCGCGCACGCTCGTCAACCGGCTCTGGCACAGGCTCATGGGCCGCGGCATCGTCCACCCCGTCGACAGCCTGCGGACGCCCCCGTGGAGCGAGGACCTGCTCGAGATGCTCGCCGGCGACCTCGTGGCCCACGGCTGGGACGTGAAGCACGTGCTCGAGACGATCGCCACCTCCGAGGCCTACGGGGCGGCCACGCCCGCCGTGCCGGCAGACGCGGAGACCGGCGAGCAATCCTTTGCCGGCCCCCTGCCGCGGCGGATGACCGCGGAACAGTTCTCCGACGCGGTCTGGCAGCTCACCGGCTCGGCGCCGATGCGGCCGGATGCGGAGGTCCTGCGGTTCGATCCGCCTGCCGGGGCCGACTCACCGCGGCCGGTCGCCGCATGGATCTGGTCGAACGACCGTGCCGAGTCACCGCCCGGCGAGCAACTCGCGTTCCGGCGCACCTTCACGCTCCCCGCAGCCGCGACGCACGCGGTCGTCGTGTTCGCAGCCGACAACGAGGCCACGCTGTTCCTCAACGGCAAGCGGATAACGCGGGCCGACGACTGGCGGCAGCCGGTGCGGGAGCTGGTGACCGCCGACCTCCGTGAGGGCGCGAACGACGTGTTGGTGACGGCCGCGAATGGGAAGGCGGGGGGCCCGGCGGCCCTGCTCGTGGAGTTTCGCGTGGCCTGCGTGGACGGCTCGACCGCCACGCTCGCCACCGACGACGCCTGGGAGTGGACGTCGTCCCGGCCCGATGCGAAGGGTGTGTTTCCGAAGGCCGCCGAGCCCGCCGACTGGGCTCCGGCAGCGGTCGTGGTGAGGCAGGACACGTGGCAGGCAGCAGCCCCGCGGTGTGCCGAGTTGCTCGCGCTCGGAGTCGCCCCCGACCGGCTCCCGATGGTGCGGGCGGCGCTCGTGAAGGCCACGCCCCTGATGGCGGCGCTCGGCCGCCCGAATCGCGACCAAGTCGTCACCAGCCGGCCGTCCGACCTGACCACGCTCGAGGCGATCCGGCTCGCCAACGAGCAGAGCCTCGCCGACGACCTCGCCCGCGGCGGGGCGACGATCCTCGAGCGGTGCGGGCCCTCCGCCGACGCGATCGTCGATCACGTGTTTCGCACGGCGCTGGCACGACCGGCAACGCCCGCCGAGGCGGCTGCCGGCCGTGATCTGTTCGGCGAGGTGCCCACGCCGGAGGGCGTGGCCGACCTGCTCTGGGCGGTCGTGATGCTTCCGGAGTTCCAACTGGTCCGCTGATGTCCGCCCGGCCGAAGGAGATTCCCATGCAGACCCGCCGCGACCTGCTCCGCAGCCTCTCGGCCGCCGCGGCCGCCACGCTCGCCCTTCCCGAGCCGCGGGCCCGGGCGTCCGTCACGCCCGCGATCGTGCATCCCGCGGCGACCGCTGACGCGATCATCGTGCTCTGGATGGCGGGCGGCATGGCGGCGCCCGACACCTTCGATCCCAAGCGGTACAAGCCGTTCGAGCCCGGGCTCGCCGTGGCCGACGTGATCAGCACGTTTCCTGCGATCCCCACTGCCATCGACGGGGTCGAGATCGCCTCGGGCCTGCCCGAGATCGCCGCCGTGCTCGATCGCGCCACGCTCATCCGCTCGCACGTGCAGCCCGACCTCGGCAGCATCCTCCACTCGCGGCACCAGTACCACTGGCACACCGGCTACGTGCCGCCGCAGACGGTCGCCTGCCCGCACCTCGGCGCCTGGATGAGCCGTGTACTCGGCCCCCGCACGTCCGTGATGCCCGCGTTCGTGAACATCGGCCAGCGTCTCGAGGGGATCGGCGAGAACGAGGAGATCAAGGCCTTCACCACGGCCGGCTTCTTCGGCGGTGAGCACGAGCCGATGAACCTCCCGTACCCGGAGCAGGCGGCCCTCGCGGTGCGTCCGCCGCGGGGTATGGAGGCCGACCGCTTCGCCGCCCGCTATGCGCGTTTCCGACGTCTCGTGACGTCGTCGCCGCAGGCGGAGTTCACCAGCGACTTTCATCAGGAGTCGATGCTCCGGGCGGTCGACAATGCGCACCGCCTGCTCGGCGCGAAGGAACGCGACGCCTTCGACATCACCCGCGAGCCGAAGGACGTGCTCGAGCGGTACGACATGGGGGGCGATGACGGCCGCTTTGGCCGCGGCTGCCTGCTCGCCCGCCGGCTCGTGGAGCAGGGGGCCCGCTACGTCGAGGTGACCACGGAGTACGTTCCCTTCGTGCACTGGGACACCCACGAGCGCGGTCACGAGCGGATGCAGAAGCTGCATGCCATGATCGACCGGCCGATCGCCACGCTCGTCCGCGACCTCGAAGCCCGCGGCCTGCTCGACCGTACGCTCGTGGTGATCGCCAGCGAGTTCAGCCGCGACATGATCACCGAGGGTCAGCCGGGCTCCACGGCGAAGGACCAGGCCAGCTCGCCAAAGGACTTCCTGCAGAAGCCCGAGCACTACGGCCAGCACCGGCACTTCACCGGCGGATCGTCGGTGGTGCTCTTCGGCGGCGGCATGAGGCGGGGCTTCGTGCATGGCCGCACGGCCGACGAGCGGCCCTGCGTGGCCGTCGAGAACCCGGTGACGATCGCCGACCTCCATGCCACGCTCTTCACGGCGATGGGCATCAGCCCGAAGACAGCCTTCGACATCGAGAACCGGCCCTTTTATGCCACGGAGGACGGCAAGGGGAAGCCGGTCGAAGCGGTCTTCGCGTGAGCGATGCGGGCTGGGCCACGCAGGGGGGCGGATCCTAGATGGCGTAGTACACGCTCTCCCACTTCACGGGCATGTGGTGGCCGAAGTGGAGGCGGTAGCTGGGGTTGGCGGCGAGGATCGCCGTCGGGATTTCCCAGAGATGCTCCGGGCGGTGGTAGGTCGAGATCGCGAGCCTGGGCTGCAGGCGGGCGAGGCAGTCCCGGGCGCCCGCGAGCGCATCGGGCTCGGCACCCTCGATGTCCATCTTCACGATGTCGACCCGCGCGAGCTTGGCGGTGTCGGCGTAGTCGTCGAGCGACACCTGCTCGTAGGAGTCGACCGCGAGCCCGCCGGGCGACACCCGCTCCACGTCGCCGGTGGCACCGGCCACCGAGGCCGTCGTGGCCCCGACCGCGGCCTGCACCGGATTGAGCACCCCGGCGAGCCCGGGATTGAGCGACATCTGATGACGGCAGTAGCGGACGTGGAGCGGCACCGGGTCGAAGAGGTGCACGCCGCCGCCTGTGCCGGCGAGCGCGGCGAACAGGATGCCGAAGTCTCCGATGCAGGCGCCGCAGTCGAGCACGACATCGCCCGGCCTTGGCCCCAACGGCGTGCCGCCGCGGGTCGGCACGTACTGCCGGTAGGCGTTGCAGAGGCCGATCTGCATCGCGGTCGCGACGACCCGGACCCGCGCGCCGGTGGGAGCGACGGTTAGGTCGAAGACCTCCAGCGGCCGACCGAGGTAGTCCGACGGCAGCCCTTCGACGGCGAATGGCTCGCGGCGGTGCACAACGAGCCAGTCGGTGAACTCGAGCCGGGGGAAACAGAAGCGGGCCGGCCCCGCGCCGCGGAGCACGAGGTGCATGTCGAACACGAGGCGGCTCGTGTCGTCGGCCAGCCGCTCGCGAACGTCCCAGAGCGGCTCGGCATGCGAGGCCAGCCATTCGGTGGAGAACGGCGCGCCGGGCGGCGGGGGGGCCGAGGCTCGCGGGCCCCGCGTGGCGAACCATTCCCAGTCGAACTCCGAGCCGGTGCGGTCGCGGGGTGGGGCCGCACCGGCGAACTCCACCTGCGATCGGACCGTGTCGAGCCAGGCCGGGCGATTCCCCATGCGATCCGTCTCCAGCGGCGACGACACCAAGCGAGCGCCGCCGCAGCGCTCGCCGGGCGGAGGATAGCCGGGAGGCCGCGACATCCTCAACGCGGCCATGCGGCGGGTATGCTCTGGTCATGCATGCCAGCGTCCGTTCCCGCCTTCGCCTCCTGTCCGTCGTGGCCCTCCTCCTCGCCGGCCTGGCTGATCACGCCGCCGCCGCGCCGGACGACCTGCACACGGCCGCGCCCGACCGTATCCGGCAGATGCAGGCCGATGCCGAGGCCACCGGGACGGCGTCGTGGGGCTACTGGGGGGATCAGCCGCAGAAGTACGTCAGCCATTCGAGCCACTCCAATCGGCTCATCCCTGTCTATTCGTTCGGGATGACCCTCGATGCGGTGAGCGGCACCGCGAGCGTCTACCGCGATTCCGGCCGTCTCGAGGCGCTCTACGGCCGCCTGCCCGAGCACACGCTCAATCCCGAGGCCGAGTACTTCGATCAGACCGACGTGTACCGGCTGCAGATGACCGCTGCCGACGCGGGCAAGAAGATCATCGTGCTGGTCGTATTCGACGGGCTCGACTGGCACACCACCCGCACCGCCGCGATCGCCACCCGCGGCGCGGTGGAGTATGCGCAGGGGCGGGGCACGGGCTTCTCGTTCCAGGACTACCGCGGCGCTCCAACCGACTTCGGCTTCTGCGTGACGAGCCCGGCCAACGCGAAGACGACCACGGACGTCGATGCGCAGGTGGTCAAGAATCCCGGTGGGGAGGTTGCCGGCGGCTACGACGTGACCCGCGGCGGGGCGACGCCCTGGGACCGGCGGATGAGCCTGACGTATCTCATCGGCAAGGATCGGGACGTGCGGCACACCTACACCGACTCGGCGGCGTCGGCGGCGTCGCTCTGCACCGGCATCAAGACCTACAACGACGCGATCAACGTCGATCCGGTCGGCAGGCACGTCGAGCCGATCGCCCGCACGCTCCAGCGGCGGGGCTACGCGGTAGGGGCCGTCTCGAGCGTGCCCCCGTCGCACGCCACGCCCGCCTGCTCGTATGCCAACAACGTGAGCCGCGACGACTACCAGGACATCACCCGCGACCTCGTGGGGCTGCCGTCGATCGCGCACCGGACCGAGCCGCTCCCGGGGCTCGACGTGGTGCTCGGCGGCGGCTTCGGCGTGCGGGCGACGGAGGAGAAGGATCAGGGGGCCAACTTCGAGCCCGGGCTGAAGTACGCGGCCGAGTCGACGCTCGCCGCCATCGACGCCGAGCGGGGCGGCGGCTATCGGCTCGCGCTGCGAACCCCCGGCCGGCGAGGCGGCGAGGTGCTCGCCGAGGCTGCGGCCGACGCCGCGGCCCGCGGCCTGCGGCTGTTCGGCATGTTTGGCGCCGCCGAGGGGCATCTGCCGTTTCAGACGGCCAACGGCGACCACGATCCCGCCGCCGGAAACCTCCCGACCGACGACGAGGAGGTCGACGCGCTCCGCAAGAAGTACGGCTCGGCGATCCGGTACACCGAGGCCGACCTCACCGAGAATCCCACGCTCGCGGAGATGGCGACTTTGGCCATGGACGCGCTCGCCACGCGCGGGAGATTCTGGCTGATGGTGGAGGCGGGCGAGGTCGACTGGGCGTCGCACGCCAACAACATCGACAACTGCGTGGGGGCCGTTCGCAGCGGTGACGCGGCCGTGCGGGCGGTGTTCGACTGGATCGAGCGGCACGAGGCCTGGGACGACGCCGTCGTGATCGTGACCAGCGACCACGGCCACGCCTTCGTGCTCACCGACCCCGAGGCCTTCGCCGGCGGGCTGTGAGCCGTCAGGCGATCAGGCGCTTCATCTCGCGGACGGCCTCGGCGAGCCCCACGAACACGGCGCGGGCCACGATCGAGTGCCCGATGTTGAGTTCGCCCATGCCCTCGATGCGGGCCACGGGGACGACGTTGCGGTAGGTGAGCCCGTGGCCGGCGTTGAGTTCGAGGCCGGCCTGCCGGGCCATCACCCCGGCGCGGGCGAGCTTCACGAGCTCGTCGTGGCGGTCGGCCTCGCGGGTGGCGTTGGCGTAGCAGCCGGTGTGGAGCTCCACGGCGGCCACGGCGAGGTCGACCGAGGCGTCGATCTGCGGCGGGCTCGGATCGATGAACAGCGAGACCGCGATGCCGGCATCATGCAGCCGCCGGACCGCCGCGGCGGTGGCGTCGCGGTGCGCGACCACGTCGAGGCCGCCCTCGGTCGTCACCTCTTCGCGCTTCTCGGGCACGAGCGTCACCTGGCAGGGCTTCACGCGGCAGGCGATGTCGATCATCGCCGGCGCGATGGCGCACTCCAGGTTGAGCTTCACCTGGACGGTCCGGCGGAGCACCTCGAGGTCGCGGTCCTGGATGTGCCGCCGGTCCTCGCGGAGATGCACCGTGATGGCGTCGGCGCCGCCGAGTTCGGCCAGCGCCGCCGCCCACACGGGATCGGGCTCCACGGTGCGGCGGGCCTGCCGGACCGTGGCGACATGGTCGATGTTGACGCCGAGGGTGGCCATGGGGCGAGAGCCTGACAGGCCGGACATCGCCCTGCAAGGGTGCGGGCGACGTCCGGCCCGTCCACGACGCGCCGGGGGGGCGGGCGGCCCCGCCACCCCCGGCCGCGAACGGCGGTCAGCTCTTCTTGAGGAGCACGACCTGATTGCCACGGGGCGTGCGCACCCCGAGCACCACGCCGTCGGCGGCCGACTGGTCGGCGAGCGCCTTCTCGAACTCGGCGATCGTGGAGACGGGCGTGCGGCCCACCTTGCGGATCAGCATGCCCGGCCCGATTCCGGCCGCCGCGGCCACGCCGTCATCGTCCACGCGGTCGACCATCACCCCCTCGACGCCCTCGTAGGCGTCCTCGGCGAGCGACGACTTGTCGCGGACCTCGAGGCCGAATTCCTCGGAGTAGAAGGTCTCGCTGTCGCCCTGCGGCTCCCGCGCCGGCGGCTCCCCGCCCATCGCGATCTCGGAGGGCAGGGGCTTCACCGTCACGGTGAGCGTGACCTGCTCGCCGTCGCGAAACACGGTGAGCGTGTGGGGTTTGCCGATCGCCGACCGCTCGACCACCTCCTGCAGGGACCGCAGTCCCTTGACCGGCTTGTCGTCGAAGGCGGTGATCACGTCGAGTTCCTGCACGCCTGCTGCTGCGGCCGGCGACCCGGGCACCACGTCGTTGACGAGCACGCCGCCGCGGTCCGAGACGCCGAGCTTCGACGACATCCGCGCGTCGAGCGGCGTCATCTGCACGCCAATGTAGGCCCGCTCCACCGTGCCCTTGGCGATCAGCTGGTCGGTGACCCAGCGGGCGAGGTTGGCCGGGATCGCGAAGCCGATGCCCTGGTAGCCGCCGCTATTCGAGGCGATGGCCGTGTTGATGCCCACCACCTCGCCCTCCAGGTTGATCAGCGGCCCGCCCGAGTTGCCTGGATTGATGGCCGCGTCGGTCTGGAGGAACTCAGCCCGCGTGTCGCCGAGCACCCGGCCCTTGCCGCTGATGATGCCGGCACTGACCGTCGTCTCCAGCTCGAACGGGTTCCCGATCGCGATCACCCACTCCCCGATCTCGAGCTTGTCGGAGTCGCCGAGCTTCGCCGTCGGCAGGCCCTTGGCGTCGGCCAGCTTGACCACGGCGAGGTCGCTCTTGGGGTCGGTCTCGACGGAGGCGGCCTTGAACTCACGGCCGTCGGCGAGTTCGACGATCACCTCGTCGGCCCCCTCGACCACGTGGTTGTTGGTGATCACGAGGCCCGACGCGTCGACGATCACGCCCGAGCCCACGCCCGAGCGACCGGGCACCCGTCCTCGCTCGGGCATGTTGAACTCGAAGCCCTCCGGCAGGCCGTCGGGAAACATGCCCTCGAAGGGCGTGCCCTTGAGGGGATTGTCGCCCTGGCCCCGCTGCGGCCTGCGGCCGCTCACCTTCTTGGGCTTCGACGCGCTGCGGACGACCACGACGGCCGGGGTGGCCATCTCGGCCGCCCGGCGGAAGGCCTTGGAGAGCGCCTGCGCATGCACGAGATCATCGGCCGGCTGCTCGGCGCGGGCCGCGTCGGGCACGACCGCGGCGACCACGGCGGCGGCCGCCAGGGCTGCGGCACAGAAGACGCAGGCGACGCGACGGCCGGGGCCGCCACGAAACGACGGAAGAACGGGGAAACCGGAGGTCATCGGTGGACTCCTTTCGAGGATCGACGGAACGCGGAAGTCTAGGCTCGTGGCGCACAAACGGCACCGGCCGGCCCAGGGGAGGCCGGCGGTGCTCGCGGAGATGCATTTCCCTCTCTACGCGACCCCGCGGCGGGTTGTTCGCGCCGGCTCGGTCGGCCGGTTTCGCGGCCGCCTCGGCCCGCACGCTCACGTTGACATGCCGGGCAAAACCCCGATATTCCGGGGGATCACGAGATCGGAGCAGTCATGGCCGCCCACGAACCACGGACCGTCGCCGAGAGCGGCATCGACGTGGTCGAGTGCCAGCGGAGGATCGGCTACACCTTCCGCGACCCGGCCGTGCTCGTCGCCGCGCTCACCCATGCCTCCGGCGCCCAGCATCGGCTGGCCTCGAACGAGCGGCTCGAGTTTCTCGGCGACGCCATTCTCGGCTTCCTCGTCTGCGAGACGCTGTTCCGGCTGTTTCCCGAGTCGCTGGAGGGCGACCTGACGCGGATCAAGTCGGTGGTGGTGAGCCGTGAGACCTGCAGCCGGATCAGCGAGCAGCTGGGGCTCGAGACGTTCCTGATCGTGGGCAAGGGGCTCTCGACCCCGACGCGGGCCGTGCCGACGTCGGTGCTCTCCGACCTCTTCGAGTCGCTGGTCGCCGCCATCTACCTCGACGGCGGCCTCGACGCGGTGCGACCGCTCGTCGGCCGGATGCTCGCGCCCGAGATCGAGAAGGTGGCCAGCGGCGAGCTCGGCTCGAACCACAAGTCGCTCCTGCAGCAATGGGCGCAGCGCGACTACGGCATCACGCCGACGTACGAGGTTCTCGAGGAGACCGGCCCGGACCACAGCAAGAGCTTCCGGGTGTCGGCCCAGATCGGGGGCCGGCGCTACGCCCCGGCCTGGGGTCGCAACAAGAAGGAGGCGGAGCAGCGGGCCGCCTCGAACGCCCTCGTCGAGCTGCGGGGCGAGGCGGGCGGTTCCGCTGGGGGGTAACGGCCGGCTCGCCGCCTGGCTCGGGGCTGCCCGTGCCCCGTCGCTGAGTTCGTTCCGAAAGAAGCCGCCGCGTCGCATGAAATCGACGCTGAGTCGCGGCGGGCGTCCGGGTACGATGGAGGCGGCGGGGACGAGGTGATCCCCGGTCTGCGGCCCTTCCGCCCATGCGACCCCGCGACGTGCGACGCCCGACGACCGTGTCCATGCTCGTGGCCTGCGGGCTCTCCATCGCCGCGGCGTCGGCCGCGGAGAGCGGCGCCGACCTCCCACGGTCGCCCCCAGCACCCGTGGCGGCGTTTCTGAAGCGGCACTGCAGCGACTGCCATGCGGGGGCCGATGCCGAGGCCGGCCTCGATCTCACAAGCCTGCGATTCGATCCCGAAGCCCCTGCCGGGGATCGGCCCTGGATGCGGGTCATCGACCGCGTGGCGGCCGGCGAGATGCCGCCCCCCGAAGCCGATCAGCCCACGCCGGCCGAGGTGGCGTCGTTCCGCGCGGCGGCGGATCGCTGGCTGACCCGCGAGATCGCAGACCGCGATGCCCGCTTCGGTCGCGTGCGAGCCCGGCGGCTCTCCCGCCGTGAGCTCGAGCGGTCGCTGCATGCGGTGCTCGGGATCGACATTCCGCTGGCGACGATGATCCCGGAGGAGGGCAGGCCGGGAGGCTACACGACCGTCGCCACGCGGCAGACCATGTCGCACCACCAGCTCGAGCGGCACCTCACGGTGGTCGATGCCGCGCTCGACGAGGCGTTTCGGCGGGCGCTCGGGCCGGACGATTCGTTCACCCGCGACTTCGACGCGGCCGGGATCTGCCGCGTCGATCCGAAGGTGCGATGCCGGGAGCCGGAACTGCTTCGCGATCGGGCGGTGGTGTGGGCCAATGGGACCATCTATTACGGCCGCATCCCGGCGACCATGGCGCCCGCCGACGGCTGGTATCGGTTCCGCATCCGCGTCGCCGCCCTGAATCCGCCGGAGACGGGCGGCGTGTGGAGCACCGTGCACACCGGGCTGTGCGTGTCGAGTGCGCCGCTGCTCGAGTACTTGACCGCGTTCGAGGCCCAGCCCGAGGCCCGCGAGATCGAGTTCGAGGCGTGGCTTCCGCGCCGCCACATGCTCGAGATCAGGCCGGGCGACGCCACGCTCAAGCAGGCGAAGTTTGCCGACGGGCAGATCGGCACGGGCGAGGGTGAGCCGCAGCAGGTGCCGGGAATCGCCATCGAACGGCTCTCGATGGAGCGGATTCATCGCGGACCCGACGACGACGGCGTGCGGCGGCTCGTGCTCGGCGACGTGCCGCTCGAGCCGCGCCCCGGAACGGGCGGCGTGCGGCCTGTGCCGTCGGCCCCGGAAGCCGCTCTCGAGCGACTCGTCGCGGATCTCGCCAGGCGGGCGTTTCGTCGGCCGCTCGAGGGCGGCGAGGCCATCGCCGCGGTGACGCTCGCGAGGGAGAGCCTCGCCGCGGGGGCGACGTTCGAGCAGGCGCTTCGCGCCGGCTATCGAGCGATCCTCTGCTCGCCACGGTTTCTGTATCTCGTCGAGAAGCCCGGGCGGCTCGACGACCATGCGGTCGCCGCGCGACTGAGCTACTTCCTCACCGGCGGCCCTCCCGATGCCACCCTCGCCGCGCTCGCCGATGCCAAGCGACTCCGGAAGCCCGCGGTGCTGCGAGGCGAGGTGGATAGGCTGCTCTCCGGGCCGGCCGCGGCAGGATTCGTCCGCGACTTCGCCGGCGAGTGGCTCGACCTCGACCAGATCGACTTCACCGAACCCGACCGGAAGCTCTACAAGGGCTTCGATGGCGTGGTGAAGCAGTCGATGCTCGCCGAAACGCATCGCTTTCTCGAGGAGCTGCTCCGCGAGGACCGGCCCGTGTCGTGGCTGGCCGACGCCGACGTCACCTACGTCGACAGCAGGCTGGCCCGCTACTACGAGATCTCCGGCGTGTGCGGCGACACGATGCAGCGGGTGGAGGTGTCGGGCACGAGCCACCGGGGCGGGCTGCTCGCGCAGGGGGCGATCCTGAAGGTCACGGCGAACGGCAACAGCACGTCGCCCGTGGTGCGTGGTGCCTGGGTCAGCGAGCGGATCCTGGGCGCTGAGGTGCCGCCCCCGCCCGGTGGCGTGCCCGCGATCGAGCCCGACATCCGCGGAGCCACGTCGATCCGCGACCAGCTCGCCCGGCACCGGAGCGACGCAGCCTGTGCGACCTGCCACCGCATCATGGATCCCCCCGGCTTCGCCCTCGAGAACTTCGACCCGGCCGGACGGTGGCGGGACCGGTATCTGTCGATGCAGGGGGGCAAGCCGCAGCCGGGCATCCGCATCGACTCCGGCGACGTGCTGGCGGATGGCCGTCAATTCGGCGATTTTGCCGAGTTTCGCCGCATCGTGGCGGCCGACCCGCAGCGGCTCGCTGCCAGCCTGGCCGGGCACCTGCTAGTATATGGGACGGGGGCCACGCTCTCGTATGCCGACCGAAAATCGGTCCAAACCATCGCGAAACAGGCCGCGGCGGACGATCATGGGTTTGCGGCCGTCGTCCGGGCCGTGGTCGCCAGCCCCATGTTTCTGAACAAATGAGGCCCACGGTGCGTCTTCCTGTCAGGCCGAGGAACCAGTGATGGACATCCGTGTGCGCTGCGACTTCCAGCGGGCGTTGCCCCGCCGCACCCTGCTCAAGGGCGCGGGGGTCGCGATGGCCGTGCCGTGGCTGTCGGCGATGCATGCCGCCTTTGGGGAGACCGCCGCCGTCCGGCCGCCGCGGCGATTCGTGGCGATGACCCTCGGCCTCGGGCTGCTCGCCGAGAACCTCAATCCCAGGCAGGCGGGCCGGGGCTACGAGCCGTCGAGGTATCTCGACCCGCTCCGATCGCTCCGCGACCGGTTCACCGTGATCTCCGGAGCGTCGCATCCGGGGGTGTCGGGCGGCCATCGCGCGGAGGCGAGCCTGCTCACGGCCGCCCCGATGTCGGCCTCGGCCCAGACGCGAAACACGATCTCGCTCGACCAATTGCTGGCGAAGCACCTCGGTGGGGCGACCCGCTTTCCCTCGCTCGTGCTCGGCCTCGCGGGCAGCAACAGCCCGTCGTACACCGACAATGGGTCGATGGTGCCGGCCGAGGATTCGCCGTCGCGGCTGTTCACGAGGCTCTTCGTGGCCGACTCTGCCGCCGACCGCGAGCGCCAGGCGGCGCGGGCCCGCGAGGGGCGGAGCATCATGGACCTCGTCGCCGACGACACGCGGGCGCTCGAGCAGACCCTCGGCCGCGGCGATCGCGACCGGCTCGACGCCTACTTCACCAGCGTTCGGGAACTGGAACAGCGGCTGGTGGAGAGCGAGGCGTGGGTGAACCGGCCGAAGCCCAAGGTCGACATCTCGAAGCCCACCGACATCGGCGATCCCAACGACTTCGTCGGCCGGCAGCGGCTGATGAGCGACATGGTGCGGCTCGCGCTGGCGACCGACTCGACCCGCTTCGTGACGCTGCACCTTGGCGGCAGCAGCGGCGTGGTGCCGATCGACGGGGTGGACGAGGGGTATCACTCGCTCTCGCACCACGGGCTCGACGACGAGAAGCTCGCCCAGCTCGCGCTCGTGGAGACCGAGATCGTCAGGGCCTGGAGCGATTTTCTCCAGGGACTCGCCGCCGGCGACGAGGGTGGGGGTGAGGGCGGCAGCGTGCTCGATCGCACCACCGTGCTGCTCACGAGCAACCTCGGCAACGCCTCGAGCCACGACAATCGCAACCTGCCGGTGCTCCTCGCCGGCGGCGGATTCCGCCACGGGAGCCACGTCGCCTTCGACCAGAAGAAGAATCACCCGTTGCCCAACCTGTTCGTGTCGATCCTCCGGCAGACCGGCCTCGAGGCCGACTCGTTCGCCACCTCCACGGGAGCCATGCCGGGCATCGAGCCCGCGTGATCCGCAGCATGCGTCGCCTGCTTCCGATTTCGAGCCTGGTCCTCGCGGTGGCCGTCGCGGCGGCCACCCGCGCAGACGATCTCGACATGTTCGAATCGTGGATCAGGGCCAACCTCGTGTCGTCGGCCTTGAGCGCCGCCACGACCAACGGCTACCTCAGTTCGCTCGGGAGCGATGGCCGCTGGGCCGACGTCGACTACGCCGACACGAGCCAGACCGGCTGGTCCCAGCAGACGCATCTCACGCGGCTCCTGCACATGGCGCGGGCATACGCGAGCCCCACCCATTCGCTCTCCGGCTCGCCGACGCTGCTCGCGGGCATTCGCAAGGCCTACGACGCGTTCGTCACGCTCAACCCCCGCAGCACGAACTGGTGGTTCAACGATATCAATACGCCGCAGCTCCTCGGCGGCACGATGCTGCTCGTGCAGCCGCAGCTCACGGCGGCCCAGCTCACGAGCGGCACGGCGATCGTCGGCCGCTCGTATATCCCGCGAAGCACCAATGCCGGCACCAACACCGGCACCAATCGCGTGGATCGGGCCTACGCCACGATCCTCCGCGGCGTGATCGTCCGCGACGACGCGCTCACCGCGGAGGCATTCGGGGCGATCGGCGACACACTGGTCACCACGACGGGCGAGGGTATCCAGCCCGACTTCAGCTTTCATCAGCACGGGCCGCAGCTCAACAACGGCTCCTACGGTCTGACGTTCGCATCCCTCTCGCTCGACATCACCTCCTATGCGGTGGGCACCGGCTACGCACTCGCCGATGCCGAGGCTCATGTGATCGCCGACTACCTGCTCGACGGCCAGCAGTGGATGCTGCGGGGCACCACGTTCGACCACACGGCCCAGGGGCGGGGAGTCACCCGGACCAGCAGCAAAAACCTCGGGAACGGGATCATCGGCGTGATCGATCAGGCGAAGGCCAAGACGACGTACCGAGCCGCCGAGCTGACGGCGATGCGCAGCCGGCTCAACGCGGCGAAGACCTCCGGCACGGCCTCCACGGCGCTCGCGTTGACCGGGCACCGACACTTCTGGAGGTCGGACTTCACCTCGCACCAGCGGCCGGGCTTCTCGGCGACGGTGAAGGTGTCGTCGACCCGCACGCTCGAGCCCGAGACGGGCAATGGCGAGGGCCTGCAGAACCTCCATCTTGCCGATGGCGTCAACCTCATCCAGCGGCGGGGCAACGAATACACCGACATCCAGCCGATCTGGGACTGGCGGCGGCTGCCCGGCACGACCACGGAGCAGGCGGCGTATTCGCTCACGCCAGGGTCGACCTGGGGCGTGGCCGGCACGACCGGCTTCGTGGGTGGCGTGTCGGATGGTCGCAACGGTGCCACCGTGCTCGACTATTCGCAGCGGAACGTGAAGGCGCGCAAGGCCTGGTTCTTCTTCGACGACATCGAGGTGGCACTGGGCGCGGGCATCGACGCCCCCGCGGCCACCGGCGAGGTGATCACCACGCTCAATCAGACCTTCCAATCCGGCTCGGCCGCATGGGCGGCCACGAGCGGCTCGAGCGGAAGTGTGACAAGCGGAACGATGTCGCGCGGCGACGTGAGTTGGGTGCACCACGACGGCGTCGGCTACGTGTTCCCGACGCCGCAGAGCGTCACCCTCCGCGCGGCCGTCCAGAGCGGATCCTGGTCAGGGATCAACACGTCGCAGCCCAGCACACTCGTCACCGGCAGCGTGTTCAGTCTCCAGGTGGGCCACGGCACGGCTCCCTCGGGAGGCAGCTATGCCTACGTGGTGATGCCGGGCGCGAGCCGCTCGGCCGTGGCGGCGTATGCGGCGAATCCCGCGGTCCGCATCCTCTCCAACACGCGGAACCTGCAGGCGGCGCGGCACGACGCGATGCGGCTCACGCAGGCCGCCTTCTTCGCCACCGGGACGCTCGCCACCGGCAGCGGAGCCACCCTCGCGGTTCGCGAGCCCTCGCTGGTGATGTTCGACGAGTCGGCGTCGGCGGCCGTGCTTTCCGTGTCGAACCCGTACGGCCAGGCGACCACGATCCACGCCGATGTCACGCGGCAGCGTGACGAGGGACCCGCCGATGTCGTGCGGGTGACGATGCGGCTGCCGGGCGACGGCGACGGGGGCAGCACGGTGTCCCGCGTGCTCGCCACCCCCGCCGCGCGGACGTTCACGTCGCAGCTCCGCGATGCCGCTCGGTCCGAGCCCGCGCTGCTCTACCAATGGAGTTTCGAGGGCACGACGTCGGCCGACCTGCTCCGCAACTCGGGTACCGGATTGGGCGGCGGGCTCCAGTCGCTCGCCTACGGGAGCGAGGGGAGCACGGCGGCGATCGTCTATGGCATGGGGCTCGACGAGACCAGCACGGCCATGTCGCCGCAGCGGCTCGGGCGGCTCTCCTCGAAC
>JBJTRH010000294.1:0-2116 GCA_046076065.1 Planctomycetaceae bacterium | reverse complement strand
GTGGTGCGCGAGGTCGGATGACTCGCCTGGTTGATGTTGGGGGCGGTCGACCAGGTGATGCCCGGGCTCGTGCCGCTGGTCGCCTGCCGCCACGAGCTGTTCGTGATCCCGTACACGTGGCAGATCACGCCGGCCGTCGTCTGGTCGGTGGCGCCGGGGTCGAAGGCGGTGACGCTGAGGGTGGCGTCGGCGAGCAGCGTCGGTGAGACCGCATCCAGGTTGAACTTCAGGTAGGCTGCGTTGTGGGTGGCCGTGGTGCTGCCGCTGCGGACGAGCAGGGCCGATGAGCCGCTGAAGTTGGTCGTCAGGCTCCCCTCCTGAACGTAGGCGTTCTCGGCCACGGTCAGCGGCCGCCGCTCGAGGCCGCTCACCGTGGGTGCCGTCACCAGCACGACGCCGAATGGGTCGGCGTTGACCGTGATCGTGCGATTCGCCGGCACGGTGATCGTCTGGCTGATGCCTCCCTGATGCAATCCGCTGACCTGCTTGACGGTGACCGTGGAGCCAGCGGCGACGTTCCACGCCGTGAGGTCGAGCGTCATCGACTTGCCCGTCGACCCTGTCTCGTTGGCGATGTAGGCGTAGCGTTTCCCGTCGTCCGGATCCCAGGCGGCCGCCATCGTCAGGGCGGAGTCGGACGACGTGGGCGCCTTGAGCAGCGCGGTGCCGGTGAAGCCCTCGGTGAACAGCTGGTAGGCGACGGCCGACCGCGACGCGCCGCCGACGTTCTTGGTGCCGGTCTCGCTCTGCCAATGGACGCCGTTGTTGGCTCCGCCCGCGGTGGAAAACTTGAACAGGTAGAGCTCGTCGGGCTTGTTGTTGGCCAGGTTCACGAGGATCTGGCCGAGCCGGCTCGACATGTCGAGCGTGTCGGGCGTGTAGCCGCTGGGATTGTTGACGGCATCGGCCGGATCGTAGTTGGCGCTCGTCCGCGTGTTGAACTCACTCACGACCACGGGATACCGCGAGGCGTTGCCGCTGGTCGCGGCATCGATGGCGGCCCTCGTGTCCGCAACGCGGGTCCCGAAGGTGGTCGGGTTGCTGCCGTAGTTGTGGTAGTCGTAGTGGTCGAAGAGCTGGTACGACGCCGATGATCCTGTGATCAGCTTGTTATGGCGGTTCTGGAGCAGCAACGTGCCCCAGTCGCCGGCGGCAGTGCTCGCGCCCGTCGTCACCGGTCCATAGACGTGCGGCGTGAGCGTCTTGCCGTAGATGCGATTCACGTCGGCGATCGCGCTCTCCACGGCGTTGGCCCCGACCTGCACCATCTCCAGCCACTGCTCCTGGGTGAGCGTGCCGTTGGTGCTGGCGTAGAGATCGGGCTCGTTGAAAAACTGGTAGTTCTCCACGTCGTTGTACTGGGCATGCACGAAGGCCTGCGCATACCACTGCTGCCAGGCCAGCCAGCGGTCCTGCCAGTCGGCGGAGGAGTTTGACGTCGGCGACGCGGGCCAGGCGTAGCTCCCGGGTGATCTGGTCATCACGATCAGGGGCTTGATGCCGCGGGCCTTCATCGCGTCTTCGGCCGTCTTGAGCTGGATCGAGTTGTTGCCGTCGGTCGTGCCGGTCGTGTAGAGGGGCACGATCCGGTCCCAACGGACGTAGGTGGTGGCCGTCCCGCTGGCCCGCAGGGCATCCCGCTGCGTGACGAACTGGGCCTGGGACGTCGCGCTCAGCGAGAGTGTCGACTCGGAGCGAAAGTAGGTGCTCGTCCCGGGCGTGGCATAACTCGGGCTCGAGAAGATCCGGCTGCCGTTGACGCCGGCGTATTTCCACCACGACGCCACGTTGGAGCCCGGGAGGAAATGGCCGGAGTTGTAGCCGAGGACCGACGGCGTGGATCCGACCGCGCTGCCCGAGAGCGTGATGGTCTGGGCGGGCAGCAGGGGTCCCGAGGCGGTCACGACGAGCCAGACGCCAAGCCACCACAGCGGCGGGTGCCGGCGGCTCGTGAGGCACGGTGTCAGGGCGGGCAGATCACGCACTCGTGCATCCAGTGTGGCAAGACGGTGTATATCCGTGCCGCCCCGAAATCGCTTCTATCACGCCCCTGACGGAGCGGCAAGGAGCGGGGGCATCGGCCCGGTCCTCTCGCTGTACGCCGGCCCTTCAGCAA
>JBJTRH010000293.1:0-9854 GCA_046076065.1 Planctomycetaceae bacterium | reverse complement strand
AATCAAGCCTTCGCACAATTGCTCAAGCTTGGCGCGGGTCAGGCTCAGCATCAAGTGCTTGGGCCCGCTGGCATCGGCGGTGATGAAGGGAAGGTTGATGTCACTGCTCTGCGCGGTGCTGAGCTCCTTCTTCGCCTTCTCACAGGCTTCCTGCAGCCGCTGCATCGCCATCGGATCCTTCCGCAGGTCGATCCCCTGCTCCCGCTGGAACTGGTCGGCCACGTGATTGATCAGCGTCTGGTCGAAGTCGTCACCACCGAGGTGGGTATCGCCGTTGGTGCTGACCACCTCGAAGACGCCATCCTTCGAGACGTCGAGGACGGAGACGTCGAAGGTGCCGCCGCCGAGGTCGAACACCACGATCTTCTCGTCCTTCTTCTTCTCCAGGCCATAGGCGAGCGCGGCCGCCGTCGGCTCGTTGACGATCCGCATCACCTCGAGGCCCGCGATCTGGCCGGCGTCCTTCGTGGCCTGCCGCTGGGCGTCGTTGAAATACGCCGGCACCGTGATGACGGCCTTGTTCACCTTGTGGCCCAGGTAGGCCTCGGCCGACTCCTTGAGGGCCCGGAGCACCTTCGCCGACACCTCCGGCGGGGTGAACTCCTTGTCGCCGGCCCGCACCTTGACGTAGTCCTCGGGCCCGCCGACGACCTCATAGGGCACCATCTTCTCCTCGCCGCCGACCTCGTTGTGCCGCCGGCCCATGAAGCGCTTGATCGAATAGATGGTCCGCTTGGGGTTGGTGACCGCCTGCCGGCGGGCGATGTCGCCCACCAGGGTCTCGCCCTTGTCATTGAATGCGACCACGCTCGGCGTGAGGCGGTTGCCCTCCTTGTTGGCGATGACCTTGGGCTCCTTGCCCTCCATCACCGCCACCACCGAGTTGGTGGTGCCGAGGTCGATGCCGATGATCTTCTCGCCCTGCTTGGTCGCCATGAGTGCCGTCCCCTTTCTGGTGTCCGTGCGTGTCCGGAGGCCTCCGGCTCGGCTGGTGCCCGAGCCATTTTTGGCCGTCCGGAGTCGTGCCACTCGGAAATGCAAAGGCCGTGCCACGGTCGGGGGTGCCGCGCCGCCCTCGCAGCACCCCGCACCCGCTCGGCTGAAAATCCCCGAATCGCCCGTATTTACGGCGGTCCTGGCCACGGTACAGTTGAGGGCCGCGGCGGTGACGTCGCGGGCACGCCTCGAGGGGCCTGCCATTTTGGCCGTTCGAGGGTGTCCGTCCGCCATGGCTCATTCGGGTACACCGCGGAACTCGTCCGCCGACGGCGGCCGCCGGGGAGGCCTGCCACAGCTGCGGTCACAGATCGACGCGCTCGATCGCCAGCTCGTCGGCCTGATGAACCAGCGGGCCGAGATCGCCCGCCAGATCGGCCACGTGAAGCAGTCGACGGGGCAGCAGACCTACGATCCCTCTCGGGAGGAGACCGTGCTCGAGCGGGTGGCGTCCGCCAATGAGGGGCCGCTGTCCGACGAAAGCGTGAAGGCGGTCTTCCGCGAACTGATCTCGGGGTCGCGGGCGATCGAGCAGCACCTCCGCGTGGCCCACCTCGGTCCGGCCTGGACCTACAGCCATCTCGCGGCGCTGCATCGCTTCGGCAGCGCCGTCGACTTCGTGCCGGTGGCGAGCATCTCCGCGGCCTTCGAGGAGGTGCAGGCCGGCCACTCCCACTACGGCGTGGTGCCGCTCGAAAACTCCACGGACGGACGGATCGCCGACACGCTGGACAACCTTTCCCGGCTCCCCGTCAAGATCTGCGCGGAGGTGCCGCTCCGGCGCCGAGGAGCGTGTGGTGGATCCGGAGCGGCACCTCCGCGCAGATCTTGACGGGGAGCCGGGAAAGGTTGTCCAGCGTGTCGGCGATCCGTCCGTCGGTGGAGTTTTCGAGCGGCACCACGCCGTAGTGCGAGTGGCCGGCCAGGACCTCCTCGAAGGCGGCGGAGATGCTGGCGACGGGCACGAAGTCGACCGCACTTCCGAAGCGATGGAGGGCCGCGAGGTGGCTGTAGGTCCAGGCGGGGCCAAGGTGTGCCACGCGGAGATGCTGCTCGATGGCCCGCGATCCGGAGATCAGCTCGCGAAACACGGCCTTCACGCTCTCGTCCGACAGGGGTCCGGCGTTGGCCTTCGCGACCCGGTCGAGGACCGTCTCCTCGCGGGAGGGGTCGTAGGTCTGCTGCCCCGTGGCCTGCTTGAGGTGACCGATCTCGCGGGCCACCTCGGCGCGGCGGTTCATGAGCTCGACCAGTTCACGATCGATTCCGTCGATCTGGCCACGCAGTTGGGGCAGTGTCGCCCGACGGCCGCCCGGGGCGTCATCTGTGGGGGCTTGGTCGTGCGACATCATGACGGAGGAAGGCGACGGCCAAAATGGCAGCCTGCCGGGGATGGGCCGCAGCTCACCGGAGGCAACACCCAACTGTACCGTGGCCGCTGCGGCCGTAAACACGCGGTTTTTTCGGGCGGCCGCCGCCCCCTTCGCCGCCACCGCGGCATCCACCCGCATGGCACGGGCTTTGCATTTCCGACCGTGACGCGTGAGGCCGGCCAAAAATGTCCGGGGCGTGAACCCCGAACGGGTGGCCGACCACGCGGATTCGAACACCAGAAAGGGAGCTCCAACCATGGCGACCAGGCAGGGCGAGAAAATCATCGGCATCGACCTCGGCACCACGAACTCCGTCGTGGCCGTGATGGAGGGCAAGGAGCCCAAGGTCATCGCGAACAAGGAGGGCAATCGTCTCACGCCCAGCGTGGTCGCCTTCAACGACAAGGGCGAGACGCTCGTGGGCGACATCGCCCGCCGGCAGGCCGTCACGAACCCGAAGCGGACCGTCTACTCGATCAAGCGGTTCATGGGCCGCAGGCACGACGAGGTCGGCACCGAGGAAAAGATGGTGCCGTACGAGGTGATCGGCGGCCCGAAGGACTACGTCAAGGTCCGGGCCGGCGACAAGGAGTTCACCCCACCGGAGATCTCCGCCAAGGTTCTGCGATCGCTCAAGGAGGCTGCCGAGGCCTACCTCGGCCACAAGGTCAACAAGGCCGTCATCACCGTGCCCGCGTACTTCAACGACGCCCAGCGGCAGGCGACGAAGGACGCGGGCCAGATCGCCGGGCTGGAGGTGATGCGGATCGTCAACGAGCCGACCGCCGCGGCGCTGGCGTACGGTCTCGAGAAGAAGAAGGACGAGAAGATCGTCGTGTTCGACCTCGGTGGCGGCACATTCGACGTGTCGGTGCTGGACGTCTCCAAGGACGGGGTGTTCCAGGTGATCAGCACCAACGGCGACACCCACCTCGGCGGCGACGATTTCGACCAGACGCTGATCAACCACGTGGCCGACCAGTTCCAGCGGGAGCAGGGGATCGACCTGCGGAAGGACCCGATGGCGATGCAGCGGCTGCAGGAGGCCTGCGAAAAGGCCAAGAAGGAACTGTCGAGCGCGCAGAGCAGCGACGTCAACCTGCCGTTCATCACCGCCGATGCCAACGGTCCGAAGCACCTCCAGATGACGATCACAAGGGCTCAGTTCGAGCAGATGTGCGACCACCTCGTGGAGCGGTGCCGTGGCCCCGTGCTGCAGGCGCTCAAGGACGCCAAGCTCGATCCCAAGGACATCGACGAGGTCGTGCTCGTGGGCGGCTCGACCCGCATCCCGAAGGTGCAGGAGCTCGTTCGCAAGCTGTTCTCCAAGGAGCCGCACAAGGGCGTGAATCCCGACGAGGTTGTCGCGCTCGGCGCGGCGATCCAGGGGGGCGTGCTCGGTGGTGACGTGCAGGAGGTGCTGCTGCTCGATGTCACGCCGCTGTCGCTCGGCATCGAGACGGAGGGGGGCATCTTCACGAAGCTCGTCGAGAAGAACACCACCATCCCGACGGAGCGGAAGCAGACCTTCAGCACGGCGGCCGACAACCAGACGGCGGTCACCGTGAGCGTGTTCCAGGGCGAGCGGCCGATGGCCCGCGACAACCGCCTGCTCGGCCAGTTCAACCTCGAGGGCATCCCGCCGTCGCCGCGGGGCACGCCCCAGATCGAGGTCAAGTTCGACATCGACGCGAACGGCATCCTCAACGTGAGCGCCAAGGATCTGGGGTCCAACAAGGAGCAGACCGTCCGCATCGAGCAGTCGAGCGGTCTCAGCGAGGGCGAGATCGAGCGGATGCGACGCGATGCCGAGAGCCACGCGGAGGAGGACAAGCAGCGGTTCCGCCTCGCGGAGGCCCGCAACAAGGCGGAGGCGCTCTGCTTCCAGACCGAGAAGCTGGTCAAGGAGAACGACGGGAAGTTGTCGGCCTCCGACAAGGCGCCACTCGAGGCGGCCGTGGCCAAGGCCCGCGAGATGGCCAAGGGCGAGGATGTCGACGCGATCAACTCAGCCCACGGCGCGCTCGAGCAGGCGGTCCACGCGCTTTCGAAGGTCCTCTACGAGGCCACCGCCCAGCGGGGCGGAGCGGCGGACGCGGCATCTGCTCAGGCGGCGGGCGATGACACGATCGACGCCGAGTTCGAGGTCAAGAAAGACGCGTGATTGGCGGGCGGGGAGAGTGGCGGCTTGTGAGGAGCACCCATGGCGTTCCGATTCGACAAGTTCACGATCAAGGCCCAGGAGGCGGTTCAGGCCGCGGTTGAACTCGCGGCGTCGCGGGGCAACCCACAGATGGGGCCGGTGCATCTCCTCCAATCTCTCGTGACGGAGCGGGAGGGAATCGTCCGCCCGCTGCTCGAGAAGATCGGTGCCGATCGGGGCCATCTCGAGCGGATCGTCGAGGCCGAGGTGTCGCACCTGCCGAAGGTGTCGGGAGGCGCCAGCCGCAGCCCGACCAGGATCTCGTACGGGTGTTCGAGGCGGCGACCACCGAGTCGCACCAGATGAAGGACGAGTTCGTCTCGACCGACCATCTGCTCCTGGCCCTCGCGAAGGTTCCCTCGAAGGCGAGGAACCTCCTCCAGCTGGCGGCGATCGGCGAGAAGGAGCTGCTCGCGGGGCTGCAGGCCGTGCGCGGCCAGTCGCGGGTCACCGACCAGAATCCGGAGGAGAAGTTTCAGGCCCTGGAGAAGTATGGCATCGACCTCACGGCCCGAGCCAGCCAGGGCAAGCTCGATCCCGTGATCGGTCGCGACGCCGAGATTCGCCGCGTCATCCAGGTGCTTTCGCGGAGGACCAAGAACAATCCCGTGCTGATCGGCGAGCCGGGTGTCGGCAAGACGGCGATCGCCGAGGGCCTCGCCCTGCGGATCGTGCAGGCCGACGTCCCGGACAACCTGCGGGGGCGACAGGTGGTGGCGCTGGACCTCGGCGCACTGATCGCCGGCACGAAGTACCGCGGCGAGTTCGAGGACCGTCTCAAGGCGATCCTGCGGGAGGTCGAGGCCGCCGCCGGCAACGTCGTGCTGTTCATCGACGAGCTGCACACCGTGATCGGGGCGGGAGCCGCCGAGGGGGGCTCCGACGCCGCCAATCTGCTCAAGCCCGCGCTCGCCCGCGGGGAGCTCCGGTGCATCGGCGCCACCACGCTCGACGAGTACCGAAAGCACATCGAGAAGGACGCGGCGCTCGAGCGGCGATTTCAGCCGGTGATGGTGGGTGAGCCGAGCGTGGAGGACACGATCGCCATCCTTCGGGGGCTGAAACCGCGGTATGAGGCCCACCACAAGGGAGTCAAGATCAAGGACTCCGCGCTTGTCGCCGCCGCGGAGCTCTCCAGCCGCTACATCGCCGACCGGTTCCTGCCGGACAAGGCCATCGACCTGATGGACGAGGCGACGAGCCGGATCGCCATGGAGCTGCAGAGCGTCCCCAGCGAAATCGACGAGGTGCAGCGGCGGCTCGTCCAGCTGGAACTCGCGGCTCGGCAGCTGGCCGAGGAGACCGAGGAGCATGCCAAGGAGCGGCTCGCGGAGATCGAGGAGGAGGCGGTCGGGCTGCGGAAGACGCTTGCCGACCTCCGTCGGCAGTGGGAGGCCGAGAAGCTCGGCGTCGGCAGCGCGCAGGAACTCCGCAAGCAGCTCGAGGAGGTGCAGCACGCCTTCGACCAGGCCGGCGTCGCCATCAAGGAGCGTCAGGCCGCCGGTCAGCTTGTCGGCGAGGAGATGTACCAGAGCCTCTACGAGCTCGACGTGAAGCGCAAAGCCCTCCAGCAGCGGCTGGAGCAGGAGGGGTCGGAGCGGGAGCCGCCTCGGGAACCGGGCAAGGGCCCGGCCAAGCGTCTGCTCCGCCGCGAGGTGGGCCCGGAGGAGATCGCGGAGGTGGTCAGCGCCTGGACCGGCATCCCGGTCACCCGGCTGGTCGAGAGCGAGCGGGCGAAGTTGCTCGTGCTCGAAGACCGCCTGCACCAGCGGTTGATCGGCCAGGAGGAGGCCGTCGAGGCCGTCAGCGACGCCGTGCGACGCAGCCGGGCGGGCCTACAGGATCCGAATCGCCCGATCGGGTCGTTCATCTTCCTCGGGCCCACCGGCGTCGGAAAGACCGAGCTCTGCAAGGCCCTCGCGGAGGTGCTGTTCGACGACGAGAACGCCATGATTCGCATCGACATGAGCGAGTACATGGAGAAGCACACCGTCGCCCGTCTGATCGGTGCCCCGCCTGGCTACGTCGGGTACGAGGAAGGAGGCAGGCTCACCGAGGCCGTGCGCCGTCGTCCGTACTCGGTGGTGCTGCTCGACGAGATGGAGAAGGCGCATCGCGACGTGTTCAACGTGCTGCTCCAGGTGCTCGACGACGGCAGGCTGACCGACAGCCTCGGGCACACCGTCGACTTCACCAACACGATCGTCGTGATGACGAGCAACGTCGGCAGCCAGGCGATCCAGGAGATCACCAAGGAGGGGGGCAGCGAGCAGGAGGTGCGGGATGCGGTGCGGGAGGCGCTCCAGGCCCGTTTCCTCCCGGAGTTCCTCAACCGGATCGACGAGACGATCGTCTTCCACCCGCTCGACCAGAAGCACATCCGCCGCATCGTCCTGATCCAGGTGCAGCGGCTCGTCGCGCAGGCGGCTCGGGCAGGGATCACGCTCGAGTGCAGTGAGCGGGCGGTGGACGAAATCGCCAGGCTCGGCTACGACCCGGTATACGGGGCCCGTCCGCTCAAGCGGGTGATCCAGCAGCAGCTCCAGAACGAGCTTGCCCGCGAGTTGCTCGCGGGCAAGTTTCCGGAGGGGAGCCGCGTGACGGTCGACTTTGTGCAGGACGGCTTCGTGTTCTCGCTGGCGGGCTGAGCCGCGGCACGATCAGCCGCGCTTGCGGTCCTCGAGGCCCATACGGGCGATCAGGGTCTCGCATCCCGACGTCATGCGGCGGAGCTTGTCCGCCATCACGAGCTTCTCGCTGGTGGTGGCCTTCTTCACCTTGGTCTGCATCTTGACGAGTTTCTTACGGCGGTGCCGACGCCGCTTGACTTCCTTCATCCGGTTGCTGATGCCGCCCATGGTTGCGCTGAGTCCTCGGGGAGTGATCGGGAGACGCGAACTCTAGGAAACGGCCGCGGATCCGTCAAAGGTGGCGGTCCGGACCGCGGCCGGGGAGCGGATTCTGCCGCCGAGCCCATCGGGCTGGACGGGGGGTTGGCGTTAGAATCTGGGCTCCTCCCCGGGGCGTTCCGACGCCCCGGCGGCTGAGGGATGGGTGGCAGAGCGGTTGAATGCACCGGTCTTGAAAACCGGCAGCGGCGAAAGTCGCTCGTGGGTTCGAATCCCACCCCATCCGTTCGCGGCGCTGGCGGACGGAGGCCCGCACGGCACGAACCGCATCACCGGGCTGAGGGTGGCGCATGCATCCCGCGGCTGTTCCGATCGACGTGCTCCTCGCGGAGTGCGATGTCGTGGCGACGCGCCGCGGCGGCCCGGGAGGCCAGCGCCGCAACAAGGTGCAGACCGCGGTCGTGATCCGGCACCGACCGACCGGGATCGTGGCCGAGGCCTCGGAGCGCCGGTCGCAGGCGGACAACCGGCGGATGGCGATGCGCCGGCTGCGGCTCAGCCTGGCGCTCGGGGTGAGGCTGCCGCCGTGCCCGGCTGCCTCGAGCATCTGGGCCGACCGGGTGAGGGCCGGGCGGATCGCGGTCGCCTCGGGACACGACGACTATCCAACCGTCGTCGCCGAGGCGCTGGACCAGCTCGCGGCGAGCGGGGGGCGGCTGGCCGAGGCGGCCGGACATCTCGGGATCACGACCTCGCAGCTTGTCGGGTTGTTTCGCAAGTCCTCCGTCGCATGGCAGGCTGTGAACGAGTCGCGCCGACAGGCGGGGCAGCCGGCCCTCGCGTGAACCGACGGTGTCGGCGGTACGGGACGCGGTGGCTAGACTCGTCGGACCCGGCAGTCCGTCGCGCCGCACGTCACCATCGCAGCCTCGCAGCCCATGCCCGTTGCAACCGTCGCTCCGCTGTCGAGTCGCGGCCGTACGGCCGTGCTCGCAGCTGCATTTCTCGGCCTGCTGTTCGACGGCATGGAACTGGGCCTCATGCCGGTGGCGTCGCTCTCGGTGTCGAGGTGCCTGCTCGGCGATGCGTTCACGCCCACACTGGGTGGCGACTGGTTCGCTCGGTTCACCGCCGCCCTGATGCTCGGGGCGGCGCTTGGCGGGATCGTGCTGGGAGCCCTCGGGGACCGGATCGGGCGCAGCCGGGCGATGGGCGTGAGCATCCTTTTTTACTCGCTGTGCGCCGGGCTCGGGGGCTTCGTGACGTCGCAGGAGCAGATGCTCGTCCTGAGGTTTCTCGTCGGCCTCGGCGTCGGCGGAATGTGGCCCAACGGGATCTCGCTGGTGGCCGAGAGCTGGCCGACGGCATCGAAGGCCAAGGTGTCAGGCACCATGGCCGCCGGCCTCAACGCGGGCATCCTGCTCCTCTCACAGCTGGCCCGGACATGGCCGGTCACGCCGGAGTCGTGGCGATGGCTGTTCCAACTCGCGGCCATCCCCGGCGCCCTCGGCGTTGCCGTGCTCGTCGCCCTCCCCGAGTCGCCTGCCTGGCTCGCGGCACGAGGCAGCCGTTCCGCCGTGCGGCGGCCTCCGGTGGCGCGACTGTTCGGTCCCGACCTGCTCGGCACCACGCTGGCGGCGATCCTCGTGGCCGCGATCCCGATGGTCGGGGCGTGGTCGGCGAGCAAGTGGATGATCCCGTGGGCCGACAAGGTGGCCGGGGCGGAGCAGGCGTCGTACAAGGCCATCACGCAAGGATGGTGGGCCGCGGGCTCGGTTGCCGGAAGCTTCGTCGGCGCCCAACTGGTCGGCTGGTTCGGCCGGAGGCCAAGTTATGCCGCGATCAGCGTGGCGGCGACCGTGGCCACCGTGTCGATGTTCTGGTTCACAGCGCCGCTCGAGCCGTCCTTTCTGCCCGTGGTGCTCGTGCAGGGGTTCGTATCGACGCTGTTTTTCGGATGGCTCGCCGTCTACCTACCCGACCTGTTTCCCGTGGAGGTCAGGGCCACCGGCAGCGGTCTCGCCTACAACGCCGGACGGTTCGTGACGGCGGTGGGGGTGCTCGGCTCGGCATGGCTGTTCACGGCGCTTGGCGGCGACTACCCCCGGGTCGGTGCCATGCTCGGGCTCGTGTACGCCCTCGGTGTGGTGGCCATCTGGCTGGCGCCGTCGCGGCCGCCGGATCCGGCAGCGGGTACCATGTTCCCTAGCCCCACGACCTCCACCGTTCGAGCCCCGCGATGAGCCCCGCGACTTCTCCGGTTTCGCTCCGCTCTCGACGCGGATTTCTCGCGCGGGCCATCGGCACGTCCGTCCTCGCCGCCGCGGCCCATCCCGCTGCGGTTGCCGGCGAGGCGGAGCCGCTGACGGTCGGCCTGATCGGGTGCGGCCCGCAGGGCAGATCCTTCGCCAGGGCGATGGCGCAGGTGCCCGG
>JBJTRH010000292.1:0-7214 GCA_046076065.1 Planctomycetaceae bacterium | reverse complement strand
CAACCTGCGGACCACGTTTACGAAGATCATCACCCGGGCGGGGCACATGCCGTGGCCAAGGCTGTTTCAGAACCTCCGGGCGTCCTGCGCAACCGACTGGGTCGAGCGGTACCCCAACCACGTCGTCGCCAAATGGCTCGGGCACTCCCCGATGATCGCCGCCACGCATTACCTCCAGACTCGGGAACGGCACTTCGAGGATGTCGTCAGCGGAGGAGGGAAGGCATTCTCGGACACCCCGTCCGGAGCCGCCTCGGCGAGTGTGCACATTTGTGTGCAGTCAGAAGCCGCTGCCGTCAGCAGCGGCTCGCACGAATCACGACAACGCGGCCGAAAACACGTGATCGTGCGAAATGATGCGAATCGCTGCGACCCGAAGAAAACGGTGGTAGTGGGCGGCGAGGGACTCGAACCCCCAACCCCCTCGGTGTAAACGAGGTGCTCTGACCAATTGAGCTAGCCGCCCTGGCGTGCCGTCGAAAAAGCCATCCCTGGCCTTCTGTCGCAAGAGTCTATCCGATTGCAATCGACGGCGATGAGAGGCACGAAATCGGAGCCGTGAGTCGGGGCAGCCCGCATCGCTCACGCGATTGCGGCTTCCTGATACCCGAACTCAGCGAAGGGTCGCCCGTGCCCCGACTGCAGGCCTGAACTTAGCGAGGGGTTGCCCGTGCCCCGAGAGCCGGCGTATGTCGCCAAGCGGAGCCAGGATGGCGAAGCGCCGGCGACATCCGAGTGAGCGGCGGGCACGATGCCCGCCGCGAACGTCCGGCGACGGGGCATGGGCAACCCTGAGCCCACCAAAGAGCCCCACCGTCAGGCCGGCTTCGGCGGCACGATCACCCGCACCCCCAACTCCACGAGCTGCTTCGTCTCAACCGGCGACGGCGCGCCCGTCATCAGGTCGCTCGCCTTCTGCGTCTTCGGGAAGGCGATCACGTCGCGGATGCTGTCGAGCTTGCCGAAGAGCATCACCCAGCGGTCGATGCCCAGGGCGATGCCGCCGTGCGGCGGGGCCCCGCTCCGGAGGGCGTCGAGGAGGAAGCCGAACCGCTCCCGGGCCACCTCCGGCGTGATGCCCAGGAGCTTGAAGACTTTCTCCTGCGTGGTGCCGTCGTGGATCCGGATCGTGCCGCCGCCGGCCTCAGAGCCGTTGATCACGAGGTCGTAGGCGACGGCGCGGCAGGCCGCGGGGTCGGTGTCGAGCAGTTCCAGATCGGCCGGCCGGGGCGCGGTGAACGGGTGGTGCATCGAGGCCCAGCCGCCGCTCTCGGTGTCTTTGGCGAACATCGGGAAGTCGACCACCCATGAGAAGTGCATCGCATTCGCGTCGTAGAGGCCGAGCGACGCCCCGAGCCGCTTGCGGAGCATGTGGAGCGCCTTGCAGGTGACTTCGAACGAGTCGGCCACGATCAGGGCGAGGTCGCCCGGCTCGCAGCCGAGTTTCGCCTTCAGGGCGTCGGCCACGTTCACGAGGTTCTTGGCGACCGGGCCGGAGAACGATCCGTCGGGCTCCACCTTGAGCCACACCAGGCCCTTCGCGCCCCCCTCCACGGCCACCGCGGTCAGCTCGTCCAGATCCTTGCGGGAGAACCTCGCCGCCGCCCCCGGCACGCGGATGCCGCGGACCCGGCCGGCGGTCTCGACCGCGCCGCGGAACACGCGGAAGTCGCTCTCGCCGGCGATCGGCGTGAGGTCGACGATCTCGAGGCCGTAGCGGAGGTCGGGGGCATCGTGGCCGAACCGCTCCATGGCCTCGTCCCAGGAGAGCCTCGGCAGCGGCAGCGGCACGTCGAGCCCGAGGATCTCGCGGGCGGTCCGCTTCACGAGGCCCTCGATCACTCCCATCACGTCGTCGGCCTCCACGAACGACATCTCGACGTCGAGCTGGGTGAACTCCGGCTGCCGGTCGGCGCGGAGATCCTCGTCGCGGAAGCACTTCGCCACCTGCACGTAGCGGTCGAACCCCGCCATCATCAGGAGCTGCTTGTAGAGCTGCGGCGACTGCGGCAGGGCGAAGAAGGCACCGTGATCGAGGCGGCTGGGCACGAGGTAGTCGCGGGCTCCTTCGGGCGTGCTGCGGCCGAGCATCGGCGTCTCCACGTCGATGAAGCCGAGCGCGTCGAAGTGGTCGCGCATGATCTTCACCATCCGGCTGCGGAGAAACATGTTTTCCTGCATCGCCGCGCGGCGGAGGTCGAGCCAGCGGTGCTGGAGGCGGACCTCCTCGCCGGGAAGATCCGTGGCGCCCGGCTGGAAGACGGGCGTTTCGGCCTCGTTGAGCACCCGGAGTTCGCGGCAGACGACCTCGACCTCGCCGGTGACGAGCTTGGGGTTCGTGGTGCCGGCCGGCCGGGCGCCGACCGTGCCGCGAACGAGCACGACCCATTCGGGGCGGACGGTCTTGGCGACCTCGAGCATGCCGGCGGGGCTCTCGGGGCCGATCACGACCTGGGTCTTCCCCCAGCGGTCGCGGAGGTCGATGAAGATCACGCCCTTGTGGTCGCGGACGCGGTCCACCCAGCCGCAGAGCGTGGCCTCGGAGCCGAGGTGGGTCGATCGAAGTTCGCCGCAGGTATGGGTTCGAAGCACGAAGGCACCTTTCCGGGAGGGGCCGGCCCCGCCGGCTCCCGCGGGCGGTGCAGGCCGTCGATCACTAGGAATCCGAATCCGATGTCAGGGCCGACAGCACGAGGAGGGCGAGCGACAGGAGGATCGAGAGCGAGAGAGCGCCCACCCCGACCCAGAAGGCGATGTCGGCCCCCTGGTCGCCGAGCGACGAGCGGGCGAACACGGCGAGCAGCACAGAGATCACGAACAGGATCGCCGTGCCCAGGGCGGATCCGGCGAGGAGGGTGGGCACCATGGCGGGAATCTACCTTGCGACCCGTGGGGTCGCCAACGCCGCCGGCCTCTCGGCCGCCTCGGCTCCGAACTCGAGGTGCATCTGCTGCGGCAGGTCGCCCTCGGCGGCGAGTTCGCGGTACAGCAGGCTCGGCTGGATGTCGCGGTTGTGCTGGTACTTCTCGCTCGAATACTCGGTGATGTCGCCGTGGATCTGGTGGAAGAAGATCTGGCAGATCGGCACGCCCGGATAGATCTTCACCGGCTGCACGGCGAACATCTCGAGCGTCCAGTGCCCGCAGAAGCCCACGTCGCCGAAGCCGGTGACGTGGACGAAGAGCCCGAGGCGGCCCACCGAACTCCGGCCCTCGATCATCGGCACGAGGTTGTGGGTCTCGGTCCGCTCGACCGTGCGGCCCAGGTAGAGCTGGTTGGGCGTGAGCACGAGCCCGTCTTCGGGGATCGTGATCCGCTCCACGCGGTTGCTCTTCCGCATGTCGAGCACCACCTCCTCGTAGACGAGCAGTTCGTCGTGGAGCGAGAGGTTGTAGCTGTTGGGGTTCAGCCGGCTCTCATCGAAGGGGTCGATGAGGATGTTGCGGCCGAGCTGCTGGCGAATCTCGTTCCCGGAAAGGATCATGAGGAGCTCCCGTACGCTGGCGGAGGAGGAACGCACGAACGGGTGGACGACGGCGAGCGGAAGTCTACGCCGCCGATACGGTTTCCCGCCATGGGGCCGACGCGACGGGCTTCAGCGTGAGGGCCGCGGTGCCTTCACGCCGACCCGCGGGCAGAGGTCGGCCAGCGGACAGGCGTCACACTGCGGCCGGCGGGCGGCGCACGGGCCCCGCCCATGCGCGATCAGGCGGTGGCTGAAGCCGATCCATTCCGCCTGGGGCAGCACCCGCGCGAGGTCGCGTTCGGCCCGGACGGCGTCGGCGGCCTTCGTGAGGCCGAGGCGGCGCGAGATCCGCCCCACGTGCGTGTCCACCACCACGCCCGACGGGATGCCAAACGCCGTGCCGAGCACCACGTTGGCCGTCTTGCGGCCCACGCCCGGCAGTCGCACCAGTTCGTCGAGCGTGGTGGGGACCTCGCCGCCGTGCCGCTCGACGAGAGCCTGGCAGCAGCCCAGGATGCTCTTGGCTTTCGCCCGGAAGAACCCGGTGCTGCGGATCACCGTCTCGACGTCGCGTCGATCGGCCTCCGCGAGGGCCTGCGGGGTGGGCCAGCGGCGGAACAGCCCGGGAGTCACCTGGTTGACGCGGGCGTCGGTGCACTGCGCCGAGAGGATCGTGGCGATCACGAGCTGGAACGGCGAAGCGAAGTCGAGCGAGCAGTCGGCGGACGGGTAGGTCGCCTTGAGCCGCTCGGTGATCACGGCCGCCCTGACCGCGCGGGCGGCCGCCGACTCCCGACGCGACACGGCGGGCGGCCCGTGCGGCGAATCCTGCCCGTTTCGGGACGGCTTGCTACTATTCACGGAATCCCATCCGGTCAGGACGTCCGGGCTCCGACGGCGATAGTGCACCCCACGACGGGATCATCATGAACGTCGAGCCTGCCGACTACGATCCGCTCTACCTCGCCGGGATCGAGAAGTTCAACGAGTGCGACTACTACGAGAGCCACGAGGTGTGGGAGGAGCTCTGGACCGAATACCGGGGACCGTCCCGGAAGTTTTACCAGGGACTGATCCAGGCCGCGGTGGCCCTCTACCACTTCGGCAACGGCAACATCCGGGGGGCCCGGAAACTCCATGGCAGCGTGCACGGCTACCTCGAGCCCTATGCTCCCCGGCACCTCGGCCTCGACGTGGCCACGTTCCTGACCGACTTCGACCGCTGCCTGGCCGAGGTCGCGGCCAGCACGGAGGAGTATCCTGAGATCCGACTCGACCCGGAACTCCTCCCCGAAATCCACCTCGATCCTCCCGCGTCCTGACGTCCTTCGCCCATGGCCGACGAACCACTCGCCTTCTCTCCGGACCAGTTCTCGGGGCATGCCCGGCTGTTTCCGCTGCCGAATCTCGTGATGTTCCCGCACGTCATGCAGGCGCTCCACATCTTCGAGCCGCGGTACCGGGCCCTGTTCGAGGAGGCGATCGAGGACGACCGGCTGATCGCCCTCGGGTCGCTGGCGCCGGGCTGGGAGGGGAGCTACGACGGCCGGCCACCGCTCCGGCCTCATGCCTGCCTCTGCCGGATCGCGACCCACCAGCGGACCGACGAGGGCACCTACAACGTGCTCGTGCTGGGGGTGCGACGGCTGCGGCTCGTCCGCGAACTACCCCCCAAGAAGCTGTTTCGGGTGGTGGAGTCGGAGCTGCTCGACGACGTCGAGCCCGATGACGAGGGCGGGGCTCTCGCCGCGGCCCTCCAGCGCGAGCTTCTCGACGCCTTCAAGCGGTCGATGCCGAGCGTGCCCGACGCCCACGAGCAGCTCGACCAGCTCCTCGGCAGCCAGATCACGCTGGGCATGCTCACCGACATCGTGTCGTATACGCTCGATATCGACGTCGATACGAAGCTTCGCCTGTTGGCGGAGTGCAACGTCGTGGAGCGAACCCGCATGCTGCTCGCCGCCATCGCCGCCCGCGGCCAGGCCGGCGTCCGCCGCACGTTTCCTCCGGATTTCAGCCCGAACTGAGTTCACGGCTGCACGGCCCTCGTGGCCCCCGGGTGGTAGACTCCTGAAATTATGATCCATTCCCATCCCGTCGACCATGCCCGCATTGAGAGGGCCGTCCGCGAGATCCTCGCCGCCGTGGGCGAGGATCCCGACCGCGAGGGCCTGCTCGACACGCCCGCCCGCGTTGCGCGGATGTACGCCGAGATGTTCAGCGGGCTCCACCAGGATCCTGCGGTTCATCTCCGCAAGGTGTTTCAGGAGAAGTACGACGAGATCGTGCTCGTCCGCGACATCGCCTTCAACAGCGTCTGCGAGCATCACCTGCTGCCCTTCATGGGCCATGCCCACATCGGCTACATGCCCGACGGCCGCGTGGTCGGCCTCTCCAAGCTCGCCCGCGTGGTGGAGGCCGTCTCGCACCGTCCGCAGGTCCAGGAGCGGATGACGGAGCAGATCGCCGACCTTTTGGAGCACGACCTCGGGGCGAAGGGAGTGGCGGTCGTCGTCGAGGCCACGCACACCTGCATGACGATCCGCGGCGTCCGCAAGCCGGGCAGCCTGTGCGTCACGTCGGCCATCAAGGGCGTGTTCCGGTCGAACGTGTCGAGCCGGGCCGAGGTGATGTCGCTGATCTACGGCAGCCGCCGTCAGTGATCCGGGCGGCGGCCACGCGGAGCGATGCATGAGGCTGCTCGTCGAGTTTCTCTGCCGCTGCGGCTGGGGCCTCGCCGTCGCCCTCGCCGCGACGCCGGCGGCCCTCGTGCCGGCGGGGTTCTTTCGTGCGAACCTGCTGGTGGTGCTCGGGATCGCGAGCGTGGCGGCCTTCCTCGCGGCGGCGGAGGTGCCGGGCCCGGCCTGGGCGGCAGCGGGCATCGCGGCCGTGGCGGCCTGGATCGGCAGCATCGCGTGGTATGCCGAGCGGGTGAAGGCCGGCATGACGACGTGCCGCGTGACGGCGGTCGCCCTGGCCGCGGCCACGGTGCTCGTGACCCTGCGGCCCGGCGTGGCCGCCGCCGGCGAGGCGCTGGCGTCGGGCCTCGTGGTCGGCCTCACCGTGCATGCGATGCTGCTCGGCCACTGGTATCTCAACGCCCCTGGCATGAGCGTCGCCGCGCTGCGGACCATGATCGACTGGGCGCTCGCGGCGTGGGCCGTCAGGCTCGCGATCACGGTGGCCGCGGCCCTGGTCGGGGGCGCGGGCCCGACGATCGCCGGCGACACCGCCACCGCGCTGCTCGCGCTCCGCTGGCTCGCCGGCCTCGTGGGCCTGCCGGTGCTGCTGGTGATGAGCCGGAAAACCCTCGACATCCCCAACACCCAGAGCGCCACGGGTATCCTGTACGTGGCGTGCCTCGCCGCCATCCTCGGTGAACTCACCTCCCAGCTGCTCGGCGCGGCCTGAGACCATGCGAATCACCTACGCCTGCCCGTCGTGCGAATCCACCGTGGCCATCGACGGCGTCGAGCGGGCAGGCTCGCTCGTCTGCCCGCGGTGTGCCGCGGCCGTCGAGGTGCCGGACGGTGCGATCACGTGGGCGGGGGCGGCGGGAGAGCCGGTGGCGAGCGGGGCCGGCGAGCCGCGGCTGAGGCGCTGCCTCGTCTGTCCGTGCAGCGAGCTGTTCACCCGCAAAGATTTCCCGCAGCGGCTGGGCGTGGGCATCGTGGTGGTCGGGTTCGTCGCGAGCTGCGTGACGTGGGCCTGGCGGCTGCTCGTGCCCACGTTCGCGATCCTGTTCGGC
>JBJTRH010000291.1:0-2381 GCA_046076065.1 Planctomycetaceae bacterium | reverse complement strand
TTTCAACAACTGGGAGGCGCAGTCGCGCGCCGCGGCGACGGCGCCGGGGACGAGGGTGTGGTGCAGCAGCTTGAGGATCCGATCCTTCATGCCCCAGCCGACGAGGCGGCCTTGCTGGATGAACTCCTCGCAGTGCTTCTCGATCGCCGCGGTGATGCTCTGCCGGAGCGCGAAGAGAATCTTCTGCCTCAGGTCATCGACAGCGACGTCGCCCACCGACAAGAGGTTCTGCGCGTCGCCAGCGATCTGTCGCTGCAGGCGCTCGACCTCCTCCGGGCGGGCCTGGGCCCCCGTGTTGCGCGCCCAGCCCGCGACCCTCTCCGCGTTGGCGATGTAGATCCTCTGGTAGGTTTGCGTCTCCTGGCGCAACCCGGCCAGCACATGGTTCGACCAGACCAGGGCGATCTGCTCCTCGAGCCTCTCGGTGAAATCTGTCGGGAAGGCCACCTTGCGTCTCCCCGCGTAGGTGCCGCCGCGCCTCACGGCCGCGCGGAGCGTGCCATGGTGCCATCTGTCGACCTCCACCTTCTGGAGGTAGTCGCGGATCTGCAGCTCTCCTTGCGTCGTCGCCTTCCGGACTTCGTTTTCCACCGTCAGCGGCGCGGTCTTTCGAAGGTACTCGCGGTAGGCGCCCTGGCGACGGTCCAGGGTCCCACGGACCTCTCCAAGAAAGGTGTCGAGCGCTTCGCGAAGGTGCTCGACCTCCTTCTGCTCGCGTCGATCCACGAGCCACAGCGTGCGGGCGGCATCGATCTCGGCCCGGATCGCGTCGCGAACCTCGTCGAGCGCCGTCCGGGCGCGCTGCTCGAGAGCATGGCGTCGCCCTGTGGCGATCCGCTCCAGGCTCTGGACGAGCGACGGAACGCCGCTCTGCTCCACGGTCTTAATCTTGGGCCGCTCTGCCTCGTCGTCGTCCTCCGCGAGCAGCAGTAGGCGGTGCTGGGTGGCGGAGACGACGTGCACTTCCACGCGGTCCAGGAGGCGCTCGATGATGCGGCGGCGGACCTCCGACTGTTCACCAGAGTCCTCGGCGAGAAGTGTGCGGAGCTGCTCCGCGAGCTGCCCGCGGATGAGGAGCCCAGCCTGCTCGCGAAACACCTCGAGGTGAGCCACCCAGGAGCGGGCCTGCTCCCGGCCGTTCACGTCCCGGTCTCGCTGCCACTCCGTACTCGTGGGCTCGTCGGCTTTGGTCACGACCACCACAAGGCCGAGGGGATCGGTGTCGGGCGCATCGGAGGTGTGGTACAGACGGGCCAGGACGCCGCTGTCACCGCGGCGCAGTTGCGCCGCAGCCTCCGTCACCCCCGCTCGGTCGACGACGAGCACGATGGCGCGCGCCCGCTCCCGCACCCACTTGTTGGTGACCTCGCGATAGACGTCGTTCGCGATGCCGATACCGGGGAGGTCGACCAGCGTGACGCCGCGGCTCAGTTGGGGGCTGGGCCAGGACACGTCGAGGCTGCGAATCAGCGGCGCGAGGTAGCCCGCGGCGTGGTCGAGGACATCCTGATGAAACTCGCGGTTCGCCGTGCGGACGGAGACCTCGTAGCACCCTTTCTGGCGCTCGATCTCGACGCAGCGGCGGACCCGGTCGACGCGGGCCGCGTCGTCGAGTCGAAGCGTCTCGTTCCACTTCGTGGGGGTGCCCATCGCGGTACGAATCGCCTCGGCGAGGTACCTGAGCGTCGGCCCTTCGGCGCCAGACTGATACTGCCGCCCCGTCACCAGCAGAAGGGCCTGCTTGTGGAGCGCCTCGCGTCGGCTCTCTCCATCGTCGCTCTCGCTGCCCGCGCCCGCGGGAGGGACGCTCGTCTGGTCGATCTGGCGCTCCAGGGAGAAGAGGACCTGGTTGAGCTCCGTCGCGCCGAAGTACTCCGCACGCAGCGCGGGAGCGTCTGCCGAGCGCACGACGGTGGCCTGCGCGGTGAGCGGACCGATGCCACCGTTGGGGAGGATCGCTCGGTCGCCGGCGACGAGGGCGTTGATGAGGGTGCTCTTGCCGACGCCCGAGCTCCCGAGGAAGCAGCACGCGGGCGTCTCTTCACACGCGTGGGCGAGGGCAGCAGCTCGCTCGATGCGCGGCTTCAACGCCGCGGCGCGTTCGGAGAGCTTCAACTGCTCGAAGAGCGGGAGGAGCCTCTCGTTGAACCACGCCTGCAACGCGGTCGCGTCGCGAATGATCTCGTTGCGCATGGGTGGGCGTCCCTTCCGTGAAAGATCAGCGCGCTCCGCCGACACGCGCGAAGCTCTACGTGCGGGTTTCCAAGTGATGGAAGCCTGAATTTGCAGGCCGCTCGTCAGTCTCCGCCATGTGACCTGGCGGGGGCGGCTGGCAGGGATGGAATATCCCCGGTCGGCAGGCGCCTGCGCTCGCGTCCGAG
>JBJTRH010000290.1:0-2062 GCA_046076065.1 Planctomycetaceae bacterium | reverse complement strand
GAAAGCATCGAGCGAGTGGAGGGCAGGATGCCCGGAACGAGCGTCCGGCGACGGGCACGGGCAGCCCCGAGCCTCACGAAGCGCGAGGCTCATGGGTGAGCCGTATGAGAGCCTCCAGGCAGTCCCCGAGCCCTCGACCTGCGCGATGGCTCTCGACGGTCTGCTCTGTGGCGGCTGCTCGGTCTTCCGCCGTCGCCGCGGCCTCTTCGGCACTCGTGATGTCACGTCGGGCCATCGGCTTCGTAGGTGGCGATCAACTCGTCGAGTTCGCGGGCAGCGGGTGCTTCCAGCATCTGGCCGCTCCAGTGGCGGAGATACGGGATGTCGAGCCGGCCCTTCTGGACGTGCAGGATGCCCTTGATGTCGAGCAGGTCCTTCTGGCGGTGAAACGCCATTTTCAAGAGGACCAGATCTTCGGCGGTCGTCACGCACCTGCCAGCGGCGGCAGGTCAGGAGGCTGCATCGTCGTTTGGCCAGGCAGAGCGGCGAAGGTTTTTCCACCAGGGTGTCGGCCGGGGATCGAGAAGCCGCGATGCCTCGCGACGACGACGACGCTCCTCGGGCGGAAGATGGGCGAGGATGGCCTCGATGGTTCGTTCCAGGCCCACGAAAACCGCCGCACGCTCCTCGGGAGTCATGCCGATGACATGCCGTGCATCGGCGGCAATCGAATCGCGTTCGCTGCGTCGAGGGTAGGGCAGCACGGTCATACTGAGGTGGGCTCCAGGCATTCCAGTCAAATCATACACCCTGAGACACGTCACAGCCCTGGCCGGAAGATGCGGCGGCGATCATGGCCCTTCGTCGCTCCGGGGCTTGCGTGGTAGGTTCGCCGCGGGGCGACCATGCTCATGACCGAACCCTCATCATCCTTCTCGATCGATCGTCCCTCGCGGGCCGCGCTGAATCGCGGGCTCGCGGAGGTGCTCGTTGCCGAGATCGCCGCTCATGGGCCGCTGAAGATCCTGCACCGCCGCGAGAATCCGCGGGTCAGCAGCTACGTGGCCGACATCGTGCATCTGCGGTTCGCCGACGGCCACCGCGAGCACCTGCTCTGCAAGTTCGCCCATGGCCGCGAGCTCACCCCGCCCACGCCGCACTACGGCCTGGCCCACGAGGCACGGGTCTACGCCGAGGTGCTCGCACCCTGCCGGCTCGACGCGCCGCACGTGTTCGGTGACTTCACCGACGACGAGACGGGCGACGTCGTGCTCGTGATGCGGTTCTATCCCGACGCCGTGCCCGCCGCGAAGTCGACCGACCCGGCCGCCGTCGATTCGCTGATCCGCTGGCTGGCCGCGTTTCACGAGTGGACGGCAGCGAGGCTGCCTGAGCCACGGTGGGAGTTTCTCGCGCGGTACGACGCCGACCTGTACGCGATGTGGCTCGAGCGGACGATCGAACTTGCGGCGCCCTTCACTGCCGAGTGTTCGTGGCTCGGCCGGGTGGCCGACGCCTATCGCGAGCGGATCCCGCTGCTCGTGGCAGCGCCCGTTGCCGTGATCCACGGCGAGTTCACCACTCGCAACGCGCTCTGGGATCACGGCCGCATCCTGCCGATCGACTGGGAGACCGCGGCGGTGGGGCCGCCGGAGATCGACCTCGCCGTGTTCACCTACGACTGGCACCCCGAAAACATCGCGGTGATGGAGCGGACCTATGTGGCGGCCCGCTGGGGCGGCTCGCCACCGGATGCCTACGCCGATCGCCTGCTCGCGGCCCGCCTCTATGCCGCCCTCCACTGGTTGTTCGGCACCCCCGGGGGTTGCAGCGAGGAGCGCATCCGCACGCACCTCAGGGAACTCCACGCCGAGGTGGTGCGGTGGGGCATCGTCGCCGAATGAGCCGTGGTACGATTGCGTCGGCAGTCGAGGAGGCCCGCGGCGTGCGACGGTCGGCGATGATCGCTGGGTGCGGGCTGGGCGTGGCCCTCGCGACGCTCGGCTGCGCCGAGCGGGATCCGCCGTTCGACGTGCAGGCCCAGATTCGGCTGCTCGAAGGAGCCGACGAGGAGGGCCGCTGGTAGGCGCTCACGAACCTGCGGTCCGCCGGACCGGCCGGA
>JBJTRH010000289.1:0-2747 GCA_046076065.1 Planctomycetaceae bacterium | reverse complement strand
TGCAGGTCGCCCGCGGCACGCAGAGCGGCGACGTGATCCGCGTGCGCGGGCTCGGGATGCCGGAGGTGCGGGGACGCGGCATCGGCGACCTGCACGTGCACGTCCAGGTCGAGGTGCCCAAAACGCTCTCGCCGCGGGCTGAGGAACTGCTGCGGCAGCTCGCCGAGGAGGAGCACGCGGCCGTGAGCCCGAGGCGTTCGTCCTTCTTCAGCCGGCTTGCCGAATACTTCCAGGGCACTGACACTCAACCGCACCGCAAGGAGCAGGCATCATGAACGATCACGAGGAGACCGTCGACGCCGGCCAGGCCGAGCCGGAGGTGGCGCCATCGGACACCGCCTCGCAGGTCGCCGAACTCGAGGAGCGGGTGCTCCGCGCCCAGGCCGAACTCGAGAACTTCCGCAAGCGGGCCCGTCGGGAGTACGACGACGCCCAGCGGTATCGTGAGATCGACGTGCTCCGCGACCTGCTGCCGGTGCTCGACAACGTCCTCAGGGCGATCGAGGCATCAGAAAAGACCAGTGATCTGGAGACGCTGCGGTCCGGCTTCCGGATGACCGCCCAGCAGATCGAAAAGCTTCTCGCCGCGCACGGCTGCCAGACGATCGAGACCGACGGGGCCGCCTTCGACCCGGCCGTGCACGACGCGATCGTCCAGCAGGCGGTGCCCGGCGTGGCCGCGGGCACCGTGGTGGGCACGGCCAGCCGGGGCTACAAGCTCCACGACCGGGTCGTCAGGCCGGCCCAGGTGATCGTGGCGAAGGGAGACTGACGATGCCGACCTACGACTACGTCTGCGATGGCTGCGGCCACGCGTTCGAGCTGTTTCAGTCGATGACCGACGCGGTGAAGAAGACCTGCCCGGAGTGCGGCAAAAAGAAGCTCCGCCGCTTGATCGGCGCGGGCGGGGCGATCGTGTTCAAGGGCACGGGCTTCTACAAGACCGACTACCGGAGCGACTCCTACAAGAAGGGCGCCGCGGCCGACAAGGGCTCGTCTGGCGGGGGCGACGGGGGCACGAAGGCCGACTCGGGCCCGAAGAAGTCCGGCTCGGGCGAGGGCTGACCCATGCCCCAGTGCCCCGTGTGCGACGCGAAGGTCGACCTGGCGGCCACGCCCACGGTGCCGTTTTGCAGCGAACGCTGCCGGTTGATCGATCTCGGCCGCTGGCTCGACGAAGCCTATTCCGTGCCCGAGCCGCGGCGGTCGTCCGACGAGGACGGCGACGGTGGCGAGGCGGATGCCTGACGCCGCGGGCGGTCGGCGGAAACGAGGCCTGCGGCATATACTCCCGCACCCCCCGGCTTCCCCGCCGGGCTCGAGGCCGCGAGGAGACTTCCGCATGACCGCCCCGTCGAATCCGTCAGGCACCGTGGTGCACGAGGTCCGCTGGAGCGACGCCCTGCCCTGGTGGCTGCTCTTCCGGGCAGCCGGTGCCGCGTTTTCACCCACCGTCGTGCTCCTCGCCGCCCTCGGCGCGGTGGCCACGTGGGCCGGCTGGTCCGCCTGTGATCAGCTGGGCCTCGCGGGCTCGGTGGACCCGGCCGGCACGGTTGCATGCGGCGGCTCGCTCGTGCTGCCCGATGGACGCGAGGCGGTCGCCGGCGGCGCGGGCCTCCTCGGAGCGTCCATCGTGCACGACCTTGAGGAGCGTCTGCCGCGGCCGCTCGGCGAGCTCATCGTCCTCGTGCGCACGCCGTTTCGACCGTCGGCCACCCTCCGCGAGATCCTCGGCGCTGCGGCCCGGCTTGGATGGTTCGTGCTCGTGTGGTCGATCTTCGGCACCGGCATCACCCGCCACGTGGCCCTCAAACTCGTCGGCGAGGATGCTCCGGGGCCGATCGGCGCCACGCTCTTCGGCTCGCGGAAGTGGGTGCCCTCGTTCAACTCCGTGCTGTTCGTGCTGGTGGGAATCCTCGCGCTGAGCATCCCCGGCGCCCTGCTCGGGCTGGGCATGCGAACGGAGTGGGGGCTCGCGTTCGCCGGCGCGGTCTGGCCGCTCGTGCTGCTCGGGGCCCTCGTACTCGCCATCCTCGCGGTCGGGCTCGTCGCCGGCTGGCCGCTGATGGTGGCGGCCGTCGGCGTGGAGCGGGGCGACGCCTTCCAGGCGATCTCCACCGCCTTCTCCTACCTCTACCAGCGGCCGCTGCACTATGCCTTCTACCTCGCGGTCGCGGCGCTGGTGGCCGTGCCCGCCTTGCTGGTCGCCGGCCTGTTCGCCTCGACGACGGAAACGCTCGCCCTCTGGGCGACCAGCTTCGGCATGGGCCACGAACGGACCGTGGCCGTGCTCGATGGCCTGGCGGGCTCGGGGGCCGAGGCGACCCGCTGGGGTGTGCGGGCGATGAGCTTCTGGAGCCGCGGACTCGCGCACCTCCTGGCGTCGTTCGGCTGGGGCTACTTCTGGGCGATCGCGACGGCGGCGTACATGCTGCTCCGCCAGGATGTCGACGGCACGGAACTCGACGAGGTGGTGATCGACGAGCCGGGCAGCGAGGGCTGATCGTCGCAGGGCTCGGACACCCGGAAGCCGCAATCGCGTGAGCGATGCGGGCGGCACCACGCGTGGCTCGGGGCTGCCAGTGCCCCGTCGCCGGACGTTCGAGGATGCCGTCGTGGTGTCGTGGCGATGGAAGCCTGCGGCGGCGCCCATTTCTGGGGCCGTGCGATCGGCAAGCTGGGCCACGAGGTGCGTCTCATTCCGCCCGCTTACGTCAAACCCTTCGTCAAGCGACAGAAGAACGACA
>JBJTRH010000288.1:0-3173 GCA_046076065.1 Planctomycetaceae bacterium | reverse complement strand
GACATCGCCGGCCCGGCGTTTGCGGAGAAGAGCCGGCAGTGGACCGACGGCGGGGCGTCGGGGTGCATGGTGAGGCCGCTCGTCGAGCTCGCCCGCGCGGGCGGCTGACGTCCGGTCGCGGTGCGGCTCGGGGCTGCCCGTGCCCCGTCGCCGGGCGTTCGCGGATGCCGTCGTGGCATCCGCTCACTCGGATGCCGCCGGCGCTTCGCCATCGTGGCTTCGCTTGACGGCATACGCCGGCTCGCGGGGCACGGGCAGCCCCGAGCTGAGTTCAGGCCGTTCACTGGGGCATGGGTAGACCCACGCGGAGTTCGCTGCGCCGGACCCCAGGTTTTCAGCAAGCGTGCGGGCTTCTCGTCTCGCTCAGAGGAGCGTGGCGAGCTCGTCGACGAGTTCGGAGAAGCGGGCGAGGGCGGTGTCGACCGGGGTTGGGGTCTCCAGGTCGACGCCCGCGTCGCGGAGCAGGTCGAGCGGCCACTTCGACGAGCCTCCCTTCAGAAAGCCGAGGTAGCGATCGAGGGCGCCGGGGGCGTTGTCGGCCACCCGCTTCGCCAGCGTGATTGCGGCGGCCAGGCCGGTGGCGTACTTGTAGACGTAGAATGCATTGTAGAAGTGCGGGATGCGGAGGCACTCCAGCTCCAGCTGCGGGTCGATCGCGAACCGCGGGCCGAAGTAGGCGTCAAGCAGTTCGCGGTAGAGGCCCCGGAGCCGCTCGAGGGTGAGCGGCTCGCCCGCCTCGGCCGAGGCATGTGTCTTCCGCTCGAACTCGGCGAACATGGTCTGCCGGATGATGGTGTTGCGGATCGAGTCGATCTCCCGGGAGATGATCGCCGCCCGCTCCTTCGGCGACGTCGCCCGCTCGAGCAGGAGCCTCGTCAGCAGCTGCTCGTTGAACGTGCTCGCCACCTCGGCCACGAAGATCGTGTACCCCGAATACTGGTAGGGCTGCGCCTCCGCCGAGGAGCGGGTGTGCATCGAATGCCCCGCCTCGTGCGTGAGCGTGAACACGTGCTCGATCACGTCCTCCTGGAAGTTCATGAGGATGTAGGGGTCGGAATCGTAGGTCCCGGAACTGAAGGCCCCCGACCGCTTGCCCGCGTTGGGATACCGGTCGCACCATCGGCCCCGCAGGCCCCGCTCCAGCCGCTGGCAGTAGTCGCCGCCGAGCGGAGCGAGCGACTCGAGGATCACCGCCACCGCCTCGTCCCAGGTGTGCCGCTGCTCGAGTTCCGGTACGAGCGGCACGTAGCAGTCGTAGTGGTGGATCTCGTCGAGGCCGAGCACCCGCTTCCGCAGGTCGTAGTAGCGGTGGACGGCCGGCAGGTTGGCCCGCACGGCGTCGACCAGGCGGTCGTACACGGCGAGCGGGACGTTGTCGGAGAACAGCGCCGCCTCGACAGCGCTCGGAAAGCTGCGGACGCGGGCGGCGTAGATGTCGCGCTCGTTGGATCCGGAGAGCGTGGCCGCGAGCGTGTTCGCATGGGCCTCGTACTGCCCGTAGAACTGGTGAAACACCGTCCTGCGCACGTCCGGCGCCGTGTCGTGCAAGAGCGTCGTGAAGGTGGCGTTGGAGAGCTCGATCCGCTCCCCCTTGCCCGTCGTCACGTCGCCAAACTTGAGGTCAGCGTCGGTGAGCTGGCGAAACACCTTTCCGGCGGTGCCGGCGAACGTGCCCTGCATCGCGAGCAGCTTCTCCTCCCGCTCGGAGAGCGTGTGGGGCCGCGTGCGGACGATCCGCTCCAGCAGCAGCCGGTACGGGGCGAGGACCGGCAGGTTCATCCAGCCGGCGAGCGTGGCGGGCGGGATCGCCATGATCTCCGTGCGGATGAAGCTCGCCGCCTCGCCGGCCCGGGTCGAGACGTGCTGAAATCGCCCCACCATGCGCTGCGCGTCGGGCGAGGCCAGGTCTTCGCTGGCCCGAAGCTGGGCGTAGGTGCCGAGCCGGTCCCCCTCGCGGTCGAACGCGAGATCGTGCGCGAGACACTCGGCGAGCCGCTCGGCCGACGTGCCGAGGGTGCCGGCATAGGGCGCGAACTGCGGGATCCGCTCCTCCCAGGCCGCGAGCGCGTCCTCCCACTCCGCGTCCGAGCGGCAGAGGCTCGACAGGTCCCAGGTATGTTCCACCGGCACGGCCTTCCGCGCGGGGAGCGACTTCACCTCCGAATCGGCCATCTCAGAGCCTCCACACCGCCGTGCCCCACGCCAGACCACCGCCGAAGCCGCAGATCACCACCGTGCTCCCGGGCCCGACCCGGCCGATCCGCCAGGCCTCCTCGAGCGCCAGCGGGATCGATCCGCTCGACGTGTTCCCGTAGCGGTCGAGGTTCATGAACACCTTGTCGGCGGGAAGGCCGAGCGAATCGCGGACGCCCTCGACGATCCGGGCGTTCGCCTGATGAAGCACGAACAGATCCACGTGCTCGAGCGGTGTGCCCGCCCGGTCGATCACCTGGCGGATGCTCTCCTCGGCCAGCCGGATCGCCCACTTGAAGACCGCCCGCCCGTCCATCTTCATAAACTGGTCGCGGCGGGCGAGGCCCTCGACCGTGGGCGGCTGCCGGGAGCCGCTCATCGGGCAGGCGAGCAGGCCCGCCCCGCGGCCGTCGGCCCCGAAGCCGAAGGCGAGCAGGCCATGCTCCCGCCCCGTTGCGTCGGGCTCGCAGGGCTCGAGCAGCACGCCGCCCGCGCCGTCGCCGAACAGTGGCCAGGTCTTGATGTCCTCGGGATCGACGAGTCGGGAGTTGGCATCGGCGCCGATCACGAGCGGCAGCCGCGACGTGCCCGCCGCGACGAACTGGGCGGCCGTGATCAGCGCGTAGGCGAAGCCGGCGCAGGCCGCCGTCACGTCCATGGCAGGGGCATCGAGCCCGAGTCTCTCCTGCACCAGGCAGGCCGTCGACGGGATGCACATGTCGGGCGTGAACGTGCCGAGCACGAGGAGGTCGACGTCGCCGCGCGGCCGCCCCGACGCCGCGATCGCGGCCGTGCCCGCTGCGGCCGCAAGGTCGCTCGTCGCCACGCCCTCATCCACGTGCCGCCGCTCACGGATGCCGGACCGGGCCACGATCCACTCGGGATCGCAGCCGAGCCGGGCGAGGTCGGCGTTGGTCACGACCCGCGGAGGCACCGCTGCACCGATTCCCGCCAGCCGGAAGCCGACGGCCCGGCCATAT
>JBJTRH010000287.1:0-3944 GCA_046076065.1 Planctomycetaceae bacterium | reverse complement strand
CCGCCAGAAATCTTTGCCTCTCCGAGACTGGCACTGTTCGCGCCAAGCGTGGTGACAGCTGAGGTGATTGATCCGTCGGAAATCGTCACCATTCCTCGCCCAGATGGCCCGATGTAGAGGCTGTTCGCGTTCCACACGCCGCCCTGGATTGATGCCGTGCCACTACCGCCGGAAGCGTTTCCGATATAGGCGACGGACGTCGCTGCTGTGCCGCCCGTCATGTGAAAGACCCCTACGCCATTGACGCCGACCTGCATCGAGTCAAAAGTCAGCGATCCCGTCGATACGGAGAGGTCACCACGTCCGGACGATTGCTCGCCCAGAACGATCCAGCCAGACGGTGCTGACAGCTCACCACCATTGACTTCAATGCGACCTGTTCCGGCGTTACCAATGCGGACTCCCTGGCTGCGCCATGTTCCGCCGGTGATGATCGCCGAGCCTGATGCGCTAGGGTCCCGTCCCAGTTGCGCTGAGTAGTTAACCCCGGCATAACCGCCTGAGAGCCGAAAAAATCCGGTGCCAGATCCGCCGATCGTGAAAGCCCCTGCAGACCACGATGTAACACCGAGCGAGCCGCCCGACTGAATCAACTCGCCCACGCCGCTGCCGTTTCCAAGCGCCATTGTCGGGCTTGAGAGCGACCCCCCAAGAACACGGACGGTTCCGCCGCCCCTCTCTCCAACCGAAAAGGCTTGAGTCGATTCCCACGCCCCGTCGGCCATGGTTGCCAAACTGATAGCCCCTGCTTCCTGGCCGATGAAAATCGTCCCAGCAACGAGTCGGCCCCCAGTCACGTTCAGGTTCGTGGTTCCAGACGACGATCCCATGGAGAACGACGCGGAACTCCAGGTGCCGCTTGCGATGGTCGCACTTCCGGAGAACACGTTCACGGCATTCGATTCAATCATCCCGCCCGAAAGGCCGACCGCGGCATCGCCGTCTCCGCCCATTCTGATGGTGCCACTTGTGGACCATGTGCCGCCCTGAACGAGAATCTGGCCACTTCCAGCGGGAGCAGTTCCCAGCGAGGCGTGAACGCTGGCAACACGGCCGCCCGTGAGAAGCAGGCTGCCGCGACCACCGTTGCCGATTCGCAGCGCGTCAGCAGTGGCCCATTCGCCGCCACTGACGGTCGCCGTGCCCACTCCACCGCTGTAGCCCAAGTAGCCTGAGTTGTTGGTAACGCGACCACCGGAAACCGAGAGTTCGCCGGTTCCGTAGTCGCCGCCAACGAACAGGTCGCCCGAATTAGCGAGCGTGCCGCTCGTGACACTTGCGATTCCCCTGTTCCCAAACTGGCCGATGAAACAGGATCGGTCCCGCACCATGCCTCCGCCTACGGTAAGGATGCCGGGTTCGTTTTCACCGACACTGAAATCCAGTCCTCCGCCGGGCCCCGCCTGCAGAACGCCTGCTTGAATCGAGGTCGTCAAGTCGAGCAGCACCGTCGACGGTGAGTTCTCACCGGCCAGACGCGTGGTGCCCCCGCTCGTGATCATCATCGTGCCGGAGCCAGTGATCGCATGGGAAACAGTGATCGCACCGTTATGGGAGAATTTCAGCACGCCATCAGTCGTGACGTTCCCGCCGATGGTGGCACCGTCCGAGACGACAACCGTGTTGCCAGGAAGCACCGTGCCACCCGACCATAACGAGGTGATGGTGGTGACCGCGCCCGGACAGGGTGAAGCAACAATGAGCGATAACAGGATCGACGCTGCCATCAAGTGATTTCGGATCACGTCAATCTCCAATGAGCACCTAGGACAACTCCCACGTCGCGCTATCTTCGGGGAGCACGACAGCGAAAGGACCGTTTCTTTTGGCGGGGGCGATATACCCCTGACGAGGTACAGTAGCCGCCCCTCCGAGGCTCAGTCAATCACATCACGCGTCGGCGTCGTTGAAGGGCTCGATCTCGACGGCGGCCGGCGGCAGGCTCTCGAGAAACACCTTGCCGTAGGGCTTCGTGAGCATCCGGGGATCGAGAATCACGACCGTGCCGCGGTCGGTGTGCGTGCGGATCAGGCGGCCGAAGCCCTGCTTGAGCTTGAGCACCGCCTCCGGGAGCTGGTACTCGGCGAACGCGTTGCCCCCCGCCTGCTTGATCGCCTCGATCCGCGCGGCCACCAGCGGCCGGTCGGGCACCGCGAACGGGAGCTTCGTGATGATCACATTCACGAGGCAGTCGCCAGGCAGGTCGATCCCCTGCCAGAAACCGTCGGTGCCCAGGAGCACGCTCGCCGGCCCCTCGCGAAACATCTCTAGCATCCGCGACCGCGGCAGCCCGTCGGCCTGGCTCACGAGCCGGTAGTTTCGCCGCACGCACCAGCCGACGAGCTCTGCCGACGCCTTCGCGAGCGCGGCATGGCTCGTGAACAGCACCATCGCCCGCCCCTCGGTTCGGGCCACGTAGCGCCTGATCATCCGCACGACCGCGGCGTCGTAGGCGTCGCGGCTCGCAGGATCGGGCAGGCGGTCGACGAGCACGAGCTTCGCCTGCCGCGGATAGTCGAACGGGCTGCCGAGCCGCCGGGTGAGCGCCGTGTCGGGCAGGCCGAGCCGCCGCCGCTGGAAGGCGAAGTCGGCGGCGGCCGATGCCGCGGTCCGATCCTCGGCGCCGCCCCACTCGTCGTCGTCGCGGCGGCCCTTCGCCGCCTGGACAGCGAGCGTGGCGCTCGCCAGCACGACGGTGCCCACGCGGCCGAAGAGCTCGCGGCGGAGCGTCTCGCCCACGTCGACGGGGGCGCTTGCCAGCGTGATCCGCTCGCGGCCGCGGCGCGACCGCTGGGCCTCCACCCACCACACGCTCCCGGGATCCTTCTGGCCGAGCCAGGTCTCAACCGCGCCGGCGTGGGCGTCGAGCCGGTCAGCGAGCGAGGTGAAGTCGTGCCGCTCCGCGGGGTTGCCGATCCCGTCGGCGGCCGCACGGAGCTTCCGGGCGAGCGACTGCAGGTGCGCCCCCACCGAGTTCGGCACGAGGCCCGGCGTCGCGATCCGCCAGGGCGGGTCGCCGCGGTCGTCCACCACCTCGCGGATGTCGCTGAAAAACTCCTCGGCCGCCCGCCGCGCGAGGCGCACGTCGACCTCGAGGTCGTGCATGCGGTAGTGGGCGAGCAGGCCGCGGTGCGTCCGCTCGCTGTGGAGCTTGGAGAGCACCCGCTCGATCCCGCCGCTCGACACGCCGACGCCGAGGTGCTCGCTGGCCACCGCCTCGACGGTGTGGGCCTCGTCGAAGATCACGATGTCGTGCTGCGGCAGCAGGCTCGCCCCCGATCGCCGCACGGCGAGGTCGGCGAAGTAGAGGGCGTGGTTGACGATCAGCACCTGCGCATGCGCCATCCGTCTCCGGGCGGCGTAGTAGTGGCAGCGGGCGTTGTGCGGGCAGGCGCGGCCCATGCAGTTGCCGGAGTCGCTGGCGATCTCGTCCCACACGCCGTCGCTCGGCCGGGCCGGCAGGTCGGCGAGCGATCCGTCGCCGGTCCGCCGCGCCCACGCCGCGAGTTCCAGCAGCTCGGCCCGTTCCCCCTCCTCGGGAAAGAGACTCCCCGCCCGCTCGACCGCGAGCTCGAGCCGCCGCAGGCTCACGTAGTTGCTGCGGCCCTTCACGAGCACCGCGGAAAACTCCCGCGGCATCACCGCCGCCACCAGCGGGATGTCCTTGTCGACGAGCTGCTCCTGCAGGGCGATCGTGTGGGTGGAGATCACGACCCGCCGCGGCCGCTGGGCTTCCGGGGTCGGCGCGGCGTCGTCCTCCCACTCCGGCTCCACGGTCGCGGCGGGCTGCTCCTGATCGGCCGTGGCCGCGAGCACTGCCGGCACGAGATACGCCAGGCTCTTGCCCACCCCCGTGCCCGCCTCGACGATCGCGTGCCGTCGGGTGGCGATCGCCTCGGCGACGAGGTTCGCCATCTCGATCTGCTGCGGCCGCGACTCCCACC
>JBJTRH010000286.1:0-8094 GCA_046076065.1 Planctomycetaceae bacterium | reverse complement strand
CACCGGCAGGTCGATGCCCAGCGAGATCCCGTCGGTGAAGGCGAGCTCCACCTGCGAGGCCTTGCGGGTGGGCCCGAGCACGCGGACGGTGGGGAGCATCTTGCGCTTCGGGCCGACGAGCATCACGGTCTGCTCGGCCGCGTAGAAGCCGTCCTGGTAGAGCGGCTTCATGGGGGTGAGCGTGGCGCCGGGACCAAAGAGCTTGACGACGTGCTCGTCGGTGAGATGGCAGTGGCGGGCAGAAATGCTCACCACGAGCTTCGGCTCCGCCTTCGGGGCGACGGCAGCCTGCGACGGTGGCGTGCCCCGGGAGGCGAGCACGATCTCGCGGACGATGCGGGCCACGGCGGCGTGGTCGAGGGATGCGTGCGGCATGCTGGATGAGGCGATGGACATGGGATGCCTGTCAGGCGTGATTGCGGCGTCGGGGTGCTGGGCTCGCAACGGCGGCGTCTGCGTCGGCGGGCACGTGGGCGAGGTCGAGCGCTGAGGCCGCGGCGATCTTCGCTCGCCACTCGGGGGCGAGTGCTTCGTCGGAGACCACGAGGTCGATCTCGGAGAGCGGGGCCACGAGCGTCAGGCTCTTCTTGCCGAACTTCGAGCTGTCGGCGACCACGATCACGCGGCCCGCGGCGCGGAGCATCGCCTGCTCCGTCTCGGCCAGCAGCAGGTGGGCGTTGAACAGTCCCTCATCGGCAACGCCGGCGGCAGACAACACGGTGGTGGTCACGTGCAGCCGGCCGAGGAGCTCGTTGGCATAGGGGCCGAGGCAGACCCCGGTTCGCGGCGACACATAGCCACCGAGCAGCACGAGATCGCTCCGCGACTCGGACGCGAAGAGGTTGGCGACGGGAAGGCTGTTGGTGACGACCTGCAGGGGTCGGCCCACGAGCAGGCGTGCCACTTCGTAGGTTGTCGTGCCGCCGTCGAGGAGCACGGTTTCGCCGTCGCCGATCGCCTCGGCGGCCCTCGCCGCGATCGCCCGCTTGGCAGCCCAGTTGGCCGGCTGTCGTTCGTCGAACTCGGCCAGGCGAGGCATCCCGCCGGCGTAGAGCACGCCGCCGTGGGTGCGTCGCGCCGAGCCTTGCTCCTCGAGGGCGTCGAGATCCCGACGGACGGTCGACTCGGAGACCCCGAGTTCCCGGACGAGTTCGTCGAGGGCGGCGAATCCGCGAACCCGAATCAGGTCGAGGAGTCGGCCGCGGCGTTCGTGGTTCTGCGTCGTTCCGGTCATCACTGCACGAATAGTATCGCCGGGTGATGCCCGTGTAAACGGATGCGGTCACACCATGCACATAGCCGAGCAGGACGAAGGCCGTTTTCCGTCATAATGCGTAGAACGCCACGACGAGCCCTCGAGAATCCCGGCTGGGGAATCTCTACCGCCTCGATGCTACGTCGAATTCTGGTGGAAAGTGAGCGTTTTCGCCATGAAATCCGCGAGGCACGGCCACGCCCGGCCTGGCAACCGGCACAATCGGCATCCATGTCCGTCCTCTGCCACCGACTTCCGACCGCCCCCTGGCGAGCCCTGTCCCCGCCGGCGGCGGCCATCGCCGAAGTGAGCGGGGCTGCGTTGGAGGCCGCATTGGCGTCTTTGCTGGAACGCTGTCGTGGTCACGGCGGTTTCGTGCCGCGGTCGCCGCGGGGCGTCTTGATGCGGCATGACCGGTCGCGGCAGCGGGTTTGGATGGCGACCACGGAGTCCGGCGATCCCGTCGCGGCGATCTGCCTGCGCGGGTGGGGCGAGGGGACCGGAGCACGCTGGTCGATCCCGCTCGTGCTCGTCGATCCGCGGTTTCGACGTGGCGGGCTGGCCGCGGGCCTCGTTCGCGAGGCGCTCGCCGCCGCCGAGAACGAGGGGGCCGCGGTTGTCTTCGCCGAAACACGGTCCACCTGGGAGGCGGCGAGCACGTTCTGGTCCGCCGTGGCTCATCGCCTGGCGGACTAAGCCACGGACCGGGTGTGGCGTTTCGGACCTGATATGCTCGCGGCAGCTGGTGGAACGTGGCTGGAACCGCTGCACGTGGGAGGTAGATGATGACGGAATCGCCCCGGCAGGAGTTCGAAAGGGATCTCGAGCGGGTGAGGGATCTTCACGGGGACCTCGTGCGTGGGGCCGGCGGCACTCCGGGAGGCACGTGGCTCTTTTTCGTCGGGCTGGTTCTCGCAGCGGCCGGCGTCTGGTTTTTTCTGAGCAACGTGCACGTCGTGACCAGCCCGATTGGCATGGTGTCGGGCCTCTTCAACCGGGGCGTGTTCGGCGACGGGCAGCCGGCGATGAGCACGGGCATCGTCTTCGCGCCGATCTTCGTCGGGCTCGTGCTGCTCTTCTACGACGCCCGACTGAAGTGGGGATGGGCGCTTTTCTACGTGGGGCTCGCCATCATCGTGATCGAGATCCTCAGCCGCATCCAGTTCCTGATGAACATGCGGACGAGCAATCTGCTGCTGATGCTCGGCATGGTGGCTGCCGGCATCGGCATGATGCTGCGAAGCTTCCGCGACCTGTCGTCGGCCAAGGGCAGCGGCGTCCAGCCCCCGACGGGCCCCTAGGCAGGCCTGCCTCGGTCAGCCGAGCCGCTCCTTCAACCACAGTCCCGACCCGAGAAACGCCACGCCGCTGGCCAGCAGGTTGATGCCGATGAGCGTGCCCAGATAGACGCCCGACATCTGCGTCGGGCTCATCAGCAGCATGCCGCCGAGCAACGCCGTGATCAGGCCGTCGGCGAGCACCCAGCCCCAGGGAAAGTCGCGTGGCAGGGAGAAAGCGGCCGTGAGCTTCGCCGCCGCCTCGAACAGGAGCACGAGCCCGAGGAAGGTGGTCATCGCGTGCACGCCCTCGGCCGGAATCGCCAGCATGGCGGTGCCGGCGACAAGCGAGAGCCCTCCGCACAGGACGGTCAGCCAGAAGCCCCGCCACGAGGCGGTGCTTGCGGCGGCGCCGAGCTGGGTCACGCCGGCGGCCAGCAGGGAGCCGGCCACCATGAAGTCGACGAACGTGGCCGCGCCCCACGGAACGGCGATGGCGAGGATGCCGAGCAACACGAGGGCGACGCCCAGCCAAATGAGCCGCGACTTCAGCTGCGATGCGAGACCGTGATGATGGTGGGCGTGATCCATGGCGAACCCCTGGGGTGTGGCGTGTGCGGTCCGAAGGCACCCTTATACACCCGCGCGGCGAGATCGCGGGAGCCTCGGGGAACCGGGGTCACGCCGCCCCGAGCCCTGCCATGCGACGCCAGGCGCTCATCTGCCCGAGGTGCATCATCATGTGGCCGCCGCAGTAGAAGGCCTGGGCCGAACCGATCGTCGGAAACAGCTCCTTCATCCGTCCCTCGGCCGGATTCGGCTGCTCGAACGCAGTGTCAGGCGTGCTGCGGAGTGCCCCCATGGTCATCCGGTGCGCCTCGAGGAAGAACGCCACGACCTGGTCGAGCGTTGGGTAGAGATCGCCGTCGACATCGTCGACGCACTTCGCGTCCTTGGAAAACACGAGTTCGAAGCCGTCGGGGACCGGCGGGGCGGGGTGCCCGATGAGGCGAAGGATCTTCGGAGCGTAGAGACTCAGATGGCCGTAGATGAAGGTTGGATGGTTCGACTCAACCACCACGCCGCCCGGCCGGGCGAACCGGGCTGCCCGCTCGGCCGGAACGTTTTTCAGCAGCCGCTCCGCATAGCCGAGCGAGAGCTGGAGCGAGTCGGCGATCACGTTGCCCAGGCTACGCGTCATTCAGGGTGCTCCGTTGGTGGGGCTCGGACGGACGCCGTGCCCGGCCGCTGATTGTCGTCGCGACGATGGCGTGGCCGCAAGTCGTCGGCCCGGCTCGCATCTTGTCGCGGCCCAAACGCCTCGTCATATTTCGTGCAACCGCGGAGGGCCGCGCGGAGCCCTCGGCCGTCCACGGCGGGAAAAGGCGATGACCTACGCGGGATGCTGGAGCGGCCTGGCGATCGTCGTCGGCGGGATCCTCGCGGCTATCGCCCTGGCCGCGGGAACTCGGCGGCTGTTTCGCAACGACGAGCTGCGAGACGGGCATGAGTTCACCGGCGCCCTGCTCGCGATCGTGGGCACCTTGTATGCGGTGCTTCTCGGGCTGATCGTGGTCGACGCGATGGTGCGGTTCGAGCGGGCGATGGACTGCGTGCAGATGGAGTCGAACTGCCTCGCCGACATCTATCTGCTCGGGGACCGGCTTCCGGAGCCGTACCGAAATCGGATTCGCGGGGACTGCCGGACCTACGCCCACCAGGTCGTCGAGCTGGAATGGCCGCTGATGGCCGAAGGCCGGATGAGCCGGGATGCCGTCGCCACGGCGTTGGCGATCGCGAACTCGCTCGACGGCTTCGAGCCGGCCTCGGAGACCGAGAAGATCGTCTATCCGGCGTTGCTCGAGCAGATCCGCGAACTCTGGGACCGTCGCCGCGAGCGGGCAGGCACGTGCGAGAGCGGCATCCCGGCCGTGGAATGGGTAGCGCTCGTCATGGGGGCCGGCGTCACGATGTTTCTCGGGAGTCTGTTCGCTGTTGGGAGCGGTCGCCTGAAGATGGTCGTGACTGTGCTCGTCGCGCTTGTAATCGGCCTGAACCTCTATCTCGTGAGCCTGTTCGGCTATCCGTTCGGCGGCGAGCTCTCGGTGTCGAACCAGCCGTTCGTTTCCGATATGGCTCTGTTCGATCGGCCGCCCGCGGCCGGGGAGTGACGGAAGGACCTTATTGCGAAGCGGCGATGGCGTGCGGCGATCGCGATCCTCGTGATGGTGATGGTGATGGGTGCAGGGCATGCGGCCGCGCAGCCGCTGCCTGCCGCCTATGACCTCCGGGCGGTGGGCTCAGGCACGAGCACGGTCGCCTGGGTGCCCGCCATCCAGGATCAGGGCCAGTTCGGAGACTGCTGGACCTTCGCCTCGGCGACCGCCATGGACAGCAGCCTGTTGAAGCAGGGGATCCTGGCGGCTGCCGCCACGCCCCCTGGGCCGGTCGTGTGGTCGTGGGCTCTGTCCACGGCCAACGGCGCCCCCGAATCGCTCATCGGACCCGACTCGGCCTTCGGCACCCGGGCCGTGACGATGTTCGACCAGGGAGCACCGGCAACACCGACCACGAGGTGACGATCATCGGCTGGAGCGACCAGCAGTTCGTGCCGGCCTCGGCCGCCGGCGGTGTGAGCGGCACGGGCGCGAGGCTGGTGCAGAACAGCTGGGGCACCGGCTACTGGTGCAACCAGGTGACGGGATCCAATGACGGCACCTTCTGGGGCTCCTACGACGACGCCGCGATTGGCCGCTCGGGCGTCGCGTCGTTCACCATGCGGGCGGCGCTGCCCGTGCTCCAGAACGAGGTCGGCCCGCTCTCTGTTCCGTTCCAGACCTACTCGGCTGACACGCTCCCGACCGGTATGGCCTCGCTCACCAGCGGTTCGGTGCCGGCGTCCGGTCTCGTCGCCTCCGGCACCGTCGCCAGCGTGCTCGTCGCCGACCATGACTGCACCCTGTCGGCGATCGGCGTCGCCAGCCAGATGGCGGGAGCCACCGTGACAGTGAACCTCTACTCGCAGTCGGCCGGGGGGGCGCTAGGCGGCACCCTGCTCGCGAGCATCGCCAATGCACCGTTGCAGGTGGGCTATGCCGAACTGCCCCTGTCGGCGGGGATTTTTCTGCCGGCCAACGGCCAGCTCGTTGTGGAGCTTGCCTACTCCGACCCCGCGGCCGTGCCGGTCGTGATCGGACCCGACGTGATCAATCTGGCCGCCACTGGCAGCGAGTCGGTCCGATCGGGCCTCGGCTACAGTCTCGCGACGAGCGGCACGTGGGTCGACCTTGCGACCATGCGGTTCAAGAACGACGCCATCGCCGGGCAGTCGGCCGACGGCGGCATCCTCTTCGCCAAGGGCGTGGTCGCGGTGCCCGAGCCGACCGCCATGGGCGGGGCCTTCTTAGCCATCTCTGGGATTGCTTGGCGGAAGCGACGTCGCCTCACCGGCAGCGGTCGGGTCATCGCGGCGTGATCGGCCCCAGTGGGTGATCGCCTCGGGCAGCACGTCGCACTCCGCGGCAAACACGCGGGCGGCGAGTGAATCCGGCGTGTCGTCGGGCAGCACGGGGACGGCGTGCTGCAGCAGGATGCGGCCGTGGTCGTACTCGTCGTCCACGAGGTGCACCGTGCAGCCCGACACCGTGCAGCCGCGGGCGAGCACGGCGCGATGCACGTGCATCCCGTGGAACCCCTTGCCGCCAAACGCTGGCAGCAGCGAGGGATGGATGTTGATCACGCGGCCGGCGAACGACGGCGGCACGGCGACGAGCTGCAGAAAACCCGCCATGACCACGAGGTCGACGCCGGCCGCCGCACAGATGTCAAAGGTGGTCGTGCTGAAGGCTGCGGTGGAGACATTCGTGGGCGAGACCACGCGCACCGGCAGGCCCGCCGCCTCGGCGATCCGCACGCCACGGACGTCGTCCCGGCTGGAGACCACGACGTCGATCGTGGCGGCCAGGCGTCCGGCCGCGATCCGCTCGATCAGATTGTCCAGCGTGCGGCCCGAGCCCGAGATCAGCACGGCGAGGCGGAGCGGCCGCAGGGCCGTGGGTGGTGGTGTCATGGTTAGCCGCCCGAGGCGGCCTTCGCGACGGCGATCGCCAGCGGATGGCCGTCGATGTCGTGCGGCTCGGCGGCGGCCGGGGGCGTGCCGAAGTGGATCGAGGCCGCGAGGGTCTCACCGGCCACGTAGTCGCGGTGCCGCTCCAGGGCGTTGCGAAGCTCGGCCGACTCGGTCGCGAACACGAGGTCGATGCGGTCGGTGAAGTCGAGGTCCAGTTCCTTGCGCTCGGTCTGGATCACGTGCACGACCTCGCGGACGAGCCCCTCGGCCACGAGTTCCGGCGTGAGGTCTTTCGCGATCACGACGACTGCGCGGGGGCTCTCCGCGGCCGCCCAGCCCGGCTTGGCAGTGGTCCGCACGATGACATCGCCATCCTCGACCATCGCCACGCCGCCGCCCGCAAGCGGCACCGTCGCGCGGCCATGGGCTGCCAGAGCGGCGAGCAGGGCCGAGGCGTCGGCCTTGGCGAGCGCGTCGCGGGCCTTGGGCAGGTCCTTGCCGAGCCGCGGCCCGAGCTTTTTCAGGTCGGGGAGGATCGCCCGGGTGATGTAGCGGTCGGGCTCGCCGCAGACCTCAAACTGCTTCACGTTGAGCTCGTCGCAGACGAGATCGGCATGGGCCTTGAGCCATGCCGCGTCGTCGGGGCGGGCGTCGGCGAGGATGACTTCGACCTTCTGGAGCGGCTGGCGGACGCGGAGCTTCTCGGCCGCGCGGGCCGCCCGGCCGAGCGAAGCCACGTCGCGAACCACCGCCATCCGCCGGACGAGGTCGTGGTCCACGAGCGTTGCGTCGCCGGTCGGATAATCGGCCAGGTGCACGCTCTCGGGGGCCCTGCCGCCAAACGCCGCGCCGGCCAGATTCCGCCAGATGGCCTCAGTCGTGAAGGGCGTGAAGGGGGCGGCGAGCCTGGCGATCGTGAGCAGTGTCTCGTAGAGCGTCCAGTAGGCGTCGAGCTTCTCCTGGTTGGTCTCCGCGCCGCCGTCGGCACGGCCCGTCGCCCAGAAGCGGTCGCGGCTGCGGCGGACGAACCAGTTGCTCACGGCATCCACGAGCGACGAGACCCGCTGCGCGGCTCCAAAGTGGTCATAGGCATCCATCCGCCCGGTCATCTCGGCCGCCGTGGCGTTGAGCTCCGAGAGCATCCAGCGGTCGAGCTCGCCGCGGTCGGCCACCGCCCGGCAGCCGCGGCCGCGGGCGAGATCGGCGTGGTCGAGCATGCCGGGCTCGTCGAGCATCGCGCCGGGATCGAAGCCGTCGATGCGGGCATAGATCACGAAGAACGAATACACGTTCCAGAGCCGCAGCAGGAACTCGGGGATGCTCTCCTTGATGGCCCGCTCGCTGTAGCGGATGCTCGTCCACGGGGCCTGGCCGGCGAGGAAGAACCAGCGGAGGGCGTCGGCGCCGTACTTGTCGAAGATCTCGGCGGGCTCGCGGTAGTTCCGCTTGCTCTTGCTCATCTTCTGCCCGTCCTCGCCGAGCATGTGGCCGAG
>JBJTRH010000285.1:0-4294 GCA_046076065.1 Planctomycetaceae bacterium | reverse complement strand
GCTACACCTACCTCCAGGACTACCTTGTCCACGCAGCGCAGGCGGCAGTGGCCCGCGGCTGGATCGACTCCGTGGGCCTCGGGCGGATGGTGCTCTCGTATCCGGCGCTCCCGGCCGACGCGCTCTCGGGCACGCCGCTCGTCCGCGGCTCGATCTGCCGCACCTTCTCCGACTGCACGACGGCCCCGCGACACGGCCTCCGCAGCGGCTGCTATCCGCTCGACGCCTACTACAAGGCGCTGCCCGAGGCCGCCGAGGTGAAGGCGATCAAGGCGAGGGCCGAGGCGTAGGGTGGCGCCCGGCGATCGCGGCCGGCATTCGCGTCAACGCTTCCGCCGCGGCCGCATCGAGAGTCCGCCGCAGGCGAGACTGGCGAGGAGCATGGCACAGCCGACGGGCTCCGGGACGGCGGTGACGGACACCGCCATCTGATATGGCCCGGTGATCTCAGACGTGGGAAACGTCCCCAGGTTGTTCGACAAGTACTCGCCTGCGACGCCTGTGCCGGCGTTGGTCGAGGTAAACGACCACTGCGCGTTCGCGTTGTCGCTGGTCGAGAGCCCCGCCCAGTACCGCGTGCCGGCAGCCAACGACACGGGGGAGGCGACGGACACGTTCCAGACGCTCGCCGTCCCGCTGAGGCTCGAGTCGCTGACCGTCCCGATCGTCGCGACGAGGTCACCCGGCACGACCGCTCCACCACTCAGGGTGCGAGTGTCGTAGATGCCGATCGACGTCGAACCTGCGTTGATCCCCGCATTGAACAGCAGCAGCTGGACATCCGTCAGCAGAAAGCCGGCCCCGGTTCCCGTCGAGAACGAGTCGTAGAGCGGGCCTTGGACGCCACTCCCGGGCTTCACATAGTCGCCGCCACCGGAGGGCTGGCTCAGGTTGTCGAAGATCACGTCCGCCCTGCCGACCGGAGCCGGCATGACGAGCGCGGTGACTGCGAATGCGAATGCGGCAAGACGATGGATCATCGGAAGTCTCTGCGGACTGGGCTTGAGGCGAAGGCACCGGTGCTGCCCAGACACGGAAGAGCACCGCCGCCCTTGTCTCCGGCGAGGCTACCAGCGACTTCGCGGTCTTGAAGACCAAAAACCGAAAAAGGGACGAATCGGGCGCCGGCAGGGACGAATCGGGCGCCGTACCATCGCTCGCCTTCCGCACCCGCTCTCAGATTCGGAGAACCCCGAGGCTTGACTCGAATGCCCGGAGGAACCGGTCCGTTCAACGAGCCGCGTCCGGAGACAGGGCCTGCGACGTGCCAGGCAGCACCCAGATGCTGCGGTAGCGGACCGGGTTGCCGTGATCCTGGAGAAAGAGTGGCCCCGTGGGCCCCTCCTCGCCGCGGACGCCACCCGGCGTGACCTTCGCGATCTCGATGTCGTCGTGGATCACCACCCCGTTGTGCCGCACGGTCATGCGGGCATTCGTCACCTTGCGGCCGCCCTCGAACCGCGGGGCGGTGACGTCGATGTCGTAGGTCTGCCAGGCCAGCGGCGGCAGGCACATGTTCACGGCGGGGGGCTTCACGGAATAGACGCCGCCGCATTCGTTGTCGCGGCCCTCCAGGCCGAAGCTGTCGAGCATCTGCACCTCGTACACGCCCATCACGTAGGCGCCGCTGTTGCCGCGGGCCTGCCCCGACGCCTCGGGCATGTACGGCAGGCGAAACTCGATGTGCCAGCGGGCGTCGCCAAACGACTGCCGCGTGGTCATGCCCTCCATCACGAGGCCGTCGTCGGTGAGCCGCGGCGTCACGAGCGTCTGCCGTTCGTCCACCGGGCCGGCCCCGTCCACGAGCACGATCGCGCCCTCCGGCGGGGCCGCACCGAGCGTGGGGCTCGTCCGCTCGACCTTGGCGAGCGTGGCGACGACGGCGCCGTCGTCAGCAAGAACGTCGGCCTTGCCCTGCCGGATCACACCCCGCCGCCGCGTGCCCGACGAATCGACTCCATCCACCTTCACCACGGCGTCGGCCCCCTCGCCAACTCGTGTGCCCTGCGCCATCTCCTTCATCGGAGCCTGCCAGCCGTCGCCGGGCAGGCCGCCCGGAAACGCCACCACGTCGAAGGCGGCGTTCCCGCGGGCGATCACCTGCAGGCCCACCCGCATCGGCTGGCCGTCGATCGGGATCTCGCCGACATACTCGCCCTGAAACGGGAAGTCGGCGTCGGCCTTGGTGGGATCGGTGCACGCAGGCTGGGCCGTCGGCGCAGCATGAGCCGCCGGCAGGCCCATGCATCCGATCAGGCAGACGGCGAAACCACGACGAACGCGCAGACGACTCATGAGTCGAAGCTCCGAGGGAAGCGACAGTATGCCCCGCGGACGCGGCCGCACGCTACACCGGCGAGCCGTTCCGGCTCGGCCTGAACCAGCGACCCAGCGGGCTCGCCAGCAGCGCCGGCAGCACCACGAGATCGCCGACGAGTGCCGCGAAGACCAGCAGCGAGAGCATCCACGCGAATCGGCGCGTGGGTGCAAACTCACTCGGTGCGAACGCCAGGATGCCCACGCCGCACACGAACGAGCTGGCGCAGAGCGCCGCAGCCGAGTGACGAAACGCGGCATGCACCGCGGTCGCCCGAGCCGCGGCCGACGGCGCGCCACCCGCCTCCGCGGCGAGCCCCCGACGGAAGAAGGTCAGGAAGTGAAACGTGCCGTCCACCGCCATGCCCAGGGCGATCGAGGCCGTCATCACGCTGCCGATGTCGAGGGCGGCGGCCGTCCAGCCGAGGAGGCCGAACAGGAGAATCATCGGGAACACGTTGGGGATCATGGCCACCAGCCCAGGCACCACGCCTCCCTCCACGACCATCATGACCAGCGAGATCACACCGCACGCCGAGAGGAAGCTCGTGAACAGGTCGTGGAGCAGGGTCTTCTGGATGGCGTTGATCAGCGGCATCACCCCCGTGAACTCGGCGGAGACGCCCTTCGCCGCGCCGCCGTGCGCCGCCACCACTGGTTCGATGCGATCGCGAACCACGCCCAGAAAGTCGCCGTAGTCGATGCCCGCCAGGGCCGACGTGCGGGCCGTCACCCGCCAGAGCTGGTCGCCGTCGAACTCGCGGATGATCCGCATGTCGGACAGGCTGGAGAGAGTGGTCTCGAGCTTCCGGGCCATCACCGCCTTGCGGGCCGCCGCCCGCATGCCGGTCGCCTCGTCGTCCTCCGGAAGAAAAAGCGCCGCCGACACCACGCCGCTCACCCCAGGCAACTCGCCGAGGGCCGCCCCAACCTCCCGCGCGAGGTCGAGTCGCTCCGCCGGCCGGATGCCGGAGTGCTGCGTGAACCGCAGCACCACCTCCACAGGCACGAGCGGCCCGATGTGCTCCTCCAGCCACCGATAGTCGCGGATCACGCGGGTCTCGGGCGTGAACAGCGTGTCGATCCCCACCGACGCGCGGATCCGAGGCAAGCCCACGATCGCGGCCGCCATCGCCAGCATCGACAGGCCCACGATCCATGCCGACCGGCGGACCGTGAACGCGGCAAACCGGACCGAGGGCCCGTCGGCCGCCGGCTCCTGCAGCAGCCGCCGCCGGATCGGCCATCGCGAGAAGAAGCCGGGCACGACCAGAAACAGCACCGCGAGCGTCGTCAACACGCCAGCCGCCGCGTGGAACCCGAACACGCGGATCGGCTCGAGCTCGCTGACCACCAGCGACACCAGGCCCAGCGCCGTCGTGCCCGCCGACAGCGTGCAGGGCAGCCAGCCCGTGGCGATCGCCCGCAGGGCGGCGCCGTCCGCGGGGCCGCTCTGCCGCGCCTCCACGAGGTAGTTGACGAGATGGATCCCGCCCGACACGCCGAGCGTGAGCACCAGCAACGGCATCACGATCAGCACCGGGTTCATCCGGTCGCCCCAGGCCACCAGCGACGTGAAGCACAGGCCCACGCAGGCCAGCGACAGGAGAAACACGAGCACCGAGTAGCGGAGCGACTTCAGCGACCGCCAGGTGAGCAGGAAGATCACGAGGGCCGCGGGGCCGCCGAACACCTGCATGCTCCTGGCGCTCGCCTCGTCCACGGCCACGTTGTCGATCACCGGCCCGGCGAGGTGCAGGTCGGCGGCATTGGGCGTGGCGGTCTTCTGGAGCAGGTCGCGGATCCAGGCCACGGCCCGGCGGCGATCCACGAGGCCGTCGCGGGTGAAGCCGAAGATCACGCACGTCTGCTCCCCGTCGGGGCCGACGATCACCCCCGTGAGCCGCTCGATCGCTGCTTCCCGGTCGAGCGAAAGCGGCGGATCGGTGAGCCGCGTGACCGCCTGCGAGCCCGAGGC
>JBJTRH010000284.1:0-2966 GCA_046076065.1 Planctomycetaceae bacterium | reverse complement strand
CGGCCACCAAGGCCTACAACCTCGACATCGCCGAATACGCGATGGCCGTGGCCGACGCCGCGGTGGCCGACGACACGTTCGTGTCGATGCTCATCGGCACGCCGATCCAGTGGCGGCAGCCGCAGTCCGCGGTGCCGCCGGCCGCGGCCGCCACGAGTGGTACCATGGGGAGATGATCCCCGCGCCGCAGCCCGCCCCGCTTTCGATCGGCCCCGTGGTGGTCGATCCGCCGATCCTCCAGGCGCCGATGGCCGGCTACACGAACTACGCCTATCGGCAGGTGGTGCGGGAGTTCGGCGGTGCGGGGCTCCTCGCCACGGAGATGATCGCGGCCCGCAGCGCGCTGTGGCTCGAGAGCCACCGCGGCGACAATCCCGACCGGCTCTGGGGCGTGCGGGACGAGCCGCGGCCACTGGCCGTGCAGATGTGGGACAACGACCCCGACAACCTCGCCCAGGTGGGCCGGCGGCTGGCGCGGGACTTCCGGGTGAGCGTGGTCGACCTCAACTTCGGCTGCCCCGTGCGGCAGGTGACGGAGAAGGCGCACAGCGGCTCGTGGCTCCTCCGCGATCCCGACCGCGTGGGCACGATCGTTCGCCGCGTGGTCGAGGCCTGCGGCGGCGTGCCGGTGACGGCGAAGATCCGCCTCGGCTGCTCCGATTCGTGCCGCACCGGCATCGAGGTGGCCCAGCGGATCGAGGAGGCCGGCGCCTCCTGCCTCACCGTCCACGGCCGCGTGGCATCGCAGTTCTTCACGGGCGAGGCCGACTGGGACGCGATCGCCGCGGTGAAGCGGAGCGTGTCGCGGATGCCGGTGGTGGGCAACGGCGACATCGATTCGGCCGCGACGGCCGTGCGGCGGCTTCGCGAGAGCGGCTGCGACGGCGTGATGATCGCCCGCGAGGCGCTCTCGAAGCCCTGGATCTTCGCCCAGGCAGCCGCCCTGCTCCGCGGCGAGGAACCGCCCCGCGACCCGACGCTCGACGAGCAGCGGGAGCTCGTGCTCCACCACTACGATCTCGTCTGCCGCCGCTTCGGCGTGGAGCGGGGCACGCTGCTGATGCGGAAGTTCGCCTGCTCCTACGCCCAGGGGCTGCCGGGCGCCCGCGACTTCCGCGGCAAGGTGTCGCGGGTGGTCACCCGCGAGGAGTTTCTCGAGGTGATGCGAACCACGTTCCCACGTCAGGCAGCATTGCCCGCGTGAACGGCCGCGGCTCGGCCCTGCCCGTGCCGCGTCGCTGCATGTTCGAGGCTGCCATCGTGGCATCCTGTCAGTCGGGTGCCGCCGGCACGCGGGGTACAGCCGATCTCTCGCTGAGTTCGTTCTCCAGAAAGCCGCAATCGCGTAAGCGATGCGGGCCGACGTGCCGCTAGACTCGGGGCCTCGCGTGGTGCAGCCGTACGGCTCACGCCGTTACGCCTCCAGAAAGCCGCAATCGCGTGAGCGATGCGGGCCCGCATCTGGCATGCGGCTCTCAGCAGAGGCCCGGCCAGCGGGCGCGGACCTCGCGGCCGGCGTAGAGCGCGCCGTCGCCGAGCGATTCCTGGATCCGCAGCAGCTGGTTGTACTTCGCGATCCGGTCGCTCCGCGAGGCGGAGCCCGTCTTGATCTGGCCCGTCGAGAGGCCCACGGCGAGGTCGGCGATCGTGGCGTCTTCCGTCTCGCCGCTGCGGTGGCTGGAGATCGAGGTGTAGCCGGCCCGATGGGCCATCTGCACCGCCGCGATCGTCTCGGTGAGCGTGCCGATCTGATTGACCTTCACGAGGATGCTGTTGGCCACGCCCTCGGCGATGCCGCGGGAGAGCCGCACCGAGTTGGTCACGAACAGGTCGTCGCCCACGAGCTGCACCTTCTCGCCGAGCTTCTCGCTGATCAGCTTCCAGCCCTTCCAGTCGTCCTCGGAGCAGCCGTCCTCGATCGACATGATCGGATACTTGCCCGCCAGGTCGGCCAGGAAGTTGACCATGCCGGCCGAGTCGAGCTTCTTGCCCTCGATCGTGTAGGTGCCGCTCTTGGCGTCGTACATCTCGGTGGCGGCACAGTCGAGGGCGATCGCGATCTGCTCGCCGGGCTTGTAGCCGGCGTTGGTGATCGCGGCCAGGATCACCTCCAGCGCCTCGGCGCAGGTGCCGATGTGCGGGGCGAAGCCCCCCTCGTCGCCCACCGCCGTCGAGAGCTTCTTGTCCTTGAGCACCTTCTTGAGGGCGTGGAACGTCTCGACGCCCGCCCGGAGGGCCTCGTCAAACGTGTCGAAGCCCAGCGGCATCACCATGAACTCCTGCACGTCGAGCGGATTGTCGGCGTGGGCCCCGCCGTTGATGATGTTCATCATCGGGGCCGGCAGGAGGCGGGCGGTGGCACCGCCCAGGTAGCGGTAGAGCGGCAGGCCGCAGTGCTCGGCGGCGGCATGGGCCACGGCGAGCGACACGCCGAGGATCGCGTTGGCACCGAGTTCCTTCTTGTTGGGCGTGCCGTCGAGCTCGAGCATCAACTCGTCGACGGTCGTCTGGTCGAGGGCGTCGCAGCCCTCGAGCTCCTCGGCGATCCGCGTGTTCACGTTCTCCACGGCCTCGAGCACGCCCTTGCCGAGGTACACACCCTTGTCGCCATCGCGCTTCTCCCAGGCCTCGTGGGCGCCGGTGCTCGCCCCCGACGGCACCGCCGCCCGGCCGCTCGCCCCGTCGGCCAGCGCCACGTCGACCTCGATCGTGGGATTGCCGCGGCTGTCGAGGATCTGGCGGGCGTGGACGTCGATGATCGTTGACATGCGAGGATTCCCGGGGGGAGGAACGAACGAACGAATGGGGTGAACGCCGCGGCCGCGGTGCGGCCCACGAGGCTGCCGCATTGTGCCAGCCGCGCCCCGGGAAGCAAGGGCGATCCCGACGGCGGTCGCAGAGCCCGCGCAGCGTGCGGCAGGCGGGCCCGCTGTCATGCCCCGGGAGCCGCGGGTATTCTCGCGAGG
>JBJTRH010000283.1:0-8781 GCA_046076065.1 Planctomycetaceae bacterium | reverse complement strand
CTGGACGGGCGGCACGGTCGGCAATCTCGCCGGGAGTGATCTCACCATCGACACGCTGCCGCTGACGCTGTCGTCGGGCACGGGCACGTTCCTCGCCGATGCCGGCCGCACGATCACGGTGAACGCGGCCTCGCCGATCTCGGGTGCCGGGGCGCTGGTGAAGGCTGGCGGCGGCACGCTCGTGCTGGCCGGATCGAACTCCTTCACCGGGCCCACCACCATCTCGGCCGGCACGCTGGCCCTCGCGGCGACGGCGTCGCTCGCCGGATCGCCCTCGATCAGCGTCGGCTCCGGGGTGGCCCTCGACACCACGGCGCTCGCCGCGGGCCTCGTGCTCGCCGGATCGCAGACGCTCACCGGCGGTGGCAGCGTGGTGGGCGCGGCCACGATCGCCGCCGGGAGCACGCTCGCTCCCGGTGCGGGCCTCGGCACGCTGGGCGTCTCCGGCGGTCTCACCTGGAACTCCGGCGGCAACTACAACTGGCAGATGCTCTCCGGCACCGGTGCGGCGGGCGCCGCCTGGGACCTCGTGAGCGTCACCGGCACGCTGGCGATCGCCTCCACGAGCGCCGATCCGTTCAAGGTCAACCTCTGGACGCTCTCGGGCATCGCGCCCGACGTGAGCGGCTCCGCGGCCAACTTCAACTCGTCGCAGGGTTACACCTGGCGGATCGCGTCGGCCGCTGGCGGCATCACCGGCTTCGCGAGCGACAAGTTCTCGATCGTCACGGGGGCCACCAACGGCACCGGCGGCTTCGCCAACGCCGTTTCGGGAGGCACCTTCTCGATCGCGCAGAGCGGCAACGACCTGAACCTGGTGTTCACGGCGGGCACCCCGAGCGTGATCACGATCAACGTGCCGAGCGGCACGCAGACGCAAGGCCAAGCAGGCTATCCCACGCTGTCCGGCTCGGTTCCGGTGCTCAAGACCGGTGCGGGCACGCTCGTGCTCGACCAGGCCAACACGCTCACCGGCTCCACGACCGTGCAGGGAGGCGTGCTGCAGCTCGCCAACGGCTCGGCGCTGTCATCCAGTCGGTTCGTCGTCGTGGCTGGCGGCACCGGGCAGGTGGCGCCGTATCTCTCCACCGGCGTGGCGAGCCTCGACCTCGCCAGCGGGAACGGACTCCTCGACCTCACGAGCGGGGCTCTCACGATCGCGGGCGGCATGACGGCCGAACAGCTCGTGGCCGAGATCCTCGAAGGGCGGGGCGACGGCTCGTGGACCGGCACGAGCGGCATCACCTCGAGCGTGGCCGCCGCCGAGGTGGCCGTGAGCGTGCCCCGGGCGGTGGGCTGGATCGACAACGGCGACGGCTCGCTGACGACGGCCTTCGCCGCCCCGGGCGACACCAACATCGACTGGTCGATCGACATCCTCGACGCCTCCAACTTCCTGGCGCTCGGCAAGTTCGACACGGGCCTCCCGGCCACGTGGATCGAGGGCGACTTCAGCTACGACGGAATCGTCGATATCCTCGACGCGGCCGACTTCTTCGCCACCGGCCTGTACGACCTCGGCACCTACAACGCCGCCCCCGGCATGGGGGGCGTGGCGGCGGTGCCCGAGCCGGGCGTGCTCACACTCGGCCTGGCGGCGGTCGCGATGCTGGCCCTCCGTCGTCGGCGGCGCTGTGGGTGATCATCTGCGCCGTTCTTTGCAGATGTCATCCCATCACGCGGTCGAGCAGTGCCGGCAGCGCGCGACGGGCGTCGAACCACTCCTCGGCGATCGCCCGCGCGGCGCGACGCTGGCGGGGATAGTCCGCCGCCACCGCCTCGACCGCAGCCGCCGCGTCATCGACCGTCGAGAAGGCGAGCAGCCCCTCGCCCGCGGGAACGCGGGCTGAGAAACCCGTTTCCTGGGCGATGACCGGCCGCCCCGAGGCGAGATAGCAGAGGCTGCGGTCGCTGAACCAGCCGCTTCGCGACACCACATACCCGCTCTTGGCGATGCCGAGCTCCGCCCACGAGCCCTGGACGAACCTCTGGTAGGACGCGGGCGTGCTGCAGAGGACCGCCGGCTCGAGGAGTTGCCAGCCGTGCTCGCGGAGGGCCGCAAGGTCGCGGACCTCGTCGGGATGGATCGCCAGGGCCGGCAAGCAGGGCCTCGACACCCGTCGCGGAAGGTCGATGAGCTTCCGCCATGCGTGGGCCTTCTGCCCGTGAAACACGCCGTCGTGCGTGACGGAGCCATAGCTTCGCCAGTGGCCCACGGTCGTGAGCCCGTCGTGAACCGGTTCGCCTTCCGCCACGGGCCAGTCGTCGAGGCAGATCGGCTGCAGCGTGGTGATCCAGTCTCGTCCGCACGTCGGCACCGTGCAGTCGGCATGGCCGATGTTCATTGCAATCGTCACGAAGTGCGTGTGCCGATCGAAGCCCATGTCGGCCCCCTGCAGGTGCCAGATCTGGTTGAACGCGGGATCGAGGTCGAGAAACACCCGCCTCGGCACCGCCTCGAGAAGTTCCGGATCGCGGAGCATGCCCGAGATGTTGAACAGCACGTCGGCCCGCCGCAGCCGCGCGACGAGTTCGCTTCTTGCGAGACCACGCGTGGTGCCGTCGCCCGCGATAACGAGCGCGGCGGCACCGTGCAGGGCGAAGTCGTCCACGACGGCCGCCAGAAATGTCTCGCTCCCGGCAGTGAGCCTCGGCACGGGCTCGATGAGCGTCACCTCGTGGCCGAGCGCCCGCAGGCCGAGCACGTACTGGAGCACGGCCCACGCGGCCCCCCCCTGACCGGGTTGGCCCGCCACCATCCCGGCGATCGCGATCGACAGCGGACGCACGACAAAAACGCTCCAACGCTCACGACCGGCACCACCGGCCATGTTTGACAGCACCCCACGGTGCCTTAAGGTTGATCCTAGGGCAGGCACCTTTTCAACGCCGGCGCGTCGCGCCGGGCCATTTCGTCGATGCCACTCATCATCGCGGGAATGCCGGCCGCCGGCACCGCGGTCATCGCCGACTGCCTCCGCCTGTGCGGCGTCCGGTTCGTGGAACCGTGCGGCGGACCGAGCGGCTGCGGAGACGCCGCCGCGGAACCGTGGGGGTGGGTCGACGCGGGCGGCAGCCTCGCGGTGCCGGTGTGGCTCGCCGCCCACCCGACGGCCCGCGTGGTGGTCTGCCTTCGAAACCCGCTCGAGGTGGCGGCCTCGCTCCGCGACCGGCACGGCGTGCCGATCGAGGCGGGCCTCGCCGCCTGGTCGAGCCATGCCCATGCGATCCTCGGCGCCACGCGGCCCGACCGGCGGATCGTGATCCACTACGACACCCTGCGGCACGACGTCGTCGCCGCGGCCATGCATCTCGCCACGCGGCTCTCGCTCCCGGCCCCCGCCGACCTCGGCGGATGCCGCCGAGCATGGCGTGACGGTCGATCGCCCCGCTTCACGGCCGACGATCTCGTAGCCTGCAACCTCGATGCGTCGTTGATCGCCGCATATCGAGCCCTGTGCTGCGAAGCAGGCCATGTCGACGAGCCACGTGCCGGATTCCGTGCCGATCCCGGCGTGCTCCGCGAGGCGGCCGGAGTCGGCCGCGACCAGGGGCCGACTGGCGCGGCGTCGCAGGTCGAGCGCACGGTCGCGGCACTCCAGGCCGATGTCGCCCGGCTCCGCGACGCGCTCGCCGCCCGCGACGAAGCGCTCCACGACCTGCTCGACGACCTGCGGCACGACGTCGAACAGGATCACCTGACGCCGGAGAAGCGGGCCTATCGCCAGACCGTGCGGGGCGTGCGGGAGCTCGTGAAGGACCACGTCCCGCCGGACGGCATCGTGGCGATCGTGAGCAAGGGCGACGACGAAGTCCTCCGGCAGCGGCGGTGCACCGCCTGGCACGTCCCCCGCGACCAGCGCGGCGGCTACCTCGGCTATCACCCGGCCGGCGACATCGCGGCGATCGCCAACCTCGAGACCGTGCGGGCCGCCGGCGCCACGCACCTCGTGGTGCCCGACACGCACTCCTGGTGGCTGTCGAGCTACCCCGGCTTTCATCGGCACCTCGGCCGCACGACGCGGCTCGTCGAGTCGCGGCCCGGAGCAGGCACCGTCTACGATCTCGCCCCGCGGCCCGACCAGCCGGCAGCGGCCGCGGAGCGGCTCGCGGAGGCCCTCGGCCGGCCGCCACGGGTGCTTGCCTGGAACCTCGACCGCGCCGCTGAGGCCTTCCCGGAGGCGACCATCTTCGCGCCGCCCGACGGGTCGTCGTCGCTGCCCCACATCGATCGCAGCATCGACGTCGTCGCGGTCGATCGGCCGTCGGCCGCACAGCTCGAGGAAGCGCGGCGCGTTGCCCGCGTGGCCGTCGTCGACCTAACCGGCGATCCCATGGTGGAATGGATCGACCGGCCCGTCGTGGCGGAACCCCCGTCGGTGTCGATCGTGATCCCCGTGCACGGCGGCTGGCCGGTGACGCAAGCCTGTCTCCGGGCACTCCTCCCCTCGCTGCCAGCGGGCTGGCCGGTGGAGGTGATCGTGGTCGACGACGCGTCGCCCGACGAAACACCCGACCAACTCGCCGCGATCGCCGAGGGCGATCGGCGGCTGGTGGTGCTCCGCAACGACCACAACCTCGGGTTCGTGGGCACCTGCAACCGCGGGGCGGCCGCGGCCACCGGCGACTATCTCGTGTTTCTCAACAACGACACCGTGCCGCTGCCGGCGTGGCTGCCCCCGTTGATCCGCACCTTCGCCTCGTTCCCCGCGGCGGCCGCGGTGGGCGGCAAGCTCCTGTTTCCCGATGGTCGCCTCCAGGAGGCGGGCGGGATCATCTTCGACGATGCATCGGCCTGCCACTTCGGCCGCGAACATCCCGATCCCGCGTGGCCCCCGTTCAATCATGTCCGGCCGGTCGACTACGTCTCCGCCGCGCTCCTGGCCACGCCTCGCGACCTGTTCCTGGCGCTCGGCGGCTTCGATCCCGCCTACGCCCCCGGCTACTACGAAGACACTGACTACTGCTTCCGGCTCCGCGAAATCGGCCGCGAGGTGCTCGTGCAGCCGGCAACGCTCGTGGTGCACGTCGAGGGGGCCACGGCCGGCACCGACCACGCCGCGGGCATGAAGCGGTTCCAGGAGATCAATCGCCGGCGGTTCCAGGCGCGGCATGCGGCCGCCCTGATGCAGCAGCCGTCGCGGCCCGCCGTGATCGACCGCGACAGCTGGCCGGCACTCGTGCATCGGGGCGTTGCCCCGGGGGACCGATGAACCGCCGCGCCCTCGTCGCCTCGTATCACGTGCCGCAGCCCGACCGCGACTCCGGCGGCCGCCGCCACGGCGACCTGATCCGGTTTCTCGTCGAGGCCGGCTGGAGCGTCGACGTCGTGGCCCTGCACGGTCTCGCCGGCGCCGACGATTCGATCCGCCACCTCAACGCCCTCGGCGTGGCCGTGCACGACGACGCGCCCCGGGCCCGCCGCGACGGCACGCGGGTCCGCAATCCGCTCTTCGAGAACCTCGTCTCGCAGGCCTCCTTCGACCTCGCGGTCCTCGCCTTCTGGCCGGTGGCGCGGTTCTACCTGCCGACCCTTCGCCGCCGCTCGCCCCGTACGCGGGTGCTCGTCGACTCGGTGGACCTGCATTTCCTCCGCGATGCACGCCGCATCGTGGGGAGTCGGGCGGCGGCCGCCGCCGGCACGCTGCTCGACGCCGACTTCGCCGCCGAGATGACGGCGGAGCTCAATGCCTACGCGGCGGCCGACGGGGTGCTCACGGTGTCCGACAAGGAGCGCGATCTGCTCCGCGACTTCCTCGGCGCCTCGGTATCGGCGGGCACGGTCCCCGACTGCGAAGACGCCGCCCCGAGCCCGGTGCCGATGCGGGAGCGGTCAGGCATCCTCCTGCTGGGCAGCTTCCAGCACGCGCCCAACGTGGAGGCCTTCCGCTTCTTCTGCGGCGAGGTGCTGCCCCTGCTCGACCGTCGCCTGCTCGACCGGCATCCGGTGTACGTGGTGGGCAACGGCGTGACCGACGAGGTCCGCGACCTCGCCGCGGGCGATCCGGCGATCAGGCTCGTCGGCTGGGTGCCGGACATCGCCCCCTACTTCGACCGCGTGCGGTGCTCCGTCGTGCCGCTGCTGCACGGGGCCGGCACGAAGCGAAAACTGGTGCAGGCCCTGATGCATGGCACGCCGACGGTCTCGACCACCGTCGGCATCGAGGGACTCGACCTCGTCGACGGCACGCACGTGCTCGTGGCCGACCGCCCCTCGGCGATCGCCGAGGGCCTCGAGCGGCTGCTCAGCGACGAACCTTTCTGCGAGCGGCTCGCGACGGCCGGCCTCGATCACGTCGCCGCGTCGCGGAGCCGTGAGGCCGCCCGCACGGCGTTCGCGGCGTCGATCGACGACGTGCTGGCCACCGACCCGAAGCCCAACATGCTGCCCGAGTTTCCGGTCGCCGACTACGACGCTCGTTGGGGCAGGCTCGAGGCGGGTGAGTCGGCCCGCCGCAAGCGACTGACGGCCCACGCGGAGTCATCGCGGCGGCCGAACGTGGGTGGCGTGGCCGACGCCGCCTCCGCCGTCGCCGATGCGTCGGGCCTGCGGCTGATCGCCTTTCACCTGCCGCAGTTCCATCCGATCCCCGAAAACGATCTCTGGTGGGGCAAGGGCTTCACCGAGTGGCGGAACGTCGGCAAGGCGGAGCCGCTGTTCCCAGGCCAGCACCAGCCGCAGCTCCCGGCCGACCTCGGCTTCTACGACCTGCGGCTCACGGAGAGCCGCATCGCGCAGGCTGACCTGGCGCGGCGTCACGGCATCCACGGCTTCTGCCACTACCACTACTGGTTCCAGGGCAAACGGCTTCTGGAACGCCCCGTGGCCGACATGCTCGCCACCGGCGAGCCCGACTTCCCGTTCTGCCTCTGCTGGGCCAACGAGCCGTGGTCGCGACGCTGGGACGGCTCCGACTCCGAGATCCTTCAGCCGCAGCACTACTCCGCCGAGGACGATCTCGCCCACATCCGCTGGCTGCTCGGGCCGCTCGCCGATCCGCGGGCGATCCGGATTCACGGCCGGCCGGTGTTCATGGTGTATCGCGGTGACCAGCTGCCCGAGCCGGCGCGGACGATCGACTGCTGGCGGCGGGAGGTGGAGCGGGCCGGGCTTCCGGGGCTCTACCTGGTGGCCGTGGAGACCGGCTGGGATGCCGGCTGGGACGCCATCCGCGTGGGCTTCGACGCCAAGGTGCTCTTCCAGCCGCAGTTCAGCCTGCTCGAGGGGGTGCCCCGCCTCCCTCTCGGCCCGTCGAAAACCCGCGTGTTCGACTACGATGCGGCATGGCCGGTGCTCGCGGCAGCCGATCCCGTGCCCTACCTGCGGTTCGACACCGTCTGCCCGGGATGGGACAACACGGCCCGCAAGGGGGAGGATGCCTGGGTGCTGCACGGCAACACGCCCGCGAGCTACGAGCGTTGGCTCACGCTCGCGATCGGCAGGGCGATGGATCGGCCCGCGGAGGAACGGATCGTGTTCATCAACGCCTGGAACGAATGGGCCGAGGGCGCCCACCTCGAGCCCGACCGCCGCGACGGCCGTGGCTTCCTCGAAGCCACGCTCCGCGCGGTGCGGGCGGGAGCGGCCCCGTGATCCTCGGCCGGCGGGTGCTCTTCGTGCACGTGCCGAAGACGGGCGGCATGGCGGTCACCAGGTATCTGCTCGCCGCCCTGCCCCGCCCGCTGTGGTACACGCATCCCGATCGCGACGACACGCTCGACGAAGGCGTGATCCAGCTGACCGGCATCCGCCATGAGACGCTCGCGGAATCGTTCGCGATCGCGGCCGCCCAGGGGATCGACGCCGCACGCCTGCCGCTCCTGGTCGGCGTGCTTCGCAACCCCTACGCCCTCGAGGTGTCGCGATTCGCCTACCTCCAGAAGGGCCACGCCTGGGACGCCGGCCCCAATCAGGATCTCGCGCTCGCCGGCGACTTCACCGCGTTTGCGACGCAGAGCACCGACCACGCCGGCAGCGAGCGGCCGATCGATGCCTACTTCGAGATCGACGGCCGGATCCCGCCGACCATGCGGATCCTTCTGCAGGAGTCGCTCCACGACGACCTCCCGCGGGCGCTCCGCGACGCCGGCATCGAGCTGCCTGCCACGGCCACGCTCGCCGCGGAGAACGAGTCGCATCACGGCCCCTGGCGCGACTACTACACCCGTGCCGCCGCCGAGGCGGTGAACGCCCGCTACCGATGGGTGTTCGACCGCGGCTTCTACGAGCGGCTCGACCCGGCCACGCTCCCCGAGCGACGGGAGACGCCGTTCCATGGCGTCCGCGTCGCCACCTCGGGACCGCTCCGCCAGGCGGGGCCGATCGTCGGGCTGTGGCACGATGGCTGGGCGGAGCGGCGGGTCGTGGTGCCGCTCGTGGCCGAGGCCGACGCGCCGGAGGTGGTGGTGCACGGCCACTCGCCGCACGCCTTTCCCGGCGGCCTGCACCTCGCCGCCCGCGCCGGCGGCGCGGCCGTGGAGCACGTGGTCACGACCACCCGGCCTTTCGCGCTGCGCGTGCCGGCCGACTGCCGCCGCGGCGACCGGCTGCGGCTCGCGATCGAGGCGTCGGCATCGTTTCGACCCCAGGGTGGCAACGCCGACACGCGTCAGCTCTCGTGGGTGCTGTCCCGCATCACGGCGGAGGCCTCCCCATGACCCGGCGTCTCGCGCGGCTCATCGCCTTCTACCTGCCGCAGTTCCATCCGATCGCGGAGAACGACGCGTGGTGGGGCACGGGCTTCACCGAGTGGACCAACGTATCCAAGGCGGAGCCGCTCT
>JBJTRH010000282.1:0-13518 GCA_046076065.1 Planctomycetaceae bacterium | reverse complement strand
GTCGATGCCGTGCCTGGTGCAGCTCCCGCCCGAGTACGACCCGCTCCGCCGCTATCCCGCCCTGGTCACGCTGCACTCGGCGTGGTCGACGCCGCTCAACCAGATCGAGTGGTGGGCCGGTGTGGCCGGCCCCGACGGCATGCGGCTCGGCCAGGCCACGCGGCACGGGGTGGTCGTGGTGTCCCCGGCGTGGCTGGCGGAGGGGCAGCGGTCCTACGCGTTCTCGCCCCGGGAGCACGCCGCGGTGCTGGCGTCGCTCCGCGAGGCGCTGCGGCGGTTTCCGATCGACACCGACCGCGTGTTCCTCTCGGGCCACTCGCTCGGGGCCGACGCCGCCTGGGACGTCGGCCTCGCGCATCCCGACCTCTGGGCGGGCATGGTGCTCGTGTCACCGACCGCCGATCGATACGTGACCCACTACTGGCGGAACGGCCGGGGCCTGCCGATCTACGTGGTCGGCGGCGAACTCGACCGCGCCTGCCTGCAGCGCAACGCCGCCGAGCTCGACCGCTACTTCTTCCACGGGTACGACGCGACGTACGTCGAGTACCGCGGCCGCGGCCACGAGCACTTTTCCGACGACGTGCTGCGGATCGTGGACTGGATGTCGCGGAAGCGGCGGACCGCCTTCCCCCGCGAGATCGAGGCGGTGTCGATGCGGCCGTGGGACCGGCTGTTCTGGTGGGTCGAGTTCGAGGCGGCGCCGCCGCGGACCGTGGTGCTGCCGGAACAGTGGCCCCCTGCCAGCGGCGTGCGGCCGCTGACGATCGAGGCCGCGGCCAAGCCGACCAACGCGATCACCGTCCGCTGCGGCGCCGACCGCGTTCGCGTCTGGCTCACACCGGAGACCGTCGATTTCGCGCGGCCGCTGCGGGTCACGATCGACGGCCGCGAGGCCTTCGATGGCCGCCCCAGCCCCGACGCCGCGGTGCTGCTGGAGGACCTGCGGCTCCGCGGCGACCGGCAGCACCCGTTCTGGGCTGTGGTCGAATCGCAGCGGGGCAGGGCGGACTGACACCGCCGCTCAGCGGCTGGCTGCCGGCTCCTCGGGCCGACGGGCCACCTCCTGGTCGGCCGACCGGGGCAGCGCGAGGCCCACGATGTACCAGCCCTGCGAGCGGGTCTCCATCGCGAGCCCCGTGGTGCCGAAGTAGCGCCGGACCACGTCGAACGCGGGGAGCGAACTGCCGTCGATCTTCTGATCGCGAACCGAGCCCGGCTTGCCGTCGCCGAGCATGTCGTTGAGCATCTGGCCGAACAGGCTCTTCGACTTCGGCATGTCGCCCTGCCGGAGGAGTTCGTACGTCGGGCGGATCGCCTCCTCCTCGCGGCCGAAGCCGCGGGCTGCCGTGGACGGGGCGACGTATTTCCCGAGTTCGCCCTGCACGGCGGTGAAGTCGCCGGCGGTGGCCAGGCCGGCCGAACCAGCCTCGGCGGTCAGCACCCGCTCAAGGATGTCGCGGTGCGAGGCGATCAGCAGATGGCCCTTGGCCACCGTGACGGTCGAGTGGGGCAGGAGCCGCTCCTCCTTCTCTCGGAGCCGCTGACGGCGGCGGTGCGCCTCGTCGGTGGGATCCTCGTCGGCGTGCGCCACGGCGCCGCCCGGGGTCTCCACCTCGAGCTTCGGGATGTCCATCGAGTGATCGACCAGTTCCCAGGCGACGTGCCCCGCAAGGTCGATCTTCCGCATGTCGCTGTCGGCGTCCATCACCTTGGCGATGGTGGCAGCCACCCGCTGCTCGTCGACCGCCTCCATCGCGATCACGATCCGTTCGCAGTCGGTGCCGATCGGCTCCACGTGGTCGGTGATCACGCTCACCCGCTTGCCGAGGCAGGCGACCAGGTCCTTCTCGACGTCCACCTGCGGGCCGTCGGGGTCCTCCTTGAGCGACGCGATCACGTCGTCGAACACGCCCTTGTCGCCGACGACGTCGTCGACGAGCGACTCGGCCGACCCGAAGGCGGTCTGCACGTCCCACTGCATCGCGGCCCAGCCGCCCACGTCGCGCGGCACCCAGGCCGGCGGCACGATGCCGGGGGCGTTTGGAAACCGGAGCATCCGCGCGGCGAGATCGAACCGCTCGGCCGACTCGGGATCACGGCCCGGAAGCGGCGGCGCGTAGACGAGCGAGTGGTGCCGCAGCGCGTGGCCGCCCTCGTGAAACACGAGCAGCCCGCCCGCTCCCTTGACCGCATCGAAGCCCTGGCGGCCGAGGATCGCGACGTAGTCGGGGCCCTTCTTCTTCTCGCGCGGCGGGTTGGTGGCCTGGTAGGCGGCCGCGAACTTGAGCGGGTCGATGAACCAGCGGATCGGAGCCGCGGTGGCGGGCACCTGGCCGGCGCACTGCTCCACGATCGCCTTGTACGACTCCACGGTCGCGAGGCTGTCCTGGCGGCCCTTCGCCAGCACCGTCAGGGCCTGACCGACCTGCACCGCGTCGTCGCCCACGATCAGGGCCTGCGGGGCCACGGCGAAGGCAACGCGGCGCGGCCGGGTGGCCCCGTCGGCGCGGATGTCGTTGGGATCGGGGGGAAGCTCATACACCGTCAGCTGCGGCGGCGCGCCGGCGACGGTGATCTTCGCGGCCTTCTGCTCGAGGAGGCGGCTGGTGATCCGCTCCACGAGGGCCGAGGCGTCGGCCTCGTGGCCGGTGGTGTCGACGAGCAGCACGGTCGCGAGCCGTCCTCCCTCGACCTCGACGGCACCGGCGGCGAGTTCGCCACCGGGAATCTTCTCGAGGTCTTCGAGCGTCAGGCCGAGCTTGGCGAGCCGCTGCTTGCCGTTCTTCGAGATCTGCTCGCGAAGATGATCGACGAACGTCTTCATGGCGGGATCCGCGACGAGCTGGCCGTAGGGCGATGCCTGGAAGTGCTGCTGCAAGCCGCGGAAGTCGGCGATGCTGATCCAGGCGCGGGTCGTGGCCGGGAAGACCGTCTCGCTGGCCGGGAATCCGGCCGCCGACGCCGCGGGCACGAGGTGCGCCGCCAGGACCGCGGCGAGGAGGCCGACGGCCCCCCGGCGAACGATGAGACATCCACGCACGGCACGACTCCTCGAGGGGGCTGGCACGATCATCGCAATCGACACGGATGGAGTTATCGTGCGACGACGAATGCTTTCTCGACTCCATATGCGCTCGCCCCCGCCGCAACGGCGACGACGGGCGAACCTGCGGAACCTGGCGGAGTCTCGCAGGAACGGCCACGGGCGACAACGTCAGCCCGGCTCGCGCGCCGCGGTGCGCGAGGCAGGCTACGGAGCCTGGGCGAACCGGGCGAAGGCCGCGGCGAGCGTGCCGGCCGCGAGGGCGAGGGGCGCGTCGTCGTGCACGCGCGTCAGCCGCACCGAGGCCGCCGCGGCACCGGCCAGCGTTGTCAGCAGCGCAAGCGCGGCGGTGGGCCCGGACGGCGTCCAGGTCGGCCCATTCCAGAGCGCGGCGGCCACGATCGCCGGCCAGCCGAGGATCGCAGCCCCGGTGGCGAGCATCCGCGCGGCCTGGCGGGGCGTGCCCGGCAGACGCGGCGATCCCACGGCCGACGCCACGAGCATCCGCCGGGCCTCGATCTCGCCGCCGGCACGGGTCGACCGCGGCACCACCAGGCCGACGAACCACGCGCCCGCCACCACGGCATACCAGCCGGCCAGCTGCGGCGCGAGGAAGTAGCACACCGCCATCGCCACGAGCACCGACCCCATCGCCACCGCGTCGATCCAGCCTCCGACCGCGCTCTCCTCGACGTCGAGCGTCGCGAGCCGCCGCCACCCGCCCGCCGCGACCGCCAGTGCGATGGCGAGCGTGGCCAGTCCCCCGAGCAGGGCGGCGGCGATCGGCGGCATGACGGCGGCCGGGCGGCCCCCGATGCCCGCCGCCAGTATCCCGAGCGCGGGCCACGCGGCCCGCGCCACGGCCCTCCGCAGGATCAGGCCCGGAACCGCCGCGAGATCCGCGAGAAAGCCCGCGGCCGCCACGGCGAGCAGGCTGCCGCACCCCGCCGCCACCCAGGCCGGGGCCGGCCGCGCGAGAATCCACGACATCGCGACGAAGCCGGCGACCGCGGCGATCCACGACGCCGGCCGCCTCGCGTCGAGCCGCACGAGACGGCCGATCACGCCCGGGGCCTGACGCGGCCCTGCACGCGGAGCGGCAAGCCCACGATCCTGAGGAACCCCTCGGCGTCGGTCTGGTCGTAGGAGCCGCCCCCCTCCATCGAGGCGATCGCCTCGTCGTAGAGGCTCAGCGGGCTCGTCCGGCTCTTCACGAGCACGTTGCCCTTGTAGAGGTTGAGCTCCACGGTGCCGGTCACGGGCTTCTGCGCCTCGCGGATGAACGCCAGGAGCGCGTCCATCTTCGCGCAGTACCAGAACCCGTAATACACCATCTCGGCCACCTCGGGGGAGAGCCGGTCGCGGAGGTGCACGAGGTCGCGGTCGAGCGTCATCTGCTCCACGAGCCGGTGCGCCTCGTAGAGGAGCGTCATGCCCGGAGCCTCGTAGACCCCGCGGCTCTTCATGCCCACGAACCGGTTCTCCACGATGTCGGTGCGGCCCACGCCGTTGCGGCCGCCGATCTCGTTGAGCGCGAGCACGAGGTCGTGCGGCTTCAGGGCCTTGCCGTTGACCTTCGTGGGCACGCCCGACTCGAAGTCGATCCGCACCGTCTCCGGCCAGTCGGGCGCCTGCTGCGGCGACACCGTCATCCCGAAATCGACGAGGTTGAAGCCGTCGGTCGTGAGCTCCTCGAGGTCTCCGGCCTCGTAGCTGGTGTGGAGGCAGTTCTCGTCGGAGCTGTAGGGCTTGTCCTTCGAGGCCTTCACGGGGATGTTCCGTGCCGCGCAGAACTCGATCAGCTCCTTGCGGCCGGGAAACAGGCTGCGAAACTCCGCCATCCGCCACGGCGCGAGCACGGTGATCCGCGGATCGATCGCCTCGGCTGCGAGCTGGAAGCGGCACTGGTCGTTGCCCTTGCCGGTGGCGCCGTGCGCGTAGACGGTGGCGCCCTCGCGGTGGCAGATGTCGACGCAGATCTTGCCGATCAGCGGCCGGGCGATCGACGTGCCGAGGAGGTAGGTGCCCTCGTAGCGGGCCTGCCACTGCAGCACGGGAAACGCGAAGTCGCGGCAGAGCTCCTCGCGGACGTCGACGATCTCGGCCTTCACGGCGCCGCAGTCCCGCGCCTTCTTGAGGATCGCTTCGCGGTCCTCGCACGGCTGGCCGAGGTCGACGTACACCGCCACGACCTCGTAGCCCTGCTCGATGAGCCAGCCCAGGATCACCGACGTATCCAGCCCGCCGGAGTAGGCGAGCACGCACTTCTTCTTCATCTCACACCTCGTGGACCAAAGCCATATTGTGGCCGCCCGTCCCGAAACCGGAACCCGCCACCAGCAAAATCCGGTCGCCACGCTGGAGCCGCCCCTCGGCGAGCCCCCAGGCGGTGATCCGATCGAGGAGCACGGCCACGTCGTGGGTCGCCTCCATCGCCAGCGGCGTCACGCCCCAGTAGAGGGCCATCTGCCGAAGCGAGGCCGGGTTGTCGGAGAGGCCCACGGTGGGCACCGCGCCCCGCCGCTTCGAGCGGGCGATGGCCGTGAGGCCGGAGCGGCTGGCGACGACGAACAGCCGGGCGTCGAGTTCGCCGGCGATCCGGCTGGCGCCATCCACCACGGCCTGCGTGATGGGATGCAGCCCCTCCACGAGAAACTCGGGCGTTGGCAAAAACTCCTGCACCGGCACGCCGGCCGATCCCTTCTCTGCGAGGAACCGCCCCTCCATGTAGTGCCAGCGGTCGGCGAGATACTGCTTCTCGGTCTCGCGGGCGATTCGCCGCATCATCTCCACGGCCAGCCGCGGATGCTCGCCGATGGCCGTCTCGCCGGAGAGCATGCAGGCGTCGGCGCCGTCGAGGATCGCGTTGGCCACGTCGGTGGCCTCGGCCCGCGTCGGCCGCCGGGCATGCTGCATGCTGTCGAGCATCTGCGTGGCCACGATCACGGGCTTCTGATACCGCTGGCAGGCACGGATGATCCGCTTCTGCACCATCGGCACGCTGGCCACGTCGATCTCCACGCCGAGGTCGCCGCGGGCCACCATCACCGCGTCGGCCGCGTCGACGATCGACTCGAGGTTGTCGATCGCCTCCCGCTTCTCGATCTTGGCCACCACCCGCGCCTGCGACCCACGGGTGCGGAGCAGCTCCCTGAGCAGCTTCACCTCGACCGCGCTCCGGACGAACGACAGGCTCACGAAGTCGAGGCCCATCGAGGCCGCCCACTCGGCGTGCTGCCAGTCGGCGGCGCTCATCGCCGCCACCGAGAGCTTCACGCCTGGCAGGTTCACCCCCTGGCGGCTGCGGACCGTGCCCCCCTGCACGACGCGGCAGATGGCGTGCTGCGCGGCGCGCTCCTCGACGACGAGGCTGATGGTGCCGTCGGCGAGCATCACGGCGTCGCCCGCGGCCAGCTCGTCGATCAGCGGCTCGTAGGTGACGGTGAACTCGCCGGGTCCGCGGGCCTCGGTGCCGCGGACGAAGGTCAGCCGCTGCCCCTCGGTCACCTCGACGGCCCCGCCGGGCAGCTCGCCGAGGCGGATCTTCGGGCCGGCCAGATCGGCGAGCACGCCCACGGGCCGCGCGAGCTCGTCCGACACGCGACGGATCCGCTCCAACGACTCGCGGTGTTCGTCGATCGACCCGTGGGCCATGTTGAGCCGGAACACGTCGACGCCGGCGACGACGAGGCCGCGAATGGCATCCTCGGCCCGCGAGGCGGGGCCCAGCGTGGCGACGACCTTCGTGCGGACGAGTTCCGGGGCAGGGCGGGGGGATGTCATGCGGGCGTCCTCTGGCGGGGTGGGTGACGGAGCCCAGAAGGACGCACAGCGTAGCAAACGCGACACGACTGGTGGGCTCGGGGCTGCGCTTCAGGAAGCCGCAATCGCTTGAGCGATGCGGGCCCGCGGGCCGCGTGGTGAGGCTCTGGGCTGCCCATGCCCCATCGCCGGACGTTCGAGGATGCCGTCGTGGCATCCTCTCACTCGGATGCCGCCGGCGTTTCGCCACGGGCACCGAGCCGCCGCAGGTGGCTTGGTCGGCTTCACTTGGCGGCATACGCCGGCTCTGGGGCACGGGCAGCGCCTCGCTGAGTTCGAGCCCGTTTGAAGGCGTAGCCTCGTCAGGTCTTCGCCGTCCAGCCGTACGGCACGTAGCGGCCGGCTGACGGCCTCCCTCGAGACCGCCGCCACGACCTGACGGCGGCCCACGGACATCGAAAGTGATCGGCTGAAGGGGCGAACCAGCCCGGACCGCCCGCACTCGCGTTTAGCGATTCGCGAAGAGAAGTTCGTAGAGCGACCGCGGCGAATGGATGCGGACGCCGTGCAAGAGTTGCCCGTAGTGTTTTCCAAAATGGATGCGATCGCCTGTGACGAGAATCTCGCACGAGAGGGCCGCGGCGGCAGCGAGCACGGGCCGATCCTTGTCCGGCAGACCCTTGATGGCTGCCCCGGTTGTCGCCGGAGAATGCGAGGCCAGCCGCATCCGTGACAGGAGTGCGTCCAGCGACGGCACCTGCGCAGCAGCCTTGGCGGTGATGTTCCGACGCGCCTCGTCAATCACATAGCCGTCCACCCAGCATTCGTGACCGCCATCGAGCAATCGGCTGATCAGGGCCCGGAGCGGGCCTTCGTTCTTCGCCGCCGAAAACAGGGTGTTGGCGTCGAGGAAGATTCGACGTCCTCGGGTCATGCCCGCCGCTTCCGGCGTGCCGATCCTCTCGCTGGAGGCGGCACACGCATGGCGAGGCCCAGCTCTTCCTCGGATTCGTCAAACTCACGAATCCGTCGGTCGGTGTAGATCTCCACGGGTAACGTCACGGCCGGCCGTAGGAGCAGGCCTTCGGGCGTCGTCTCGGCAATGAGGGTGTCGTCGGCCTTGATGCCAAGGGCTTCAGGGCATATCGGCGACGGCAGCCGATTTCGTGCGACGTGCGGCTGCTTGCGCATCGACACTCCTTCGATCGCAGACTGACTGTCTGAATGAGCGAATCGGCACCCGTCCCCGATTCCCCCATCCATGCGGTCGTTACGGAACGATCGTCAGCTCTTCGTCGGGTGGTAGCGTAATAGTCGCCTTCTTTCGCAGGGCAGCCAAAGCCGGAGCGGAAACGCGTTCCAGAAACTCCATGTACACGGGAGCGGGTGTGCTCGCCAACGCCTCCGCTACCGCGACGGCATCCGGCCCGTCAAGGGTTTTAATTCCAAACAAATAAACCGGCGGCCGACGATCAGTCAGTGCCCTGGCGAGTTCCGGTGTGAGGTGAGTTACCCCACGAAGCGCTATCCACTGAGAACTGGTTCCAAGCGCGGTTGCTGCCTCCGGCGTCAGCGTCTCGAGGGTCAGGATCGCCCCTGGATTCAACCGGGCGTACTCCGTCGCGATCTCAGGCGACATGGTCCGCAGTCGCGCGACGCTCGATGACCGGTGGCTTTCGGAGAAAATCTTTCGGGCGAGTGCCACCGAGTCAATCTCCTCGAGCATGAGGAGCACTTCGAACTTGTGCTTTGCCAGGACGTCGCCAACGCCGGGCTCAAGCGTCTTGAGACGGTTGAGGCTCAAGGGACCGTCATGCGCGAGCAGAGCCTCAGCTATCGCGGGGGTGAGGCGGGCCTTGCCAAGATCGAGTGTCGGGCCAACGGTCTCCGAGCCTCTCTGCACGACCTCACCGTGCTCTGCAATCGCCTTCGCCGATTCGAGCGAGAGCGTCTCGAGATACGGAAAATCCAAGTGATAGGGAAACTCCGCGAGAATGGCGGCGATTTCCCGGGGCAAATCGACAAGCCCGACCGAGATTCCCTACGATCGCTTGCCCTTGGCGAGGGCCCGAGCGGCGGCGGGCGAAATCTCTTTGATGCCGTTCAATTCCAGCCGGTCGCCATCATGCGCGACAAGCGCTGCGGCAACCTCCGGCGTGACCGACTTCAGACCCCAGAGCCGCAAACGTCCGGGCCGCTGCGCGAGGATGTTCGCCGCTTCTTCATCCAGGGTGGCGAGCGCGGGCAACGTCAGAACCGTGTCTCCCCAGGGAATGACCAGAGCTTCAGCGACTGCTGGCGACACGTCGGTGACATTCACGAGGGTGAGCACCACATGCTCTCGCGCCAGTTCACGCGCCTTGTCCGGGGTGATCGTAGCTTCGGAGTACACGAACCCGGCGGGGACGCGGTAGTCGCCGAAGTAATCACGCTTCTCATTGTCTGCGTACGCAGAAGCGGTCATGACCAGCACTGCCATGAGACCCACACGCGTGAGAAGGGAGCGCACTGCGTGACCACAGGTCGGAATTGCTCCGGGCAGCCGCTCGGCAAGACGCGACATCATGCCCGATGCTCCTTCGGTGGCCTCTCGGCTGGAAAACCATACCACGCGGGATCACGATCCGGCACGAACGTCAGGCCAGCAGCACGCATGCCGGCGCGTACGTCCTTGTCGGCCAGAATGCTGTTCTGAAGATCCAGACCATAGTCGTAATTTTCCGGAAATTCCCCGCCGTCCCGGTGGCGCTTGTTGTACCCCGGCGTACCGCCCAGCGCCCCATGCGACGCGTTGTAGAAGAGCCTCTGCACCGCGGTCGTCGCTCCGTTAGCGGTCCTAATACGATCTCCGCGTGCCATCCGCACGAAGTGAGGATTGTCGAGTCCCCCATCCATGACGTCGAAATCCACATTGAAAGCGTCCTCAGTTTGCCGATCCGCGCTTGGGCCGACGATCGTGACCGCTTTCACGTCGCGATGCACACGGGCCCAGTCGTTATCAATCCCTAGCGACATGTCCACCGGGTCATACATGCCAACGAACACCACGGTCCTCGGAAGGTCGCCGTCGGCCAGCGTCAGGAGGGCGTCAGCGACCCCCAAGCCAATCATGGCGCCGCGGCTCCAGCCGACAATCGCGATCTTCGTGTCGCCGCCCGCGGCGGTGATCATGCTCCTGGCTTCGTCGCGTACGGAACGGAAGACGTCGGTAGAAGAGTCACCTAGCCAGCCCTGCACAGGCCCGATGTCGTAGATCGTCATCGCATACGGATCGACGTCGTCCAGCAGGCTCCGCACGCGGGAGTTCCAGAGGCCGTTCGGCCGCTTGGCGTTCGGTCCTTTGAGCCACTTTGACTGGTCTGTGCCATCGATCCCAATCACCAGGAAGTTCGACATCACCGATACGGTGGCCGTATTTTCCCCGAGGACCATGCCGTTGGCCTTGACTTCGATCTTGATTGGGTTGACCTCGACCTTCTTGTTCGGGTCCTTCGACAGCCGGACGCCCTCGACATAGAACACGATCGTTCTTGCCGATTGGCTGAAGCCGAGAGCGGACGCGTCGTACTCCACGCCGGGTTTCACGAAGTCACCTGGGCCATGGACGCCGGATGGGAGAAGGTGCTGGGGAACACTCCGGGGCGATCGCACGTCCGAAGCGTTCTTGGCCCAGAGCCGGATCGGGCCGCCGTTTTCAGGAAGAGCGTAGGGCGGAACGACGGACACTTCATCCGGATCAGACGCGGCATAGTCGAACGTGACCGTCATCTCCTCAACTGCGATCGCCTCGGGAATCTGAACGACCACAGGCGTAAAGCTCTTGCCGGCAATCCACCAGTCCGCGTAGTCCGGGATCTTGTCGTCATCGTTGTCCGCCGAGTTGAAGATCACCTTTTTTGGAGAGCTTTTCTCAATTTGCTCTTCCTCGGAACTTCGCTCGGGGGGTTCGAGGTGATTGTTGTTGTTGCTGTCGACATCGATGTCGGTGATTAGGAGATCACACGACACATAATTGTAGTCATGCGAAGCGATTGAAGTATCCGTACTGATGGCCGATACCTCGAACCATCGACGCGAGACATCGACCACGACGCGCACCTGCCCCGTCGGGAGCAATTGACCATTGAAATAGAGCGCATCGTCTGAACTTGCTGAATAAGTCACCAGGAGCTTGGCGGGAAGCTTCACTCCTGCGGGGAGAACCTGGATGTCCGTGCGAGGCCAGCCGGGTAAGGCTGGGATGTCAGCGACTTCCGATAAGCTTCCCCATCGCTTGACCTCACTCCCAGATACCGGCGGCTCCCCGCCGTCGGAACGGTCGGCGGGATCGCTGCCACGATCCATCTCTGCGGCATCTCCGACGCCGTCGCCATCGGTGTCGGTCGCGTCGGTGTTTGAACCGATGACAAGCTCGACGACGTCAGGCACGCCGTCGCCGTCATGGTCAGCGTCGGACGACGGCTCCGAAGTCGGCATCGTCACCGGCCCCGCGGACATTGTTGGTGCCGACGCCGCGGCGTCGCTCACGGACTGCACACAGTAGGAGTAGGTCTGGCCCGGTTCGACGCCCGCATCATGAAAAAACGACCGGCCCGCAGCAGCGGTGCCCGCGGTCACCCAGGCCGTGTCACCGGCCGCCCGTCGCTCCACCACCGCGCCGGTGCTGCGGCCCGGTCCGGGCGTCCAGTTCACTTCCGCCTGCGTGGGTGTGACGCCACGCGCGGAGACGCTCCCCGGCGCCGACGGAATCGCCGTCGCCGCCACGGCGGCGGTGTCGGCCGAGCGGTAGCGGTCGTCCCACCACCACGACGGGCTCTCCGCAAATGCGCGCACCCGGAAGGAGGCCCGCTCCCCGGGCTCGAAGCCGCTGATCATGGCCGACGTTCCGGTGATCTGGATCGTTCCCGGAGCAACCGGCTGCCAGTCGGTAATCCCGTCGGCGGAGCGCTCGATCTCGTAGCCCGCCGGCGCGTCGTCGGTCGCCCACGAGAGGGTGATCGACGTCGTCGAGAACGGCAGAGCCTGCAGATTCCGGGGCGATGCCGGCGGCGGAGCCGGCAGGTAGCTGCCCGCGTCGAGCAGCCCGACGCCGAACAGCTCTGCCAAGTCCATGACATCGATCGTGGCGTCGTGGTTGAAGTCGCCGGCGTTCCAGGTGACCGGCACGTCGGCATCGCCGCTCATCTGACTCAGGATGGTGTTCATGTCCACCACATCCACCAAGCCATCGAGATTGGTATCGCCGGCGGCAGCGAAGCCGACGACGAAGGACGAATCTTCATTGATCGCCCAGCCGAGCCAGCCCAGGGTCCGGCTGGTGCCCTCCGTGCCCATCTTCTGCACCACGCTCGATCCGATGCCCGACGTGCCGTTCCACGTCCCGTCGCCTTTGGCCGTGTTGATCGCCGACAGCAGGTCGGGATGAGTCAGCCCGGCCTCCGTATGCAGCCTGCTCGCGCCCACGTCGATCCGGCCGCCCGGATCGAGCGCGAGCGACGAGATCACGAAGGTGCCGATACCCCCATCGAGCACGAGCATCGCCCCGGCCCGCACCTGCACGCCTCCAGAGCCCAAGGCACCGAGGTCTCGCACCACCAGCGTGCCTTCTTCGACGACGGTGCCACCGGTGTGAAGATTGGCGGCCGACAGCACGAGCCTGCCCGGACCCTGCTTCACGATCGGCTCGCTGCCGCCATAAACAGTCGAATCGATCCGCGTGATATCGGCGGGGATCGAAAAGGTCGCGAGGAGCCGCCGCGGCTCCAGCGCCTCGAGGCCCGTCAGCGACCGAAGACACCTCCCCGCCTGACCACGCCCATGCGTCCGGGAAGACCGCCTGCTCGTGACACGGTTGCGCCGTGATGCCGCCATTTTCGAATCTCCCTCAGAGACGCGGCGTGAAACGAATGCCGCCACAGCGTCCGGGAGCAACGACCGGCATGACGATGCGCGGCCCACGCCTCGAAACTCTCGCGCGGGACTGTATTCGATGAGTGTTTCATCCGTCAAGCGAGGGGTCCAGCTGACTCTCCTGACGGCTCCCCTCATCGACGCGCCGGCCGCGGAGGCTCGTCAGGCCTTTGCTGTCCAGCCGTAGGGCACGTAGCGGCTCTCGACCGTGCCGTCGCGGAGCAGGTCGACCACCGCGTAGCCAAAGTCGGTGCCGCGGTGCTGGCCCTTCCACCAGCCGGCCGACACGGCGCCGTTGCAGAGGTAGCTCACGCCGCCGAACTCGATCCGCTCCACGATGTGCAGATGGCCGCTGAGGCAGGCCTTCACGTTGCGGTGCTTGGCGAACAGCTCCTGAAACTTCGGGTGATCGACGTGCACGAGCCCGCCCGAGAGGGCGAACGACGGCTTGCCGTCCTTGCCCGGGTCGCCGGGCGTCGCCGTGGCCAGCGGATTCACCGACAGGATCGGGATGTGCGACACGAGCACCACCGGCGTGGCCGCCGGCACCGCCGCGAGATCCTTCTCAGTTAAGACTCTCAAAACTATCAGAACCCCATGAGCTTGTTGAGGTTCTTGTAAGGGTGAAACCTATAGTGAGCTAGTTAGGATCTGACCCTTGGACCAGCAGAATCTCTTTGAGCCAGTTGAGCATTTCTGAGCCAATGAGCCTTAGATATTGGTGAACTAATACGATTGATTGTTTGAAAGCTCCGAGAAACTAGAACTAGAAAGTAGTTGAGGACTTCTGAGCCAATATG
>JBJTRH010000281.1:0-5939 GCA_046076065.1 Planctomycetaceae bacterium | reverse complement strand
CCGGCGTATGCCGCCAAGTGAAGCCAGGATGGCGAAACGCCGGCGGCATCCGAGTGAGAGGATGCCACGACGGCATCCTCGAACGTCCGGCGACGGGGCATGGGCAACCCTGAGCCCACGCGAACGTCCGGCGACGGGGCGCTGGCAGCCCCGAGCCTCGCGTGCCCCTGCCCGCATCGCTCACGCGATTGCGGCTTCCTGAGAAAACGTCCGGCGACCGCGCACGGGCAGCCCCGAGCCGCAGCAGAAACGGCCATCGGGAAAACCCCGACACAGCCCGACTTGCCGCCGTCCGGCCACGCGGAAACAATGTGGCCGTCCCACCAGGTTTCCCGCATCGGATGCCCATGACCCGCGACACCGTCTCTTCCGCCGAAGCCATGATCGAGGCCGACGGCCTCACCAAGTACTACGGCGACTTCATCGCCATCGCAGACGTCTCGTTCCGCGTGCCCCGCGGCGAGATCGTCGCCTTCCTCGGCCCGAACGGCGCCGGGAAGAGCACCACGATGAAGATCCTCACCGGCTACCTCGCGCCCACGTCGGGCACGGCGCGGATCGCCGGCCACGACATGTCGACCGACCGGCTCGCCGGCGCGGAGCGGCTCGGGTACCTGCCCGAAAACGGGCCCCTGTATCCCGACATGACGCCCCGCAGCCTGCTGGAGTTCTTCGCCGACGCCCGCGGTCTCACGGGTGAGCGGAAGAAGGCCCGCGTGGAGGCGGTGGTCAGGCAGTGCGAGCTCGGCAGCGTGATCGGCAAGGCCATCGGCAAGCTCTCGAAGGGGTATCGGCAGCGGGTCGGCATGGCCCAGGTTCTGCTCCATGAGCCCGACGTGCTGATTCTCGACGAGCCCACCAGCGGCCTCGACCCCAACCAGATTCGCGAGGTTCGCGAGACCATCCGCCGGCTCGGGGAGAGCAAGACGATCCTCCTCTCGACGCACATCCTCCAGGAGGTTGAGGCGCTCGCCGACCGCGTGATCCTCATCGCGGAGGGGCGGGTGCGGTTCGACGGCCCGCCCGCCGAACTGCGGCGCGACGGCCGGTCGCTCGACGAGCGGTTTCACGAACTGACGCGGTCGGCCTGACCGGGCCCCGCGCAGCCCGACGGCCCCCTGCGGCGGGCACGGTCTCGAACTCTCCCCATGTTTCCATCCCCGATCCCCGACCTGCACGAGGAACCGACGACATGAAGTGGCACGTGCTCGACGCCGTCTTCAAGCGGAATTTCGTCGCCTATTTCTCGAACCCGACCGGCTACGTCTTCATCTGCGTGTTCGTGCTGCTCGGGTCGCTCGCCGCCTTCTGGCCGCCCGAGTTCTTCAACTCCAACCTCGCCAATCTCGACCAGCTCAACCGCTACCTGCCCTGGATCCTTCTGGTGTTCGTGCCCGCGATCACCATGAGCGTGTGGGCCGACGAGCGGCGACAGGGCACCGACGAGTTGCTGCTCACGATCCCGGCGAGCGACTGGGAGGTCGTGTTCGGAAAGTACCTGGCGGCGGTCGGCATCTTCACGGTCGCCCTGATCTTCTCCTGCATCTGCAACCTGATCATCCTGCTGAGCTGGGGCACGCCGGATGCCGGGCTGTTTCTCGCCAACTATCTCGGCTACTGGTTCGTGGGGCTCGCGATGCTGGCAATCGGGATGGTGGCCAGCTTCCTGACGAGCAATCTCACCGTCGGGTTCATTCTCGGCCTGCTGTTCAACGCGCCGCTGGCGGCGGCCGAGCAGGCGGGGGCGGTGATGGGGCCCGGCCTCGCCGGCCGCGTGAAGGCGTGGAGCCTCGCCGAGAACTTCTCCGACTTCGGCCGGGGCGTGGTCAGCCTGTCGTCGGTGGCCTACTTTCTCGGCATCGTGGCGGTGTGCCTCTACCTGGCGATGGTGCTCATCGGCCGACGCCACTGGACGGGCCGCCGCGACGCGGGGCCAATGGGTCTGCATTATCTCGCCCGCACCGCGGGTCTGGCCGCGGCGGCGATCGGTGCCGTGCTCGTGTTCCGGTCGGCGGACGTGCGGGCCGATCTCTCGCAGGAGCAGATCAGTTCGCTCTCTCCGGACACGCGGAAGCTCCTCCGCACACTCGAGCCCGGCCGGCCCATCGACATCAAGGCCTACGTGAGCCCGACCGTGCCGGAGGACTACACCCAGACCCGTCTCAATCTCCTGAACACTCTCAAGCAGGTGCAGCGGCTCGGCCGCGGCAGGGTGAACGTGGAGGTGATTCCCACCGAGCCCAAGACCGAGGAGGCGGCGCTGGCCCTCCAGCAGTATGGGATCGAGCCACAGCGGGTGGTGTCGCGGGTGCGGGGCACCTATCGCAACGACCAGGAGATCTTCCTCGGCTGCGCGTTCACCAGCGGCCTGGAGAAGGTGGTCGTGCCGTTTTTCGACCGGGGCACGCCCGTGGAGTACGAGCTCGTGCGGTCGATCTGCACGGCGGCCCAGCAGAAGCGGAAGCGGCTCGGCGTGCTCACGACCGACGCCGATCTCTACGGCGGCTTCGACATGTCGAGCGGCCAGCAGCGGCCGCGGCAGCCGCTGGTTGAGGAACTCGAGAAGCAGTACGACGTGGTGCAGGTCGATGCCACGGCCCCGATCACGGAGACCTTCGACGTGCTCCTGGCGGTGCAGCCGTCGTCGCTCGGCCCCGAGCAGATGGCCAACTTCGTGGCGGCCGTGAAGGCGGGGCAGCCGGTGGCGATCTTCGAGGACCCGCTGCCGGTGATGATGCAGGGCGTGCCCGGCACGGCCCAGCCGCGGCGGGGCCCCATGGGCCCGATGGCGATGTTCGGCGGCCCGCAGGGCCAGCCGAAGGGCGATATCGGCCTGCTCTGGGAGGCGCTGGGGGTGAAACTCTCGGCCGGTGCGGACCGCCCTGCGATGGGTGCGATGGGCACGGCGCCATTCGTGGTGTGGCAGAGCTACAACCCGCATCCGAAGCTCGTGCTCGAGGACGAGTTCGTGTTCATCGACGCGGCGCTGGGGGCCGATGGGAGCGACAAGGGCGCCGGGTTCGGCGTCGATCAGCCGATCACGGCGGGCCTGCAGGAGGTGCTATTTCCGTTTCCGGGAGGGCTCGAGAAGACGGGGGGCGCGGAACTCACGCTCACGCCGCTGGCCCGCACCGGCAGGCGGTCGGGCACGATCGAGGTCGCGAGGGTCGAGCAGGCGCTGCAGGGGGGCGACTCGCGGATGCTGCGGGCCTTCGAGAAGCCGGGCGACGAGACGATGACCCTCGCTGTGGCTCTGGAGCGGAAGCTGCCTCCAGCCCAGGAGGGCGAACCGGCGGCCAAGGCGATCCGGGCCGTGGTGGTGTCGGACATCGATCTGCTGTCCGGGGTCTTCTTCGGCCTCCGCAACCGCCGCGACGACACCTTCAACTTCGATTTCGACAACGTTACCTTCGCGCTCAACGCGCTCGATTGGCTGTCGGGCGACGAGCGGTTCGTGGAGATCCGCAAGCGGAAGCCGAAGCACCGCACGCTGGAGCGGATCGAGGACGCCGTGGCCAGCGCCCGCGAGGATGCGGAGAAGCAGCGGTCGTCGTTCATCGCCGAGTTCGACAAGGCCGAGCGCGACGCGAACGAGGCGATGGAGAAGGAGGTGGGAGCCTTCGAGAAGAAGATCAAGGAGATGGAGGAGCAGGGCGACACCAACCCGCAGGCCGCGATGCAGGCCATCCAGCAGCTCGCCAGCAGCCAGCGGCTCGCCCAGCGGAAGCTCGACACCAAGATCGAACAGCTGCGGAGGAAGCGCGACGCCGAGGTCGAGACGGTGGAGCGGAAGCTCGAGGCGACGATCCGTCGCGAGCAGGACTGGCAGAAGTGGCTGGCGGTGATCCTGCCGCCCATCCCGCCGCTGATCGTGGCATTCTTCGTGTTCTTCCGCCGTCGCGCCCTGGAGCGCGAGGGCGTGGCCAAGAGTCGGCTCAGGTAAGGAGGATCATGGCGATGCACGCACACGAGCACACCACAGGGCCCTCGGCGGCATTCCGCCGCACGGCGACGTTTCTGGCGATCGGCGCCGGGCTGCTGCTTCTCGGCGGGTGGCTGAACCTGCGCCCCATGCTCCGGCAGCGGGCGGTGGTCGGCGAGGCCGAGCAGGCGAAGGTCCTGTTTCCCGACCTGGCCGATCCGGGCAAGGCGGCGAGCCTCGAGATCGTCTCCTTCGACGACGCGACGGCCACGCTCAAGCCGTTCAAGGTGGTGCGGTCCGAGGGCGTGTGGGTGCTGCCGTCGCACGAGAACTATCCGGCCGATGCCAAGGACCAGCTCGCGGCCGCCGCCACCGAACTGATCGACCGTCCGGTGCTCGACGTGGTGAGCGACTCCCCGGGCGACCACGAGACCTACGGCGTGATCGAACCCGATCCGGAGAAGGTGAAGGTCGGGATGACGGGCGTGGGCCAGCTGGTCGAGATCCGCGATGGCTCGGGCAACAAGCTGGCCCGTCTGATCGTCGGCAAGGAGGACAAGAGGCCCGCTTCGGGTGACGGCTCGCCCGGCCGCACGCTGCGGTTCGTTCGCCGCGCCGGGCAGGACCGCGTCTATCGCGTCGAGCTCGACACGTCGAAGTTTACGACCAACTTCGATGACTGGATCGAGAAGGACCTCCTCAAGATCTCGCCCTGGGACGTGCGGCGGCTGACGATCGACGATTCGTCGTGTTCGTTCGGGGTCGATGAGGCGAGCGGCCGGCCGGTGATCTCGCTGGCCCGCCGCTGCCGCGCGGAGCTCGCCTACGACGACAAGGACGCGACGTGGGCCCTGCAGAAACTCGAGGGATTCGACGACAAGAATCAGCCGAAGGAGGAGAAGCTCGCGGCCGGCGAGGAACTCGCCAGCGGCAAGCTCAACGACCTCCGCAACGCGCTCGGCGACCTCAAGATCGTCGACGTGGTCCGGAAGCCTTCGGGCCTGAGCGCCGAGCTCAAGGCGGAGGAGTCGTTCGCCGGCGACCGCGAGGCGGTCACGTCGCTGGCCCAGCGGGGTTTCTTCGCCTTCCAGAAGGGCGACGTCGTCTCCAGCAACGGCGAGACGCTTGTGGGGATGAAGGACGGCGTGGAGTATCTGCTCCGGTTCGGCAACGGCACGACCGTCGCCGCCGGCGACGAGACGGCGGACGGCGCCGGCAAGGAGTCGAGCGGACGCTACCTGTTCGTGCTCGCCCGCCTCAACGAGGATCTGCTGGAGAAGCCGAAGCTGGAGCCGCTTCCGGAGGCGGCCGACTCCAAGGCGGCCGCCGATGAGAAGGCGGCCGACGCCAAGCCGGATGCCGCTGCCGATGAGCTGAAGAAGGCCGAGGAGGAGGAGGCCAAGGCCCAGGCCGCCCTCGAGGAGCGGCGTCGCGTGGAGGCGGAGAACCGCCGCCGGCAGGAGCAGTACGACGAGCGGGTCAAGGCGGCGAAGAAGCGGGTGCGGGACCTCAACAACCGCTTCGCCGACTGGTACTACGTCGTCTCCGACAAGGAGTACGACAAGATCCATCTCGGCCGCGATGCGATGATCCAGAACAAGACCGCCGAGGAGAAGGCCGAGGAAAAGAAGGACTGACGCCGGCCGCTTTGCAGGGCCGGACTCGACCCGTACGATACCGGACTCTCGAGTTCATCCCGCGGCCAACGATGTCCGACATTCTCACCTCGCCGCGGCCGTCGCGATATGGCCGGGCCGTCGGCTTCCGGCTGGCGGGAATCGGTGCAGCGGTGCCTCCGCGGGTCGTGACCAACGCCGACCTCGCCCGGCTCGGCTGCGATCCCGAGTGGATCGTGGCCCGGTCCGGCATCCGCGAGCGGCGGCACGTGGATGAGGGCGTGGCGACGAGCGACCTCGCGGCCGCGGCGGGCGCGGCTGCGATCGCGGCGTCGGGGCGGCCGCGGGGCGACGTCGACCTCCTCGTGCTCGGCACGTTCACGCCCGACATGTGCATTCCG
>JBJTRH010000280.1:0-6280 GCA_046076065.1 Planctomycetaceae bacterium | reverse complement strand
AGCCCGTACCGCGACACGTCGATCGGCCGCGAGAGGAAGTCGCTCGAGCAGTCGCAGACGAGCGGCGCGGGGCCGAAGTCGGGGTCGTGCTTCCACTGCACTCCCTGGATCGTCTCGTTGCTCGTGATATGCACGTAGGCGGGCTGGGCCGAGAGCGCGATCTCCCGCTCGGTCGGCAGGCGGTCGTGCTTGGTGGCGGCCCCGTCCCAGGCCACGTGCACCTTGCCCTCGCGGCGGGCCTCCTTGGCCCCGGTCGCCCCCCAGGTGCCGGTGATCACGTAGTCGGCGGCGCCGGCCTGCCCGCGGAGCAGGTTCATCGGCACCATCGAGAACTGCAGGCTCGCGCCTCCCTGGAGGAAGATCACCTCGTGCGAGTCGCCGATCCCCAGCAGCCCCTTCACGGCTGCGAGGGTCTCCTCGAGGATCCGGTCGAAGGCGGGGCTGCGGTGGCTGATCTCCAGGACCGACATCCCGACGCCCGGCAGCGACAGCATCTCGTCGCGTGCCTGCTCCAGCACCTCGACGGGCAGGACGGCCGGGCCGGGCGAAAAGTTGAACACGCGATCCGTCATGGCTGGCACCCGAAAATCCTCTCGATTTCCCGGGGCAGAATAGGAGTCGCTGCCGGGAGGGTCAACGCCCTGCGTTCCCTCACGGCACCTGGAGCGGCGGCGGCATGCCGACGGGTGCCGCCGCGGGCAGGGCCGCCGTGCGAACCGTGCCCGCCTGAAGACTGGCCACTTTGCTGGCGACGGCCGGCTGCTGCGGATCGGCGGCGAGTGCCCGGCTGTAGTTCGCGAGGGCCTGGGCCTGGTCGCCGCTGGCCTCCCGGAGGCTGCCGAGCGCGACGAGGGCGCGCGGATCGGCGGGCGAGATCGCGAGCGCGTCGATGAGCTGGTTCTCCGCCTCGGGCAGATTGCCGTGCTCCTGGGCGAGGCGGGCGAGTTCGACGTGCGGTGCCGGGTTGGTCGGCTGGCTCCGGGCCCAGGCATTCAGCTGCGCCACGGCCTCGTCGCTGCGGTTCTCCTCGACGAGCAGCACCGCGAGGGCCCGCTGGCAGGCCTCGTGGCTCGGATTCCGCGCGAGGCAGAGATGGTAGTACCGCTCCGCCGTCTGCAGGTCGGCGTCGCGGCCGAAGAGCTTGGCCTGCTGGTGGTAGGTCGCCCCGAGGTTGTAGAAGGTGTCGGGGTTGCCGGGTTGCCTCGCCAGCGACTGCTGGAACGAGTTGACCGCGCCGAGGTAGTTGCCCTGCTGGTAGAGCTTCACGCCCTCCGCGTTGTCGTTTCTCGCCATGCCCCCTCCGCACCCGGCGCACGCCAGCGCCACGAGGGCCGCCGCCGCGCGGAACCCGGCCGCGATGGGAGCTCGGTGGAATCGGACGGGGGACCGCACGGGAGCCTCCGGTGTCCCGCGGTCGCCGCCGGCGGGGGCGGGAACCTAGTGGCCACCGCCGCGGGGATCAAGGGCTCCCGGACTTCCCGGTTTGCCCCGCTTCAGCCAACGGCGACCCGCTCGTAGCCCAGCGACCGCAGCACCTCGAGCACCTCGCTGCAGGTGGGGAACATCCGGCCGCTGGTCCGCTTGTAGCGGTCGAGTGCCTGCATGAACTCGAGTTCCTCGGGCCCGTAGTCCCGTTCGCACGTGGTGGGATCGATCATCCGGCGGCGGGCGTGTCGCGACGCGGAACGGTCGATCGTCGAGGCGGTGTTGGCGAACCGGGGCGACTTCACGGCGGCGGTGGCGGCAGGCATGACATGAACTCCGGATGATCGGGGGAGCGGTCTGGCGTCGTTCACGACGGCGAGTCGTGAAGGTCTGCCGGAAGCATGACCGGTTCCGGTCGCGGAGGCGGTGCCGGTCGGCGAAAAAATCCGGCTCGGGCAAGGTTGGCGGGCCGCACCACCCGCACGACCGTCACTTCCGCTCGAAAAACTTCTTGAGGGCCTCGGCCGCGGCGTCGCGGGAATCGGCGGATTGCTTCTTGGTGGCGGCTCCCTGGGGCAGCCCGCTCGGCTTCGACTTGGCGGCCTTCAGGGCTTCCAGGGCCGAGCGGCTGCCGGAGCCCGATCCCGAGGGGTCGTCCTTCGGAGCCGCGTCGATGCCCGACACGAACGAGCCTTCTGCTGCCGCCTCGGAGGTTTCCGTCGAACGGGCGGCGCCGTGGATGTTGCTCGCGTCGAGGTCGGCCACCGAGTCGGCGGGATTCGCCTGGAGGGTGCGGGTGGTGTCGGACATCCCGGCGGGCTGGTCGTCGGCCATCAGCCACCGCGAGACGTCGTCTTCCGAACCCCCGGCCGACACCGCAGGCATGGTGCACGACACGCGGAGCTCGAGCGATCCGACCTTGATCAGGTCGCCGTCAGACACCTTCGTCCGCTCCGCGATCCGCACGTTGTTGACATACGTGCCGTTGCGGCTGCCGAGATCCTCGACCCAGACCTCCGCCGGCCCCACCGTGACCTGGCAGTGACGCCGGCTCACCTCCTCGCTCAGCGGACGGATGTCGCACTGCTCGGCGCGGCCGATGAGGAGTTTGTTGCGTTTTATGGCGATGCTGCGGCCCGCACTCTTGCCCGAGGCGACGATCAGTTTCGCGATCATGGAAGGCCCGCGAGGGGGAGACGCCGTGTGGAGGCGGGGAGCGGCTGACCGGCGAACCCTACGCCCGCAGAAGCATCTTAGCAATCGAAACGGCCCGCGGACCAGCGGCCGGCCGCGAACCGGGGCGATCCGTCAGCGTCGTCGGGTCCAGCGTGGGTCGCGAAATCGGGCTGCACGTTCGGCAATGCCCGCCTCCCGACCCGCAGCGAACGGGCATGGCTGCCTCAGGCTTTCGATTCCGATGGTTTTCGCGACCAGGCCGACCCAGGTTTCCGCAAGGCGGGCTGCGGAAACCGCATCGGGCGCAGCGACCTCGGCGAGGCCGGGGTGCCGAGCGGCCGCGCCCACGGCGTGGTTGGCGGCCAGCAGGAGGCTGCCGTGCTGGAGCACCGTGGTTCCCAGCCGTCGCTGGGCGCTGCCCATGATCTTCGGCGGCAGTCCCTGGCCCTGTCGTCCGGCCGACGCGGCGACCACGTCGCCCGGCGCCCGACGCGAGAAGCAGAAGAGCTCGTCGGCAGGCGGATCGGCCGGGGAGGCGACGTGGAGGCCGGCCGTCACGCCCGCCTCGGCGAACGCGGCCACGAGCGCCCCGTGCAGCGAGTCGTAGAACGCCTGGGGTGTGCGGGCCCAGGGGTGCGACCTGGGCACCGCGGCGGCGTAGGTGAGGTCGGACCCGTGCACGATCGCGCCGCCGCCGCTCGGCCGCCGCACCAGCGGCAGCCCGGCGATCGACGGGGCCGCCTTGGCCTCGGCGACACACTGAAACGCGCCGAGCGAGACCGCCGGCGTCGTCCATGAGTAGAGCCGCATCACGAGCCCGTCGTGGCGGATCGCCTCCTCGGCGAGCATCTCGTCGGCCGCCATGTTGGTGGGGCCGTCGGCGGCCTCGTCCCACCAGACGGGCAGGACGCGGGCGGTCACGACTTCACTATGGCGTCGTAGGCGGCCTGGTCGAGCAGTGCGGCCATCTCGGCCGGATCGTCCGGCCGGATCCTCACGAGCCAGCCCGCGCCGTACGGGTCCTGCCCGAGCGTGTCGAGCTGCCCGGGCAGGGCCGAGTTCACCTCGACCACCTCGCCGGACACCGGCGCGTAGATGTCGCTCACCGCCTTGACGCTCTCGATCTCGCCGAGCGACTCGCCCGCCTTCACCTTCTTCCCCACCGGCGGCAGCTGCATGAACACCAGGTCGGTGAGTGCCTCGACGGCATACTTCGAGATCCCGACGGTGGCCAGGCCTCCGTCCTCGGGGCGGATCCACTCGTGCGACTTCGCGAACCTCATCTCGGCGGCCATGGCAGATGCTCCTCGGGGCGGTGACAGTTCCGCAGGATACCGGATGGCGTCAGGTCGCGGGGCGGGGTCGCTTATAGAAAGGAAGGGTGGCGACGGTTGCCGGCTGCGGCGTGTCGCGAACGAGCACGTCGAGGGGCGTGCCCGCCGCGGCGGAGCCGGCCTCGACGAGGGCCATCGCCACGGCGTGCCCGAGCGAGGGCGCCAGGCTGCCGCTCGTCACCGCGCCCACCTCGCGGCCCACTGCGACGACGGGGCTCCCCTCGCGGGCGGCCCGCTTCGAGTCGAACGCCAGCCCGACGCGAACCTTCGCAGGCGGCGCCGCCTTCAGGCGGGCGAGCACGTCGCGGCCCGGGAACTGCCGCGGGCTTCCGGATGCATCATCGAGGTTCACGGCCAGGCCGAGGCCGATCGCGAACGGGTCGCTCGCCGCAACGAGTTCGTGCCCATAGAGCGGCATGCCGGCCTCGAGGCGGAGCGTGTCGCGGGCTCCGAGGCCGCAGGGCCTGAGTCCCCGGGGAGCGCCCGCGTCGTGGATCGCCTGCCAGACATCCTCGGCCGCGGCGGCCGGCACGACCACCTCCACGCCATCCTCGCCCGTGTAGCCCGTGCGGCTCACCGCCGCCGGCTGCCCCGCCACGAACGCCCGCGTGGCCCGGTAGGAACCCAGCCCCGAGATCCGGCCGGCATCGTCGTCGCCGCACAGCACGCACACGGTGGCCACCGCGAGCGGGCCCTGCACGGCGATCATGGCCGTCTCGGCGGTGCGGTCGGCGAGCGTCACCCCCGCCGCCGGTAGCCGCGAGCGGAGCCACGCCACCACACGGTCGCGATTGCTCGCATTGACCACCATCGCGAACCGGGGCGTCCCATCGGCCGCATCGGCCTCCCGCGTGACCAGCGCGTCGTCGAGGATCGCGAGTCCGTCGGGCCCTTCGTCGCTCGCGACGAGCGTGTAGCGGGCCTGTCCGACGGCGAGATCGGAGACGCGGCGCGTGAGCAGCGACTCGAGCCAGTCGCGGCTGCCCGGCCCATCGATGGCGAGCCGGCCCATGTGCGACACGTCGAACATCCCCACGGCCTGCCGCGTGGCGAGGTGCTCCTCGACGATCGACGAATACTGCACCGGCATCCACCAGCCGGCGAAGTCGACCATCCGGCCGCCGTGTGACTCGTGCCAGGATGCGAGGGGCGTGCGAAGCGGCGTGGCTGACACGGGCGGCGTCCTTTCCGGGAGCAGGGGTGCGACAGTGTAGCGGGCCGGGCTCAGATCCTCAGGAAGCCGCAATCGCGTAAGCGATGCGGGCAGCCCCTCGCTGAGTTCGGGCCCGTGAACTGCGGCGGGCTGCGGTGATCGGCCTCCGCGCGAGGTTCACCGTCCTCGGCGGCGCTTCGAGACCTTGCCCTTCGGTGGCCGCTTTGACGGGCCGTGGCGGCCCTTGGCCTTCGGAGCGCGCCGGTCACGCATGCCGGCCTTCGGACGGCGGCCGCGGCCGACGAGGCGGAGGTTCAGCTCCCGGCGATCGACGTCGACGCGGGCCACCGCCACCCGCACGCGGTCGCCGAGGCGGAAGGTCTGTCCCGGGCGGCGGCCGGCGAGCGTGTGGCTCGCGCGGTCGTAGCGGTAGGAGTCGTCGGGCAGGGAATCGATCGGCACGAGGCCCTCGGCGGGCAGGCCGAGGCCCTGCACGAACAGGCCGAAGGGCTCCACGCCCGTGACCACCGCGTCCATCTCCTCGCCGATCCGCGACGTCAGGAAGTTGAGCAGCTTGAGCTTCACGAGCTCCCGCTCCGCCGTCTCGGCCCGACGCTCGAGGTCGGAGCACTCGCCGCCGAGCTGCATCAGCCCATCGGCGGGCGGCCGCCGGCCCCGCGCCACCGCCTCGAGCGCCCGATGGATCGTGAGGTCGGGGTAGCGGCGGATCGGCGACGTGAAGTGGCAGTAGCAGTCGCTTGCGAGCGCGAAGTGGCCGTCTTCCTGCGGGCCGTAGGCAGCGCGGGTGAGGCTTCGGAGCACGGCGTAGTTCACCGCGTGCTCCTCCGGCCGGCCGGCCACGAGGCCGAGCAGCCGCTGCAGTTCGAACCGGCTCTCGAGCGAATCGACCTCAAAGCCGAGCTCGGTGACAAACTCGGTGAGTTGGCGGAGCTTGCGCAGGTCGGGCGAAGGATGGATGCGGCGCAGGAACGGCGCGCCGGCCTTCGCCAGCATCTCCGCCACCGCCTCGTTCGCCGACAGCATGAACTCCTCGATGATCTTGTGGCTCTCGGTGTTCTCGACGACGTGGGCCCCCCGCACGCGGCCGTCGCGGTCGAGATCGATCTTCACCTCGGGCATCGAGAGTTCGAGCGAGCCCTTCGCCGTGCGCCGGGCCCGGAGGATACGGGCC
>JBJTRH010000279.1:0-5862 GCA_046076065.1 Planctomycetaceae bacterium | reverse complement strand
CTTGCCGACCTTGAACGTGCCCGCGTTCTCGGCCGCGAGCTCCTCGATGACCGGTCCGATCATCCGGCACGGTCCGCACCACGGGGCCCAGAAGTCGACGAGCACCGGCACGGAGGATCCGAGCACGTCACTCTGAAAGTTGTCGTCGGTGAACTCGAGGGCGTTTCCCATCGTCGTCGTCGGCTCCTGCGGGTGGATGATCGGGGCGGGGCCACGGTACGATCCGGGCCGTGGCGGAGTATAGACGGCGCCGTCGGTTCATGGCGCGTCCGCGGCGAGGAATCCGGAGGGCCGGGCGGGATGGCCGGAATCGGCGACGGAATCTGCTGGCGGGTGCGGCGGTCGCCGGATGGCACCGTGACGGCGGGCGTCGACGCGCTCGGCTGGTCTGCCGACGAGACCCCGCGGCCGGGCGACGCGGTGGTGCGGGTGGAGGCCGCGGGCGTCAACTACAAGGATGCCCTCTGCTGCTCCGGTCATCCGGGCGTGATGCGGACCACGCCGCTCGTGCCGGGGATCGACGCGGCCGGCGTGGTCGTGGCCGGCGGCGGGCTGCCCGTCGGCACGGCGGTGGTGGCCACCGGCCACGGCCTCGGGGAGGTTCGCGACGGCGGCTTCGCCACGCTCGTGCGGGCGCCGGCCCACGCCGTGATCCCGCGGCCCGCGGCGCTCCCGGCCGACGCGGCGATGGCCCTCGGCACGGCGGGGCTGACGTCGCTGATCGCGTGCGACCGGCTCGAGAGTCTCGTCGACCCGCGGCATGCCGTTGCGGACGAGGCTTGGCTCGTGACGGGGGCCAGCGGGGGCGTGGGCATGCTCGCCGTCGCGGTGCTCGCCGCCGCAGGCCGCCGTGTGGCCGCCTGTTCGCGGAAGTCGTCGGCGGCCGCCGCGCTTCGCATGCTGGGGGCCGCGGACGTGGTGGCGCCGGAGGCGATCCGCGATCCCACGCCGAAGTCGCTCGTCAAAGGCCGCTGGGCCGGCGTCATCGACACGGTCGGCGGCCCGCTCCTGGCCGACGTGCTGCGGGCCGTTCGACCGGGCGGCGCCGTGGCCGCGATCGGCATGGCGGGCGGGGCCGACCTGCTCACGAGCGTGCATCCGTTCATCCTCCGGGGTGTCACGCTCGCCGGCATCGACGCCGCCGGTCTTCCGACGCAGGCCGAGCGGGCCGCGCTCTGGCTGCGGCTCGCGGACCTCTGGCCCCGGGTGTCGGCGGTCTTTCCAGTCACGCGGCTGGGCCTGGCCGACGTGGGCGGATGGGCCTCGCGGATGCTGGCCGGCGAGACGACGGGCCGCGGCGTGGTGATCCCGTGAGCGGGAAGTGAGCCGATGCCGCGGCATGCGATTCATCTCGGCACTGCCTGGGAGCCTCCGGCCGCCGACGTGCCGGCCTGGGTGCGGCGGTTCGGACGGCCGGCGGGCATCGAGCCGGGCGATCGCGTGCTGCTCGTGTGTGAAGCCACCGACAGCGTCGATCCGTGGCGCGAGGCCACGCTCAACGATCTGGCGTTGGTCTGGCGCGAGGCGAAGCCGGGCTCCTTCGAGAGCGACGTGACGAAGCTGCTTCGTCCGCGAAACACGCTGGTCGTGCCCGGAGCCGCAGCCGATGGCGATCCGACCGAGCGCCGCGCCGCGCTGCCGGAGGCATGGGGAAGGCTCTCACTCGTGATCGTGTCGGATTGACACTGGCGGCCTGTTCCCGCTACCAAACGCACACGGGGTCGCCCCGCGTGGTCGCCGATGCGCGACACCACGCGGTCGGCCTCCAACCAGGAGCCGAATCATGTCGTTGATCCGCGTGGGCAGCACGAGCAAGTACGCCGAGGGCTGGGACTCGATCTTCGGGCGCCGCAAGGGCACGAAGGCGACCTCGTCCGCCACGAAGCCCGCCAAGGCGGTCAAGTCCGCCCCGAAGGCGGCCAAGAAGAAGGCGTCGCGGGTCGCGAAGAAGAAGGCCGTCACCAAGGCCAGCAAGCCCGGCAAGAGCCGCCGCGGCTGACCCTGCCGGCCGTCAGGAAGCCGCCATCGCGTAAGCGACGCTGGCTGCGGCCGAGTCCGGCGTGGCGCGGCCGTACCGGTCAGCCGAGTTCTTTGGCGCGATTCGTGGCGGCGACCACGGCGTCGATGAGCGCTCCGCGCACGCCGCGCTGCTCCAGCACCGCGAGGCCCGCGATCGTGGTGCCCCCGGGGCTCGACACGCGGTCCTTGATCTGCGCCGGATGCTCGCCCGTCTGCTCGAGGAGCGCGGCCGTGCCCGAGAGCGTTTCGATGGCCAGCGCGAGCGATAGCGGCCGTGGCAGGCCCGCCTTCACGCCGCCGTCGGCGAGCGCTTCGACCAGGAGCGCCACGAAACCCGGCCCCGAGCCCGAGAGCCCGGTGACGGCGTTCATCTGCGACTCGTCGGCCTCGTGCACGTGGCCCACCGCGCCGAGCAGCTCGCGTACCCGCGCCGCCGCCGCCGCGGGCACCGCTGGCGTCTGACAGACCACCGACACCCCCTGCCCCACGAGGCACGGCGTGTTGGGCATCACGCGGATCACGCGGTCGGTGGCAGCCATCCGGGCGAGCGCGTCGAGCGTGATTCCGGCAGCGATCGACACGAGCACCGCGTCGCTCCTCAGCCACCCCGCAATCTCGCCGCAGGCTGCGGCCGCCTGCGGCGGCTTGACCGCGAGAAACACCACCGGAGCAGCCGCTGCAGCCGCCCCGGCATCGGCGGCGAACCGCACGCCCGGCACGGCCGCGGCCAGCCGGTCGCGGGCCGGCGGGTACGGATCGTAGACCACGATGTCGCTGGCCGACACGAGGCCGGCGCGGCCGAAGCCCGCGGCGAGGGCGAGCGCCATCTGGCCGCCGCCGATCATGGCCACGGCCCCGGGGGACGATACGGAAGTGGTCACGGGATCGGTCCTTTCGTCGACGGGGGAAGATCAGCCACGATCGCGTCGGCGTCGAGGCGGCTCACCCAGAGCTGGCTCGAGGTGCCGCGGCCTCCGCCATCCGCGCCGCGGCTCGCGGTCCACATCAGCAGCGTGCCGTCGGGCGAGAAGGCGGGCAGCACGTCGGCGCCAGGGTCGTCGGTGATTCGCAGGGGATCGCCCGCCACGAACGATCCGTCGGGACCCACTTCCCACGCGGCGATCCAGAGGTCGTAGTTGGGCCGCGCCGTGGGATCGGCGTGGTCGGCGCCGGTCCAGATCAGCCACGGCCGGGTCGGGTGCCAGAAGGGCGCCCAGCGCACGCCCTTCCCCGAGGTCACCGCCACGTCGCCCGTGCCGTCGGCCCGCATCACGTGGATCTGGAGCAGGTCCTTCTCGACCCGGTCGGTGCGGTAGGCGATCCAGCGGCCGTCGGGGGAGAAGAAGGGGCCGCCGTCGTAGCCGGGCTCGTCGGTCAGCTGCCGCACGTTCGCACCGTCGGCATCCATCACGTAGATATCGGGGTCGCCGTCGCGATCGCTCACGAAGAGCACCTGCGTGCCGTCGGGCGAGAACGAGCACTCCGCGTCGTAGCCCTTCTCGCTCGTGAGCCGCACGAGGTCGGTGCCGTCGAGCCGCGCCGTGAAGATGTCCATCCAGGGATCGAAGTCCCACTGGTATCGGCGGCGGCGGCCGGCGCGGGCATCCTCCTCGGCCAGGGCGCGGGCGGCGGCTTCGGTGGCCTCGGCGTCGGGATCGAGGTGGCTCGACGCGAACAGGAGCCGGCTGCCGTCGGGCGAGAACCAGCTGCAGGTGGTGCGGCCACGGCCGGCGCTCACCCGCACCGGCACCGCGGGGCGCGGCGACTCCGGGTCGAACGCCTGCACGAAGATCTCATAGAACGGTCGGCCCGGCGGCACTGCCTGGTAGCAGATGCGGCGGAGGTCGGGGGCGAAATAGCCCTCGCCGGCCTTCGTCATGCCGTCGGTGACGAGCGCCGGCGGCGACAGGTAGCGGGCCTCGAGGGGCGATCGTGTCGCCGTGCCGGCCGGCTCGCCGCGGGCGGCATTCGATCCCGTGGTGGCAGCGGCCAGGACAGCCGCGACCGCGGCCCAGTTGCATGTTTGGGGCATGGCAACGGAGTATACGTGCGGAGTTCGACGGCGCAGGAGGCGAGCGGCATGAAGATCTACACCAAGACGGGCGACGCGGGCCAGACGGGGCTCTTCGGCGGGCCACGGGTCCGGAAGGACCATGCCCGCATCGAGGCCTTCGGCACGGTCGACGAGCTCAACAGCCACCTCGGCATGGCCCGCACCCACTCGGTGGCCGCCGCCTTCGATCCCCTGCTCCGCCGCGTGCAGTGCGAGCTCTTCGACCTCGGCGCCCAGCTCGCCACGCCCGATGCGGCCAACGAGCGGATCACCGCGGCCCACGTGGCGGCGCTCGAGGGCGAGATCGACCGCCACGAGGCCACGCTCGATCCGCTCACCTGCTTCATCCTGCCGGCGGGCACGCCCCTCGCGGCCGCCTTTCACGTAGCCCGCACCGTCTGCCGCCGCGCCGAGCGACGCGTGGTGACGCTGGCCACGCTGCCCGAGACCGTGATCCCGGCCAACGCGATCGAGTATCTCAACCGGCTCGGCGACCTGCTCTTCGTGCTCGCCCGCGTGGCCAACCGTCAGGCGGGCGTGGCCGACGATCCGTGGATCCATCCATGAGCCCCGTGTCATGAGCGACGTTGCCGCGGCCGGTGGGGTCGTGGTCCGGCCTGCGGTGGCGCGGGCGGCGGCCGCCGCGGCCGAGGCCCGCCGTGCGATCGCCGAGCGTCATGCGGCCGGCGGCGACGGCTGGGCTGTGGCGGTGCTGGCCTGCGAGCGGTTCGATGCGATCGTGCGGAACGTCTGGGACGCGACGCTCGGCGACCTGCCGCCGCCCGTGGCCGAGCGGATCAGGGCCACGGTGGCGCTCGTCGCCCACGGCGGCTTCGGTCGCGGGGAGATGGCACCCTGGTCCGACGTCGACCTGATGATCCTCCACGACGGGCGGCCCGATCCGGCGGTCGGCGACGTGGCCCGCCGGCTGCTGCAGGATCTCTTCGACGCGGGCCTCGAGGTGGGGCAGAGCGTGAGGAGCGTGGCCGACGCCGTGATGCTCGCCGGCACAGACGCCACCATCGCGAGTTCCCTTCTCGACTGCCGGCTGCTCGCGGGTGCCGCCGAGCCGCTGCAGCGGCTGCAGGCCCGGCTGCGAACGGCGCTGGCCCGCGGCCGACGGCGGCACGTCGAGCGGCTGGTCGACGCCCGGCGCGACGAGGCCGACAAGCACGGCCGCAGCGTGTTCGTGCTCGAGCCCAATGTGAAGCGATCCCCCGGCGGGCTTCGCGATATCCAGCTCGTCCGCTGGCTGGGGCGGCTGGCCTACGGTGCGGAAACGATCGACGACCTCGTCCAGGCGGGGGGCATCTCCAAGGCCGACGCCGAGGCCCTGCGCGACGCCCGCGAGTTTCTCATGCGGATCCGCAACGACCTCCACCTCGCCGCGGGCAAACCGGCCGACGAGCTGACGCGGAGCGAGCAGGTGCGGATCGCCGCCGCGCTGGGCATCGCTGCGGTGGCGGGCCAGCTGCCGGTGGAGCGCTTCATGCGCGACTACTTCGCCCACACGCGGCGGGTCGCGCAGGTGGTCGACACCGTGCTGCGGTCGCTCCGTCGCGGCGGAGCCGTGGCCGTGCTCGCGCGGGGCCTGCTCGGCCACGACGTCGACGGCCTGTTCCGCGTCGGGCCCGCCGACGTCCGCCGATGTCGGACCGTGGCCGATGTGGTAGCCCGGATCGAGCGCGATCTCGATCGCCGCCTTCACGTCGTCGCCGTCGATCCGCACCAAGAGGGTGCTCGACGCGTGGTTCTGCGCGCGAGCGGCCGGGGCGACGACGCCCGCCAGC
>JBJTRH010000278.1:0-3270 GCA_046076065.1 Planctomycetaceae bacterium | reverse complement strand
TAGTCGAGCGGACGGTCGACGGCACCGAGGGCAACGGAGCCGGTGACGATGGCGCCCGTGTTGCTCAGCGTGGTCCCGGCGACGAAGTCGGTGAACTTGGCACTCGTGCCCTGGTTGCCGATGATCGTGTCGGCATCGACGAAGGCGACGCTGAGGCGGTAATCGTTCGAGGCGGTCTGCGTGCCGGGAATGTTGCGATAGATCGTATTGGTGTTCGAGCCGTCGAGCGAACCGATCATGAAGTTGCCGTTGTTGGGAAGACCAGCGGTGGTGCCCGACGATGAGCCAGCCGCAGCGAACTTCAAGCTGGTACCGCTGCCGTAGACGTCGAAGCCGTCGGCGAACCGGAAGGTGCCGCTCGTGGTCTGAGGGAGCACCATCGAAAATGCGACCGTGGGGGCGTTGGTGTCATTCTCGCCCGTCCACTTGTAGACCTTGAAGGGCGAGGGTGCGCTGGAGCCGCTCTGGAGGTTGGGCACATAGATCTCGCCGTCGGCAGAGACTCCCGCCCCCATCATGGACAGCGTGCCCCCAGACACACCGGTCGTGTCCATGGTCTTGACCACGGCTCCCGTGGTGCCGTTGATGATCGCCACGAAGTTGCCGCCGCTCCGGTTGGGGAGAACGAGATTCTTGGTGACCGGATTCCAGCCCAGGCCCCGCTCATTGTTGAGGGTCGACAGGTACGGATTCGAGCCAGGGACGAGCCAGCCGTTCGAGCCGAAGGAGACCAGCGGCGAAAGCGTGGCCTGGCCAAACGCCGTGGGGCAGCAGAAGTTGCCCACCAGCATGGCGATCGCCAAGGCGGCGACGGCGATCATTTTCTTGCGGCGGCGGCAGAGTTCGAAGGAAATGGCGGAAACCCTGGTGGTGCGTTGTGGGTGCTCGATCGGGCATCGCCGATCGATTCGCACAACCACTGGTGCAAATCATGTGCCGTGACTCACAGTGACGGTGATGCTGGTCTTAAGTGATTGCCGTGTAACCACTTACGGCGATTGCGTTCGCGATGCTGCATTCAGGTATTTCACTGATTCGACGAACCCGTTTCGCCAAGATGGAGAAACCGCAGCGTCGGTTTGATGATTTTTGGGAAATCGCGTCAACCGCTGGGGCAGCGGCTGTCATAGTCTATGCTCAGGTGCTTCGCCGCTGAGGAACGTGGCGACCCCATGGAATGAGGCGTGCGGACGATGGTTCAAGAACGGCTCAAGGCGTCCTGCCTGGCGATCGGTGTTCTGCTGCGAGTGGCGTGCTCGTGGGCTGCTACCCCCGTCGCTGCCCACGACGACCACCGCGAGTTCGACGTCGTGGTTGCCGGCGGCAGTACAGCTGCCTTCGCCGCGGCCCTCGCGGCGGCGGAGTCGGGTGCCCGAACGGCCCTGATCGAGCCGACGGACTGGGTCGGCGGGCAGCTGACGTCGAGCGGGGTGCCCGCCGTCGACGAAGCGTGGCATTCCATCCAGCCCAAGCCGGCCGATTCGGGCACGAAGCCCTACAGCGTGGCGCAGGTGGCCCGGACGCCCGCCAACATCACGCCGTCATTCCTGGCCTTGATGAAGGGCATCAAGGACCCGGCGGACTGCTGGGTCAGCCGATTCTGCTTCTGCCCCGATGCCTTCGTGCTCGGGCAACTCCAGCCCCTGCAGCAGGCCGCCGGAGATCGGCTCGTGGTGTTTCTGGAGACGGTCGTGAAGCAGGTGGAGCTGTCGGCCGATGGCTCCCGCGTGGCGTCGATCACCTGCGTGTCGCGGTCGCCGCGGGCCGAGTTTGCCGGTCGGGGCTACGAGCGGCTTCCGTCCGAGGATCTCGCCGACTGGTACTCGCCCAGCGACTCCGAGCGGTTCACGAAACGGGTGCTCCGCTTCGAGTCGTCGCGGCCGGAACGGCCCACGGTGTTCATCGACGCCACGGAGTGGGGCGAGGTGCTGGCCTTGTCGGGCAGGCCCTATCTCCAGGGCGTGGAGGACGCCGACGGTTCGCTCGAGTGTCGCGACACGTGCGGGCAGGCCACGGTCTACTGCTTCGCCCAGGAGCTCCACGCGGAGCCGGTGGGCGAGCCCGATCGCAGCGTGGCCGCCACGGAACTCGGCTACGGTGCCTATCGCGACAAGCCCGATGCATGGACGAAGATCTGGACGTATCGCCGCATTCGGGGCCGCAAGCCCACCGCCACCACCGGCGACGTCTGCCTCCAGAACTGGGGCTACTCGGAGAAGGTCCGGGAAGGCGGCAACGACTATCCCTTCCGGTACCTGTTCCTGCCGCGGGCGGAGGCTGCCGCCGAGGCCGCCGACTGGCGCGGCGGGATCAGCCTCGAGGCCCTTCGCGGGGCCGAGGATCGTGCCTTCGGCTGGCACCAGTGGTTCCGGAAGCACGCCGGCGACGCCGGCATCGACCCGGCCCGGATCAGCCTCTGCCCCGCGGTGCTCGGCACGGGGCATGGCCTGGCGAAACTGCCCTACATTCGCGACACGCGGCGGGCGATCGGCCTCGATGGCTTCGTGCTCCGGTTTGCCGACCTGGCGGGACCGGCGAGCCAGAAGACGGGCACCGTGTTTCCCGACCGCGTGGCCCTCGGTGCCTACCCCGCCGACATCCATCCCATCGCAGGCTGCGACATGCCCGACTACTGCAAGGCAGCCCACGACACCCTGCCCTTCTGCATCCCGTTCCGGGCCCTGACGCACCGGGACCTCGGCAACCTGCTGGTCGTGGGCAAGACGATGGCCCAGTCGTTCCTGGCCAACTCCGCCACGCGGCTCCATCCGATCGAGTGGTCCTCCGGGACGGCCGGGGGCGTGGCGGCGGCCCACATGGCCAGAACGGGCCGTAGCTCCCGGGAAGCCCTGGCGGCGATCGGGGAGATCCAGGACGAAATCCGCCACAAGACGCCGATCGACTGGACGCTGCCGACGGGGCCGTGACGCCCAGAACCCTCTGAACCTTCCGGTGGTCAGGCCCGTAGAGCCGGTTTAGAGTGAGTCATAGGTTATTCGCCGCCACGTGCGGCCGTGGCACGGATGGGTCGCCCAATGCATCGCGCTGTGTCGCTGCTCGGCCTTGTCGCAATCCTTGCGGTCCTGACAGGGCCTGCGGGCGGGGCCGCGTCGGCCGCGTCACCTGAGATCCGGGCCACGAGCTCACGACCACGAGTTCCGACGACTGGTCGACGGCCAACCTGCAGACGACGATGAACTCGCTCAAGCAGGTGGGGCTGAACACCGTCTACGTGGAAGCCTGGAAGAACGGCTACACGAACTTCACGTC
>JBJTRH010000277.1:0-13527 GCA_046076065.1 Planctomycetaceae bacterium | reverse complement strand
TCGGCGGCTCGGGCAACGGCGTCGTTTCGGGGCTCATCACCGCGGTTTCGGCCTCGACCAGCGGCGTCAACAAGTTCGGCACCGGCACCTGGACCATCACGAACACGGCCAACACGTACACGCTCTCTCCCCAGCTCGTAGACGGCGTGCTCGACGTCGCGAGCCTCGCCGACAGCGGCGTGGCCAGCGCCATCGGCTCCGGCACGGGCATCGTGTTCAGCGGTCAGGCCACGAACTGCACCCTGCGTTACACGGGCGCCGCACCGCAGTCGACCAACCGCACCGTGAATGTCGACGCCACTGGCGGCACGATCGAGTCGTCGGGAGCTGGCGCGCTCACCTTCAGCGGCACGATCCAGGCGGTCGCCACGGCCAACTTCAACCTCAACTTCACGAGCGGCAGTGCCGTGGCGGCGAACAACGCGTCGACCCAGCCGGGCACCGTGGTCGGGATGCTTGTGACTTCGACGGCTGTGCCGGCGGGCACGACGATCCTGGCGATCAGCGGCAACCAGTACACGCTCAGCAACGCCGCCCTCTCCACCGTGGCGACGAACGCGGTCTTCACGCAGGCTCCGGAGCGGACGCTCCGTCTCACCGGCAGCAACACCGGCGCCAACACGATCTCCGGGCCGATCGTCTCGACCACCTCGGTCAACCTCATCGGCATCACCAAGGCCGGGATCGGCAAGTGGATTCTGAGCGGCAGCAACGCCTACGGCGGCACGACGCAGGTCGATGCCGGCACGCTCCTGATCAACGGCAACAGCGGCAGCGTGGTGGCGCCGTTCGTGGTGAACGGCGGCATCCTCGGCGGCTCGGGCACGATCGGCGGGGCGGTGACGGTGAACCCGCTCGGCACGCTCGCTCCCGGGGCCAGCATCGCCACGCTCACCACCGGCTCGTCGGTGAGCTTCGCGAGCGGGGCGACCTTCGCCTACGAATACGAGACGAATCTCCTGACGGCCGACCTCCTCTCGATGTCGGGCGCCCTGTCCCTCAGCGGCACGGTGCCGCTGACGATCACCGACCTCGGCCCCGATCTCACGGTCTCGCCCGGCACCGTCTTCTCCCTGATCAACTGCGGCGGCGGCCTGTCGGGCAGCGGGCTGTTCTCCTACGGCGGCCTCTCGCTCGTCGAGGGGGGCACGTTCACCGTGGGCGCCAACACGTGGCAGATCGCCTACTCGTCCACGACTGCGGGCGTGAACGTGGCGGCACCTCTGCCAAGCGGCTCGTATGTCAACCTGGTCGCGGTGCCGGAGCCGACCACCTGGGCCACGCTCGGGTCGGCCGTGGCGATCGCCGTCGTCATGCAGGCGCGGCGACGGCGGATGCCCGGCTGACGCCGCCCTCGCGATCCATCTGCCGAATCCCGCTGCCCGCCCCCATTGCGTCGGCGGGCCGGTCGCCCGCCGACGCTGATCGGGGCCGCGTCACGGTCAGTCGATCGCCGGCATGTTCTCCCCGTCGCGGGGATCGGAGAGCTGGCGGACCACCTGCACGTCGAGCGAATCGCTCACGAACCGAACGCTGCCGTCGGCGAACCCCGCGGCCACGATGCCGCCGGCGTGCGTGCTGAACGGCTCGTCGTTCGGGCCACAGTTGTTCGTGCTCCACGGGCAGGCGGAGGGACCACCGACCGGGTTGGCGTGGTTGTTGATGATCGGCTGCGTGCGGTTGCCCCCCTCCTCGTTCGGCGGTCCCGACACGCCACTGGCGTTGTCGGGGTCGGCCCAGCGGTTGGGCACCGTCTTGCCGCTCGGCATGTCGTTGCCGCTTGGGGCCGGGAAGTCCGCCTCGCCGCTGGCGACCACCTGGACGGTGCCGCCGCGGGTCCGGACCCACTCCGTGTTGCCGCTGGCAGCGGCATCCCGCTTGCCGACGTGCTGCGCGTCACGGCCGGAGTCCTCGAAGATGATCACCGTCTTGCTCGTGCCGTCAGTCGCCGACGACACCTTCGACGACTGGTTGTAGGTGAGCCGCCCGTCCTTGAAGGAGTTGCGGGCGGTTCCCACCCGCTTGGAGCGGGCGCCGGTACCGGGCTGCAGGTCGGTGTAGGCCACCGGCATGTAGTCGGTCCGCCCGAAGTTGCCGCCGGTCGACGCGGCACCGCCGAACAACTCCTGGGTGATGCCGTTGCTGGGGCACTGGAACGCCTTGATCTGGGCCGTGGCCAGGGAGACGTTCGTCAGGCTCCCCTTCACCGCTGGTGGGATACTTCTGCTGGGCGCTCTCGTAGTTCGCCGAGCCGAGCGAAATCTGCCGCATGTTGTTGCCGCACGACATCCGCCGGGCCGACTCGCGGGCGGCCTGGACGGCCGGAAGGAGCAGGCCGATGAGCACCGCGATGATCGCGATCACGACCAGAAGCTCGACGAGGGTAAAGGCCCTGGGCAAAGGGCGCGACGCACGGACGATCGGCATGGGACTCTCCACGGCGGAAGGAAGGGCCCTCGCGACCGGGATGGCCGACGAAGGGGTTCAAAACCGCCGGGAGTGGAGCGGGCCGCTGTCAGGTGGCGATGAGCGGCCTTTCAGGTTTTCGTGAGCGTCAGGTGAGCATTTGATGAGCGGCCGCCATCCGCCGCACCGTCGGCGGCTGGGCGCCGCCGACGAGCGCCCGCAGCGCCTCGACGAGCATCACCGCGGCGAGCGCGAGGAGCACGAGCCCCGCCCAGGGGACGGGATCGGCGGGCATCACGAGGCCCGACGGGCCCCGGAACCGCGGCAGCGTCATGCTGGCCAGCGCCCAGGTGCTCATCACGTACATGAAGGCCGTGGGCAGCCCGGTGACGACCCAGACCCACGTCTCCCGCCGCGTTCGCCAGAGCCAGACCGTCACGCCCAGGAGCGTGAGCGCCGCGAGGAGCTGGTTGCTCGCCCCGAACAGGCTCCAGAAGGTCTTCCACGCCGGCACCACATTGCCATTCGCATCGAGGTTCGGCCGGAGCAGGAAGATCAGCGGCACTCCGGCGGTGAGCGCGGTGCCGAGCCAGCCGCCGGCCCGCCCCTGCAGGCCCGTGAGCTCCTGCACGATGTAGCGGCCGAGCCGCGTGCACACGTCGAGCGTGTCGTAGACGAACGTCGTGAACGCCATCAGGGCGAACGACACGCCGATCGCCGCCGGCACCCCGAGGATCTCGAGGAACTGCCCCATGCCGAGGGCATAAACGAAGTTCGGCGACTGCTTCGTGAGCGGGCTGTCGGCGGCGAGCACCATCACGCAGCACAGGCTCACCACCGCCACCATCGCCTCGAGGAGCATCGTGCCGTAGCCGATCGGCCGCGCGTCGGTCTCGCGGCGGAGCTGCTTGCTCGTCGTGCCCGAGGCGATCAGCGAGTGGAAGCCCGAGCAGGCCCCGCAGGCGATGGTGATGAAGAGCATCGGCACGAGATGCTGGCCGTTGGCCGCCTGCCAGCCGGTGAAGGCGGGATAGCGGATCGACGCGTCGCCGCCGAACAGGCCGGCCAGCGAACGGTCGCTCGCGACCAGGCCGAGCGCCGCGCCGGCGAGGGCCACGTAGAGGAAACAGCCGCCGAGGTGCCCCCGGGGCTGGAGCAGGAGCCACATCGGCACCATCGCGGCCACGAGGCAGTAACCCAGGAGGAGCACGCCCCAGATCTTCTGGGCGGCCACGTCGGAAGTGCCGACGACCGCCGCCAGGTCGAACGGAATCCGCTGGCCGCCCCAGATCGCGAGGCCCACGAGCGGCAGGAACACGGCCGTGGCCAGCCAGAGGGGCATCCGAGCGTATCGCATCGCGAGGCCCATCACCACCGGCAGCGCGAGATACAGCAGGCTCGACGTGGCGATCCCGCCCCCCGACACGCTCTCGCCGTTCTCGAGCACCTGCCTGCCCACGAAGCTCGCCGCCGTGATGTCGGTGAAGGCCACGATGATGTAGACCAGCGCGATCCACACGAAGGCCAGGAAGAGCACGTAGGCCCGCCGGCTCATGTGGTCGCGGACCACCTCCGCGATCGAGCGGGCCTTGTGGCGGACGGAGGCCACGAGCGCCGCGAAGTCGTGCACGCCGCCGACGAGGATGCTGCCGACGAGGATCCAGAGGAGCGCGGGCGCCCAGCCAAAGGCGACCCCGGCCAGGATCGGCCCCACGATCGGCCCTGCCGCCGCGATCGCGGAGAAGTGCTGCCCGAGGAGGAGCTGGGGCGGGATCGGCTCGTAGTCGACATCGTCGCGAAGCGTGACGGCGGGCGTGGCCGCGTCGGCATCGAGCCGGAACAGCCTCGTGAGCAGGCTGCCGTAGAGTCGGTAGGCGACGAGGAGGACGACGGCGCTGGGGATGAGGACGGCAAGGAGGCTCATGATCGGCCCGGCTCCGGCGATTGTGGGGGCCGGGTTTGCCTGCCCGGCGGGAACGGGTACATCATGCCTGTCCACGAGGCCGGCGTCGATGCACTCCGCCGGCGTTCCCCAGGAGAAACGTCCCGTGTCGTCGCCCGAAACCCTCGTCATCATCGGCAGCGGCCCGGCCGGATGGTCGGCCGCCACCTACGCCGCCCGTGCCCAGCTCAAGCCGCTCGTCTACGAGGGGGCGATCTCCGAGAAGAACCGCATGGCGGGCACGCTGCCGCTCGGCCAGCTCGCCCTCACGAGCGAAGTGGAGAACTACGCCGGCTTTCCGCACGGCGACCTCGGCGGCTTCCTCGACTCCGCGCTGCCGAAGGAGCGGCGGATGATGATGCCGCCCCACGAGGGGAAGGGCGTGACCGGTCCCGAACTGATGGAGCTGATGCGGCAGCAGGCCACGAACTTCGGTACCCGGATCGTCACGGACGACATCCTCAAGGTCGACTTCTCGGAGCGGCCCTTCAAGCTCTTCCCGGCCGAGGGGGGAGTGGTCGAGGCGAAGTGCGTGATCGTGGCCACGGGGGCCAGCGCCAACTGGCTCGGCCTCCCGAGCGAGGAGCGGTTCAAGAACCGCGGGGTGAGCGCGTGCGCCGTCTGCGACGGCGCCCTGCCGCGGTTCCGCAACAAGCCGATCGTGGTGGTCGGCGGCGGCGATTCCGCGGTCGAGGAGGCGACCTACCTCACCAAGTTCGCGAGCACCGTGCACCTCGTGCACCGCCGCGGCGAGCTGCGGGCCAGCAAGATCATGGCGCAGCGGGCCCTCGACAACCCGAAGATCATGATCCACTTCAACTCCGCCCTCGCCGAGGTGCTCGGCGACGACGCCAGCGGCGTGACCGGCGTGCGGCTCGCGAGCACCGTCGAGCCAAAGGGCGAACGGACGGTCGAAGCGACGGGGGTGTTCCTCGCGATCGGCCACACGCCCAACACGGCGTTTCTCGACGGCCAGCTCGAGCTCACGCCCAAGAAGTACATCGTCTGGACGAAGCATTTCCGCACGGCGACGAGTGTGGACGGCGTGTTCGCGGCGGGCGACGTGGCCGACGACTACTACCGGCAGGCGATCTCGGCGGCCGGCACCGGCTGCATGTCGGCACTCGACGCCGAGCGGTGGCTGGCAGAGCACGGCGAGCACTGAGCCATGAGCCGCAGGCCCACGATCGGGATCCTCACCGGGGGTGGCGACTGCCCTGGGCTGAACGCCGTGATCCGCGCGGCCACCAAGTCGGCGATCCGGCTCGGCTACGACGTGGTCGGCTTCCTTCGTGGCTACGAGGGGCTCGTCGATCCCGTCAGCTACATGCCGCTCGACGTCCAGAACACGGCCGGCATCCTCCTCCAGGGCGGCACGATCCTCGGCTCCACCAACAAGGGGCGGTTCACGTCGCTCGTGGGTGAAGGGGAGCGGGTCGGGATTGACCCCGACCTGTTGGCGCAGGCCGCCACCACCGTCAAGCAGATGGGCGTGGCTGGACTCGTCTGCGTGGGCGGCGACGGCTCGCTGGGGATCGCCCAGCAGCTCCACGAGCACGGCGTGCCCGTGGTGGGCGTGCCCAAGACGATCGACAACGATCTCTGCGGCACGGCCTTCACCTTCGGGTTCGACTCCGCGGTGGCCACCGCGACCGACGCGCTCGATCGGCTCCACACCACCGCCGCCAGCCACGAGCGGATCATGGTGCTCGAAGTGATGGGCCGGCATGCGGGGTGGATCGCACTGCACGCCGGCATCGCCGGCGGGGGCGACGTGATCCTGATCCCGGAGATTCCCTGGTCGTTCGCCAACGTGTGCCGCAAGGTCGAGCAGCGGGAGCGGGAGGGGAAGCGGTTCACACTGATCGTGGTCGCCGAGGGGGCGCATCTCCCTGACGGCGGGCTCGTGCACGACGGCGGTGCCGGTGGCCGGGGCCAGGTGAAGCTCGGCGGGATCGGCGAGCTCGTGGCCGGGGAGGTGGCGGGCCGGCTCGGTCGCGAGGCCCGCACGGTGGTGCTCGGCCATCTCCAGCGCGGCGGCACGCCCACGCCCTTCGACCGCATGCTGGCCACCGAGTTCGGCGCCCATGCCGCCCGGCTCGTCCACGAGGGCCGCTTCGGCGAGATGGTCTGCTACCGGCCGCCCGACATCGCGAGCATCCCGATCGCGGAGGCCGTGGGCCGGCTCTCCACGGTCGATCCCCGCGGTTCCGCCGTGCAGGCGGCCCGGGCGCTTGGCATCGGCTTCGGCGACGACGAGGATGGTGGGCCGTTCGCGGGTGGGTGATCGAGACCGGATCGGGACGCAACGCAGGGAGCGAGATTTCATGGCTGACACGGCAGGCGTCGGGGGCAAGGTGGCGAGCGTCATGCAGGAGTCGCGGGTGTTTCCGCCTCCGGCCGAGTTCTCCCGGAAGTCGCGGATCGGCTCACTTGCGGAGTACCGGAAGCTCTACGACGAGGTCGCCAGCAACCCGGAGGCGTTCTGGGATGCCCGCGGCCGCGAACTCCCCTGGACGACGCCCTACACGCAGGTGCTCGACTGGCAGCCGCCGGTGGCGAAGTGGTTCGTGGGGGGCCGGACCAACGCGTCGGCCGCCTGCCTCGACCAGCAGATCGCCGCGGGCCGCGGCGACAAGGTCGCCATCACGTGGGTGGGCGAGCCCGTCGGCGAACGGCGGACGCTGACCTACCGGGAGCTCCTCGCGGAGGTGAGCCGATGCGCGGCCGGCTTAAAGTCCCTCGGCGTCGGCAGGGGCGACGTGGTCTCCATCTACATGCCGATGACGCCCGAGCTCGTGATCGCGATGCTGGCCTGCGCCCGGATCGGGGCCGTGCACTCGGTGATCTTCGGGGGCTTTTCGAGCGAGGCGATCGCCGACCGCAACCACGACGCCAAGGCCGTGGCCGTGATCACGGCCGACGGGGGCTGGCGTCGCGGGGCCCAGTTGCCGCTCAAGAAGAACGTCGATGCGGCGCTGAGCTCGCCGGCCCATCCGGCCACCACCGTCAAACATGTCGTGGTGCTGAAGCGGACCGGGCAGCCGGTCGACATGGTGGCCGGCCGCGACGTGTGGTGGCACGACCTCGTCGCCGGCCAGCCGGCCGACCTGCCCGCGGAGCCGATGGACTCCGAGGCGCCCCTGTTCATCCTCTACACCAGCGGATCCACCGGGAAGCCGAAGGGCATCAAGCACACCACCGCCGGCTACACCCTGTGGGCCAAGACGACGGCCGAGTGGGTGTTCGACCTCCGCGACGACGACCTCTTCTGGTGCACGGCCGACTGTGGCTGGATCACGGGCCACAGCTACGTGACCTACGGCCCCTTGGCGGCCGGCGCCAGCATCCTGATCTACGAGGGCGCCCCCAACGCGCCGCACGAGGGCCGCTTCTGGGAGATCATCGCGCAGGAGAAGCCGACGATCTTCTACACCGCGCCCACCGCGATCCGCTCGTTCATGAAGTGGGGCATGCAGCACATCGAGGGCCATGATCTCTCGAGCCTGCGGCTCCTCGGCACGGTGGGCGAGGGCATCAACCCCGAAGCCTGGATCTGGTACCACGAGGTGATCGGCGGCAAGCGGTGCCCGATCGTCGACACCTGGTGGCAGACGGAGACGGGCGGAATCATGATGAGCCCCCTGCCCGGCTGCACGCCGACCAAGCCCGGAAGCTGCACGCTGCCGCTGCCCGGCGTGGTGCCCCAGATCGTGGATGCGGCCGGTGAGCCGGTGGAGCAGGGCGAGGGCGGCTGGCTCGTGATGACGAAGCCCTGGCCCGGCATGCTTCGCGGCATCTGGGGCGACGACGAGCGGTTCGTGGAGACGTACTGGTCGAAGGTGCCGGGGAAGTATCTGGCCGGCGACAACGCCCGCCAGGACGCCGACGGCTACTACTGGATCATGGGGCGGATCGACGACGTGCTCAACGTGGCCGGCCACCGGCTCTCGACGATCGAGATCGAAAGCGCGCTCGTCAGCCACCCGACCGTGGCCGAGGCGGCTGCGGTGGGCAGGCCGCACGACGTGAAGGGGGAGGCGGTGGCGGTGTTCGTGACGCTCCGCTCGGGCGAGCCCGACGACGCGCTCAAGGACGCCCTGCGGAAGCACGTCCGCCACCAGATCGGCGCCCTCGCGGCTCCCGACGACATCCACTTCACGAGCGCCCTTCCGAAGACCCGCAGCGGCAAGATCATGCGGCGACTCCTCCGCGACATCGCCGCCGGCAAGGAGACGGTGGGCGACACGACGACCCTCGAGGACTACTCGGTGCTCGCCAAACTCCGCGGCGACCAGGAGTGAGCGAGGAATCGCCCAGGCCCAGCCGCCAGGCACGAACTCAGCGAGGGGCTGCCCAGGCCTACTCGTCAGGCATGAACTCAGCGAAGGGCTGCCCAGGCCCCGCTGGCCGGGCATGAACTCAGCGAGGGATCGCCCAGGCCCCACGAGCCGGCGTATGCCGACAAGCGAAGCCAGGATGGCGAAGCGCCGTCGGCATCCGAGTGAGCTGCGGGCAGGATGCCCGCAGCGAACGTCCGGCGACGGGGCCTGGGCGATCCCGAGCCCCCAACAAGCCCGCATCGCTCACGCGATTGCGGCTTCCTGACGAGCTCACCTCACGGCCCATCGAGCAGCGGAGCCAGGAGCCTCCGCTTCGGCTCCACGATCGTAAGCCAGTCGTCGGCGAGCAGGCCGCCGGTGTCGCCGCTGTTGGGGTTCCACGACCAGTAGACGAAGCCGAGCCGCTGCTTGCGGAGAAACTCCACGAAGGCCCGCTGCCAGACGCCCTCGCGGGTGTCGGCACCGGTCTCGCGGCCTCCGAACTCGCCGACCAGCACCGGCGCGATCCCCTCCCGGACGATGAAAAAGAAGCCCTTGTCCCAACGGTCTGCGAGGTTGGCAGGGAACGACGGTTCCTTCAGCCAGTCCGCGTCGTCGACGCCGGGGCCGTATTCGTGCGGCGAATAGACGACTCGATCCTGCACCTTCAGCCGCACAGGCGCCGTCCGCACGCCCTCGAGGTTGCCGCCCCACCAGTAGCCCGGCAGCTGCTGTCCCGGCACGTTCTTCTCGACGCCCTCGACGACGATCAGCCAGTGCGGGGCGATCTCGTGGATGGCGTCGCCGCACCGCTCGGCGGCGAGGCGGAAGTCGGTGCGTTCGTCGTCGGTGCCCCAGCTAGCCGCGCCGTGCGGCTCGTTCTTCACGTCGGCACCGATCACGTTGGCCGCCGTGCCGTAGCGCCGGGCCATGGTCCGCCAGGCGTCGAGCCAGTCGTCCTCCGTGAAGCCGTCGCCGTACCAGAGCTCGGGGATCGCCGCGTCGTTCAGGCGATGGCAGTCGAGCAGCACGAGGAGCCCCTGGCGGTCGGCCTCGGCGATGATCCGGTCGAGCACCTCGAGTGGTGACCGGCCCTCCAGATCGGCATTGGACCCCTTCGAGAAATCGATGCCCCCGATGGTCGGGGAGCGGATCGCGTTCACCGACCAAGGAACTCGGACCAGGTTGAAACCCGCAGCCCGGATCTGGCCGAGCATCTCCTTCCAGTCCCGTGCCCAGAGGCCGTGCGGCACGTGCGTTTCGGTTTCCATGCCGAACCAGCTGATGCCACGCAGGACGACGGCGTGGCCGGTCCGGTCGACGATCTCGGTGCCGCGGGTCGCGAGCGGCGGCTGGATCTCGGCCGCGAGCGCCGCGACGACGAAACTGCAGGTGACGATGCCCAGCACTATCCGCCCGATCGGCATGGTGAGCTCTCCGGATCGCATGCACCGCAGCGCCGATTGTTCCTGCCCCGATCGTCGGCGTCCACCGGGAGGCGCTCGGCGGCCGACCTATACTCCACCATCATGGATTCCATCGCCGCGAAGCCCCGCACCGCCCCCGAGCTGCTCTCCCCGGCGGGAGACTGGGACTGTGCCCGCGCCGCGATCGAGAACGGCGCCGACGCCGTCTATTTCGGCCTCGACACCGGATTCAACGCCCGGGCTCGGGCGACGAACTTCACGCTGGACGACCTGCCGCGGCTGATGGCCACGCTCCACCGCCACGGCGTGCGGGGGTATGCCACGCTCAACACGCTCGTCTTTCCGGATGAGCTTCCGGACTTCGGCCGCACGGTCGAGGCGATCGCCGATGCGGGCGTGGACGCGGTGCTCGTGCAGGATGTCGGGGCGGCGCTGCTCGTCCGTGAGCGGCGGCCCAATCTCGCCCTGCACGCCTCGACGCAGATGACGCTCACCAGCGCCGAGACGATCGACCTCGCGGAGCGGCTCGGCATGCAGCGGGTCGTCGTGGCGAGGGAACTCTCGATCGACGAGATCGCGGCGATCCACCGCCGCACGTCGATGCCCCTCGAGGTGTTCGTGCACGGGGCGCTGTGCGTGGCCTATTCCGGGCAGTGCCTCACGAGCGAGTCGCTCGGCGGCCGAAGCGCCAATCGGGGCCAGTGCGCCCAGGCCTGCCGGCTGCCCTACGACCTCGTCTGCGACGGCCGCGACGTCGATCTCCGCGACCAGAGGTATCTCCTCTCCCCGCAGGACCTGGCCGCCTACGCGCTGGCCCCGGAGCTGCTGGATGCCGGCGTGGCCGCCTTCAAGATCGAGGGACGGCTCAAGACTCCCGAGTATGTCGCCGCCATCACGAGCCACTACCGCCGCGCAATCGACACGGCCGTGGCGGGGCGGCCGGTCGCGTTCACGCCCCGTGACGTCGAGGAGATGGAGCTGACCTTCTCGCGCGGCTTCTCGCCCGGCTGGCTGCAGGGCTGCGACCACAAGATGCTCGTCCCGGCCACGTCGAGCGCGAAGCGGGGCGTGCGGCTGGGCACCGTCGTGGAGGCCCGCCGCGGGCGGGTGACGGTGGACCTCGTGGGGAGCGTGAAGCGGGGCGACGGCGTGGCGATCGACTGCGGCACGACGAGCGACGACGCGGTCGGCGGCCGCGTCTACGAGGTCTTTCAGGCGGGGCGATCGCTCACCGAGCCGGTGGCGGCGGGCCGCGTCGACCTCGCCTTCGCCCACGGAGCGATCGACCCCGACCGGCTCGCACGCGGGCAGGCGGTCTGGAAGACCGACGATCCGGACGTCACGTCACGGCTGCGGAAGACGTATGCACGCGGCGACCTCGGCCGACAGCAGCCGGTCGATCTCCGGGTGCGGGCCGCCGTGGGAGAGCCGCTCCGGGTGACGGCCCGCACGCACCTCGGCGCGACCTGCGAGGTGGTGTCGGCCGAGCCCGCCCGCGAGGCGGCGAGGCATCCACTCACGGTCGACGTGCTCCGCGAGCAGCTCGGCCGGCTCGGCGGCACGCCGTTTCGGCTCCGCGAACTCGACGTCGAGCTCGGTGGCGTGCCGATGGTCCCCTTCAGCGTGCTCGGCAGCCTGCGCCGGGATCTCGTGGCGGCGCTCGAGCAGGCCACGGTCACCAACCCTCGGCCGGCGCAGGAGCGGCACGCGGTCCGCGGCGACGGCGCCACACCGCCGGTTGCCTCCGGGCCCGACCACGCAGCGCCGGTGCCGTCGCGGATTCCCGTGCTCCACGTGCTCGTCCGCTCGCTCGCCCAGCTCGGCCGGGTGCTCGAGCTCGGCGAGCGGAGAATCCACGCCGAGTTCGCCGACATCCGCCAGTATCGCGATGCGGTCTCGCGCTGCCGCGCCGTGGGGGCGACGATCCTGCTGGCGACACCCCGAATCCAGAAGCCCGACGAAATGGGCGTGTATCGGGCGCTGGCCAGGCACGAACCCGACGGCGTGCTCGTCCGCACCTGGTCGGGGCTGCGGTTCTTTCGCGAGGCGGGGCTGCCGGTGGTCGGCGACTTCTCGCTCAACGTGGCCAACGGCCGCACCGCGGAGTTCTTCCTCGACGCCGGCTGCGAGCGGGTGACGGCGTCGTATGACTGCAACCACGAGCAGCTGCTCGCCCTGGCGGGGGCGGCACCGGCCGGGCGGCTCGAGGTGGTGATCCACCAGCACATGCCGATGTTCCACATGGAGCACTGCGTGTTCTGCGCGGTGCTCTCGCCGGGCACCAACAAGACCAACTGTGGCCGCCCCTGCGACGAGCACGCGGTCAAGCTCCGCGACCGGCTCGGCGTGGAGCATCCGCTCACGGCCGACGTCGGCTGCCGCAACACGCTCTACAACGCCGCGCCGCAGAGCGGCGCCGAGGCGGTGCCCTCGCTGCTTGCCGCCAGCGTGCGGCACGTGCGGGTCGAACTGCTCGACGAGGACGACGCGGAGATCGCCCGGGTGATCGCCGCCTACCGCGGCCTCCTCGCCGGGCGAACGACCGGCCGGGAGGTCTGGACCGGTCTGCGGGCCTCGAACCGCGTGGGAGTCACCCGCGGCACGTTCGAGGAGAAGCGAAACCCGCTGGCGATTCTCTGACAACGAGCCGGCCCGGATCGGCGGGGCCGATCCGGGCCGGTGATCGTGTGTCGGGCGTGACCGCCCGGGCTCACTTCGAGAGCTTGGTGAGCGTCTCGACCATCGGCACGACGACCGGGCCGAGCAGGTCCTTGACACCCGGAATCGCCATCACGGTGTCGATCACCTTCGACAGCAGCCCGAGGTTCTTGCCCACGAACGAGGCGAACGCCGGCTTCTCGTCGGCGGGCAGCTTGCCGGCCTCGTCCTCGAGTGACGTCAGCATCGGGGCCAGCTTCTCGAGTTCCGGCAGGGCGAGCCGAGCCGTCTCCTCGTTGGTCACACCCTTGAGCACGCTGCCCAGACCGCCGAACAGCTCGGTGGCGTTCTTGCCGATCCGCACGGCCTCGAGGAACTTGGGGTCGATCGAGATCTCGTCGGCGACGAGGTCGATCACGTCCTTGCCCTTCGTGGCGACGACTTCCTGCTCGCGAACGGTCACCGGGCCTTCGCGACGCACCGTCTCCTTCACGGCCACCGGACGGACCTCCGCCTCCCGCTTCTTGGCCTGGCTCTGGTTCCAGAGGTACCAGCCGAGACCGAGGGCTCCGAGGGCCAGGAGGGGCAGGAGCCAGCCGGGCAGTCCGCCCGAGGGCTGCGTCTCACGCGAGTGACCGCCGTGGCGAACCGTCTCGTGCGAATGCGAGTGGGTTCCGGTACGGCCGGCGTCGCTCCCGCGAGCACCCACATCGCCAAGGTCGGCGAGTGAGAGGCCGCGCGGCAGCGCGTTACGGATGTTGCCGGACTGCTC
>JBJTRH010000276.1:0-2474 GCA_046076065.1 Planctomycetaceae bacterium | reverse complement strand
GTCTGGAGATGACCCCAGCCTTGAAGGTAGATCGGAACGTGGAAATGGATTCGCCATTGACCTCGCCGCAGCGCCGGGTCCTTCAGGACTACAGGCAAATCTTCATGCAAATGCTTAACTCCGTCAGGGGAAATCACCATGGTTTGGTGCAGGTAGCGATCTTCTGCAAATTGAGATAGTTGATGGACTGCTTGGGCTCGCTCCTCCGGATTGAGTTGCTCCCAGTCGACAGAGATGGCTGACGACACTTGGACCTTTGCAGTCCGAATCCCATGCTCGTGATTCGATCGCAATTCGTGAGCTTGATCCTCTGCCATTACCGCAGCGTGGCAAATGTCATGGCACATGGTGATGTGCTTGCGAACGATCGAGGCGGTGGACTCTGCTATTCGCGGCGCAGAAAAGAAGTCATCAAAAAAACCACGTAACGATGCTGTGTCGGTCAGCGCGCAGCCGGGTTCGGGCTCGATCGCGATCACGATGTGGCGACCCGTAGCTTCGAACAAGCGATTCAGTTCGATGGCGATCTCGGCCAGGTGCTTCGCGGATTGCGTCAGTTGATCCTCGGTCGGCGATGGCGATCCCCATGCGATCGGGAGGGTCGAAATCGAACCATTCATCCCCAGGGGGAGGAGTTGGTCGATCAGTTGGATAAGGTTGCGAGTGTATTCAGCGCGAGCAGGTTCCCACCAAGTTGGCTGATAAACCCGATGCTTGACAATCGCAGAGTGGAAGTCTCCTTGGGGAAAACCGTTAAAGGTGTAGGGGATAAGCGCCATTTCGTGCAATCGTTCACGAATCCGCTGGAGCGGTCCCACGCGGAGTGCTTCAACGGCTGCGTCTTCAGAGAACCATAGTCCGATCCCTAACGAATCGGCATTCATACTCTCGCGGACGGGCAATGCGCACGCGCGCAAATTGCTCAGAACATGATCGACGTTGGTGCCTGCATGGACATTGGTGCAGTAACCCAGAAGCGACGGTAGTGCTGCCATCGGAGGTTGCGGAGGAAAGGGAAATGCGAGGAAAGAGGTATACGGTAGGAACGCTAGGAACGGGGGAGTGAGGGCTTTCGCTACGGGTTGTCGCGAAGCTTAGGATCGCTTTTGTGTTGGTTTTTGGTAATTGCGCGGGTAACCGACCGCTGGAAATCGCGAAACTCCTGAGGCCATGGCGATTGGAACTTCATCGGTTCACCGGTACCCGGATGGGTAATTCCCAACGTTTCGCCATGGAGTGCAATTCGGCGATGTGGCCAAGCCCAGTGGGCCGCTTGCTCGGAGCGGTAGCGAGGATCCCCCAGGATCGGATGGCCTTGTTCGGCCAAGTGAACGCGGATTTGGTTTCTGCGACCTGTTTCTAAATGGACTTCGACGAGCGATGCATCTTTCCACTCTGTCCGTGTCCGATAGTGAGTGACAGCCAACTCCCCCTTGTTCGGGTCGTTGACGCTGAAACGATTCAGATCGCTGTCGGTTGCAAGGTAGCTTCGGATGGTGCCTTCGCGGGGTTCCATGTGACCGGAAATGATGGCAACGTACTGACGCTCGGGTTTGCGCTCGGCAAATTGACCTCGAATGGCTTCGGCAACCTCAAGGCTTTTTGCAATGAGGAGTACTCCGGACACATCGCGATCCAAACGATGCACGCAAAACGCCTGGGCCTTGGGGTCGGAGTCTTTGAGACGACGTTCAACCCTCGAGAGCAATGTTTGTCCCTCCCCGTAACGCGTAGGAACCGTCAGTAGGTTCGCCGGTTTGTTCACCACGCAAAGGTATGGGTCATCGTATAGAAACTCGATTGGACCTCTCGACGATGTTTTCTTTTTCTTGCTAGGGGCGGCGACGGGCATCGGGATCCAGTCGAGCTCGATCTGATCGCCGGGTTCGACTTGCTGATTAGGACGCCTGGCCATTCGGTGATTCACCACGACGCATCCGTTTTCAATCAACCATGCGCTGTGGCTTGCGGGAATTGCGAGCAGATTCTGCAGCACGCTCGCAAGCTGGCGGGCTGGAAATGGAATCGATGCTGGGACCGTGATCGTTTTGGATGACATGAATATCGAATGCGAGATTCCCCGGAATTGGGCGAATGGGTCAAGGTTGGAGCCAGGACTGCGCAGGGCCTTGCTCTTCGGTTCAAATTTGCCATCAACCCTTCAACAAAACCGAGTCAGACCTTTTATTCACTCGATCTGCCTATTAGGGGGCATCGCAGAACATCCTGGACGGGCTAACATGAATCAAACCACAATCCAGTGCTGGCCGAGGGTGCCTCTCTAGGATATCTCAACCATCCCGATTTACGCAGAGTGAAAGCGGTCAGAAACCGGACAGTTTCTCTCGGAGTTCCTATTCCTCAGGAGTTCCTCTTCTGCTGGACTTTCCTGGGTGCGTAGTCGTTGCGGGGTTGGGGCTTGTGATTCCAGGATTCCCACCCACCAAAAGCCCGATTTGGATTCTTGCAATGCC
>JBJTRH010000275.1:0-2728 GCA_046076065.1 Planctomycetaceae bacterium | reverse complement strand
TACTTCTACTCATTGGGGTATTTCTATACTCCACCATTGCCTATTCCCAAGGCATTTCACTGTTTAATATCGATGCATCCAATTTCCCTACAATTAAAGCAAAGTTTTATGCTTATGATAAGGATGGAAAGCCATTAAGGCCGACAATGAATGATGTGAAATTGAAAGAGGATGGAGAAAATAGATCAATCCTTAGAGTAAATTGTCCGTCAACTAGTCCACAGGCAATTTCAGTAGGAATAATGGTAGATACATACGGTTTTCTGGATTTAGCAAGATCTGGTGCAAAACGATTGATAGAATACATGAATATGCCAAAGGATGAATTGGCAATTACATATATGGATCATGCAGCTTTGTTACACCAATCCTTTACAAATGATAGAAATAAGGCCATTGCATCCTCTACAACTATCCCAAAAGCACCAGGATATGCAGCTGTTCAACAAATGTTTTTTAGCGAGATAACAGGAGGGGTACAGCTAATTAAAACTAGATTGAACAATAAGAAAGTATTGATTCTACTTTCAGATTTACACTGTCCAAATCTTTCAGTTGATACTGCTAGATTATTTAGAGAAGCTGCACAGCATAATATTTGTGTTTTTCCTGTATTGTTAAGGACAACAGATTATACTGGACTTTTTAAATCTATTGCCCAAAAAACAGGTGGCGCTCTCTTTGAAGGTATCACAAAGGAAGATCAGATATATAATATTTTTCAGCTAATTAGTGGAATGGCTCGTTTTGGGGATTGTGAAATAGAATGGAACGGAACACAAAAATGTAATACTGATAAATGGAGAGTCCAAATTGAGTCAAAAGGCCTAACCGACACTAAGTATTACAATCCAAATCCAAGAAGTTTAATAAAACTAAGTGCTGAGCCTAAATTCATATACTTTGGACCAGTTTCTCCAGGACAAGAAACAAAAAGATCAATCACCTTAAAAGCTGAAGGTACAACCTTCACTATTAATGACTCCAAGTTACTTGGTTCAACAGCATATCAGATTGCTGATACAAAATTTCCTTTAACTATTCCTCAGGGTGAATCAAGAGTAATTACAATAAAATACACACCTACTGATTCAAATAGACATTATGGATTTGTTGAAACAAATACTTTATGTCCTGGTGGTTTCAGTGTTTATGGTGGATTTCCTGGAAAACCACTTGTTGGAAAAACACTAAACATAAAAAAACCAGCATGCCCAGATTTGTTTTTAGCTGGAATTGACTCAATGATTAAATGGGAAGGTATCCCCCAAGATGATAGAGTTAGGATTGAGTATTCTGCAGACTCCGGAAAAACATGGGTTTATGTGACAGATAATGCGAAAGGGGGTAAACATGTTTGGCAATATCCACCTTTACCCAGAACAACTTTTGGAATGATAAGAGTCCTACAATTGGCATCAGAAGGAATTGATCCAAATTTGTGGTCAAGTGGATATGAACCAGGTTCATTATCAAGTAAAAATAGTCCCGATGGATCAAAAATAGCATATCTACTAAATGATAATTCTCTTTCAATAAGAATAGCTCAAAATGGAGAACAGCTTCGGATTTTCCGTAAAATACCTGGGAGAATAACATCTTATAGTTGGGATTATTCTGGAAATTATCTTGCAGTGGGTTTTGAAGATGGGCTGTTAATGATAAAAGATATCAGATCAGGAAATACAATTAAAGAAATCAAAAACTCGAGTGCTTCGATAAATGTGATTTCTTGGAATCAATCTGGAAACAAGATTGCTACTTCTAGCTCAGAAGGAGTACTTTCCGTAATTGAAACATCAACTGGCCTAGAAACACAAAAAAAATCAGGATATAACTTTATAGTCAAAAATATTGAGTGGACAGCAGATGGAAGCGTAACAGCGTCTGGTGCGTGTTCGGATGAATTTGTACTAAAAATGTCAGATGGTTTTCCACTACAAATTGATACAACAGATTGTGTGTTTTCAATGAAAGCGCCAAAATTGGTGATGAAAAAAACAAAGGCTGATCTTGGAAAAGTCATTGTTGGTAGTGGAAAAGATATTATGGTTGAAAATGTACTCTGCAATGAGGGTGATGCACCATTACATGTGTTAGGTGCCGATGTTACAAATGGAAATGCAGAAGAGTTTGGCGTTCCAAGAGGCGCAGGCGACTTTATCTTACAACCAAATGAGTGCAGAGCATTTATGTTTTCATTGATGCCGCAATACGCTGGAAAAAAGAAAGGATTTGTTACTATCAGAACTACGGTTGGTGATTTTTATGATGTTATTGAACTAACTGGTGAGGGGATTCCACCATTTATATCATACAAAGAAATGATTGACTTTGGTCAGGTTGAATTAACAAAACCAAAAGATAGCACCGTTATGTTGCTAAAGAATATCGGTAGTGAAGTAGTTGAGTTTGATTCAATAGTACAAGGTGGACCAAATGTTCGTGACTTCACATTTACAGAGAAATCAAGAAAATTTTCACTAGCTCCGGGTGAGTCCAAAACAGTGACATTGCGATTCACTCCAAAAGAACTTGGCTTGACGAATGGTCGCGTGATGGCTTATTATAAGGGAGTTGGAAGCCCTGCAATCATTCAATTATATGGTGAAGGAATTCCAAGAGTACTACCAATTGAAAATGTTTCAGTTAATGCCTTTGATACCATAACCATTGAGCGCAGAGGCATTGCTGCAGATATGTATGTACTAGGCAAGGAAAAAGCAGT
>JBJTRH010000274.1:0-10460 GCA_046076065.1 Planctomycetaceae bacterium | reverse complement strand
TATCTCCGCGGGATCGAGCGGCGGATCGACGCCGGCCTGTCGCCGCGGGTGGCGAGCGTGGCCTCGCTGTTCATCAGCCGCTGGGACTCCGCCTCGGCGGCCGACCTGCCGCCGCATCTGGCCAACCGCCTCGGCGTGGCGATCGGTGCGCGATGCTACGAGGCCTACCGTGGAATCCTCGCCACGGATCGATTCCATCGGCTCGCGAACTGCGGCGCCATGCCGCAGCGGTTGCTGTTCGCGAGCACGGGCACCAAGGATCCGTCTCTCGGCGATCACGTCTACGTGCGGGCCCTCGCCGCGCCGCACACCATCAACACGATGCCGGAGCCCACGCTCCTGGCCTTCGCCGACCACGGCGTGCTCGAGGGCTGCCTGTCGGCCGGCGGCGGCGGCTCGTCGCGAACGCTGTTCGAGATCGCCCGAACGGGCCTCGACATTCCCGCGCTCGGCGCCCAGCTCCAGGCCCAAGGCGCCGCCGCCTTCGTGAAGAGCTGGGACGAGCTCCTGCAGGTGATCGCCGCGAAGGCGGCGGCGTGAATCGTCGCGGACGTCACCCCTCGCCGAGATAGGCGTCGCGGACGCGGCGATCGGCGGCGAGTTCGGCCCCGCTGCCGGTGAGCGTGATCCGACCCGTCTCGAGCACGTAGCCGCGGTTCGCCAGTTTGAGGGCCGCCCGAGCGTTCTGCTCGACGAGCAGCACGCTGATGCCCCGGGCCGAAAGCGACGCGATCACCTCGAACACGCGGGCCACGATCAGCGGCGCAAGGCCCAGCGACGGCTCGTCGAGCAGGAGGAGCCGAGGATGGCCGACGAGCGCCCGGGCGATCGCCAGCATCTGCTGCTCGCCCCCGGAGAGCGTGCCGCCAAGCTGATCCATCCGCTCGCCGAGCACCGGAAACATCCCGCAGGCCTCGTCGATGTCGCGCCGCAGCTTCCCACGGTCGGGCTGGGTGAAGCCGCCGAGTTCGAGGTTCTCCCGGACCGTGAGCCGCGGAAAGATCCGGCGCCCCTCGGGCGCGTGGCCGACACCCAGCCGCATGACCTCGTGCGGCTGAAGCCCGCCGATCGACCCTCCGGCGAAGCGGATGCTGCCGCCGCGGGGCGGCACCACGCCCGAGATGGCCATCAGGAGCGTGGTCTTGCCGGCCCCGTTCGCCCCGATCAGGGCCACGAGTTCGCCGTCATCGACGTCGAGCGACACCCGATCCAGCGCCCGGATCGGACCATACCCCGCCTCGAGATCGCGAACTTCCAGCAGCGGCATTCCCGATCACGCCTCCCCGCCCAGATAGGCCTCGATCACCTTCTCGTCCCGCCGTACCTCCGCGGGCGTGCCTTCGGCGATCTTCACGCCATGGTCGAGCACGGCCACCCGGTCGCTCACCCGCATCACCACGTTCATGTGGTGCTCGATGAGGAGCACCGTGATCCCGCGGTCGCGGATCCGCTCCACGAGCGTCGCGAGGTCCGCCGTCTCGGCCGGATTCATGCCTGCGGCAGGCTCGTCGAGCAGCAGCAGTTCCGCGCCCGTCGCCAGTGCCCGCGCGATCTCCAGCCGGCGCTGGTCGCCATACGGCAGCTCGCCGGCAATGCGGTTGGCGTCGCCGGCCAGGCCCACGAACGAAAGCTCTTCCAATGCCCGGCTGCGGGCGGCCGCCTCCGCGGCACGGCTCGCGGGCGTGCGGGCCAGCATCGCGGGCACACCTCCGGGAATCGTCCGATCCAGGCCGATGAGCACGTTTTCCAGCACCGTCATGTTGGAGAACAGACGGATGTTCTGAAAGGTCCGCGAGATTCCCGCCCGGGCGACCACGTGCGGCGACCGCCGCCCCCGCTTCCACACGGCCAGCGTGCCGGCGGTGCCCAGCAGGCCGCCGAACAGGAACCCGAGGATGCCGCGCCAGCGAATCCGCGACTTTCCGGCTGCCAGCCGGTCGAGCACGTCCTCCCGCATCGGCAGCGGCGAGGCCGCCGCGACGGCCCCGGTCCGCTCGGTGTCGGTCACATCGGGCACGGTGCCGGGCCCCGCGCGGCGGGCCGTCACGGCCGCCTGCAGCTGGTTGCGGACGGCACGGGCCTCCTCGAGGTCGCGCTTGATCGCGAGCACGTCGGACCCGTCGGCGCTCACGACCCGCCACTTGCCCGCCATCTGGTCGATCGCGAGCTCGGCACGGAAGTAGCCCCGCAGCCGGTCGGCCACGCCGGCCACGGTGAACGGCTCGCCCGTGATCATGCCCCGCTTCACGACGGCCATCCAGAGCCGGTCGACGTCGACCGCGGCGAGGGCGAACAGCAGCCCAGTCAGAAGCCCCAGGCCGAGCGCGCCCCAGACCACCCGTGGCGCCCAGGCCCGCTCGAGCCTCCGGCCGTGGAATCGCACGGTGCCGGAGGTGGGCGAGTAGATGCCGCTGATGCAGTTGAAGGCGGTGGTCTTGCCTGCGCCATTGGGACCGATCACCGACACCACGGCCCCCTGCGGCACCTCCAGATCGAGATCCGACACGGCCACCAGCCCGCCGAAGCGGATCGTGAGCCGGTCGATATCGAGCAGGGGCTGCGCCGTCATCGGCCGCTGCCCGCCCGCACTGGCGGTCGAGCCGCTCATGGATGGGCCTCGTGCAGTTCCGCTGCCAGCCGGCGCGAGGGCACAAGCCCCTCCGGCCGGAACCGCATCACCAGGATCAGGGCGATGCCAAAGATGGCCAGACGCCAGCCGCTGAACGACAGCAGGCTCGAGCCCGTCGGGTTGATGTTCCACTGCTGGATGGCGGAATCGGCCCACGGTGCAAGCACGGTATCGAAGCCCACGAGCAGGGCCACGCCGAGCAGCGTGCCCGGGATGCTCCCGAGCCCGCCGAGGATCACCGCGCAGAGCACCATGATCGAGCGGTTGAAGTCGTAGGCGTTGGGATCGGCCGTCGTCGAGAGGCTGGCGGCGTAGAGGCAGCCGGCGAGCCCGGCCACCGCCGACGACATGGCAAACGCCGAGAGCTTCACGCGGGTCGCCGACACCCCCATCGCCTCGGCGGCCAGTTCGTCCTCGCGCACGGCCACCCAGGCGCGGCCGAGCCTGGAGTTCTCCAGGCGGCGCATCGCGATCACGACCCCCGCGAGCACGAGGAGCGCCAGGTAGTAGAACCACCGCGGATCGACCGCGAAGGCGAGCCCGAGATCCGTGCCGCCGAGTTTCACGCCCGCCCCCGGCGGCGGCACGGGATTGAGCCCCTTCATCCCGCCCGTGATCTGCTCCAGGTTCCGGAGCGTCACCTTGACCACCTCGCCAAAGCCGAGCGTGACGATCGCGAGGTAGTCGCCCCGGAGACGGAGCGTGGGCGCGCCGAGCGCAAGACCGATCCCGGCCGTCGCGAGGGCGCTCACTGCCGCCGCCGTCACGAACCGCATCTGGAACGGATACATCGGCACGGTCAGGATCGCGAACAGGTAGGCCCCGATGCCGAAAAACGCCGCGATGCCGAGATGCACCAGCCCGGTGTACCCCACCATCACGTTCAGGCCGAGCGCCAGGATGCAGTAGATGAACAGCGTGGTCACCTGGCCGCCGAGCGCGCCGCCGAGCGCAGGCACCACGAGCGGGGCGATCGCCAGCACCCCAAGGGCCACGAAATCCCACCGCTCGCGGAGGAAGGCGATCGCCCCCCCATGCGCGGCTCCCGTGGCGGCCGGTGACCCGAACGAGGCACGTGGCATGCTCACACCTTCTCCTTCGTGCCGCGGCCGAGCAGCCCGTCGGGGCGAAAGACCAGGATCACGATCAGGATGGCGAACACGATCGCCCCCGTCCAGCGCTCGCCGACGTAGGCGCTCGACAGGGCGCGGACGAGGCCGATCACGATGCCGCCCACGACCGCCCCCGGGATGCTGCCGATCCCGCCCAGCACGGCCGCGGTGAACGCGTAGAGGCCGTTCTGAAAGCCCATCTGGAAGCCGATCGTGTTGATGTACAGCCCGTAGATCACGCTGGCGGCGCCGCCGAGAAACCCGCCCACGAAGAACGTCGCCGCGATCACGCGATCGACGTCGATGCCGACCAGGGCCGCCGCCGTGGGGTCCTGCGACACGGCCCGCATCGCCTTGCCGAGCCGCGTCGACTTCACGAGCACCGAGAGCCCGATCATCAGGGGCACCACCACCACGATCACCAGCAGATCCTTGGCGGTGAACTGCAGCCCCTCGCCCGCGAGCAGATTCGCGGCCGGGAGCAGTTCCGGAAACGAGCGGTCGGCGGGCCCCAGCCAGAACAGCCCGATGTTCATGAAGATGAACGACACGCCGATGGCCGACACCAGAGGTGCGAGCTTCGGCGCCGAGCGGAGAGGCCGGTAGACGATCCGGTCGACCGCCACGTTGAGCCCGCCGCAGAACAGGCCGCAGAGCACGACCAGCAGGGCGACGCCGAGCCACGTCGCCGACCCCGTCCAGCCGGCCATGCCCAGCGCCGACACCAGCGTCAGCGCGAGGCAGGCACCGAGCATGATCAGGTCGCCGTGGGCGAAGTTGATCAGCCGGATGATCCCGTAGACCATCGTGTAGCCGAGGGCCACGAGGGCCACGAGGGCCCCGTTGGTGAGCCCGATCAGGCACTGCTGGAGGAAGAAGATCATGCGTCGCGGGCCGGCTCAGGGAGCGGCACCCTCCCCGTCGGCGGCGTCCAGAATCTCCTCGAACTCGAACTTCCCTCCCCGCACCACGCTCACCGTGAGCGTGCGCATGGTCGTGTCGCCGTTGGCGTCGAAGCCCCAGCGGCCGAGCGCCCCATCGAACTCGCGGATCGCCAGCGCCCGGTCGGTGATCGCCCGCCGATCCTTCGCGCCCACCTCGCGGATCGCCTGCAGGGCCACGCAGGTGGCCTCGTACCCATACACGGCGTATGCCTCCGGCAGCTCGCCGAACTTCGTCCGATACTTCTCGACGAACGCCTGCCCCTTGCCGGTGAGCTTCTCCGGCGGCAGACCCCCGAACGTCACGAAGCAGCGGCCCTCGAGGTTCGCCGCACCGGCCGAATCGATGAACACCTGCTCGCGGCACCCGTCGGGCACCATCAGGAGGGCGCCGATGCCGGCGCTGACCATGTCCTTGGCCAGCTGCCCGCCCTTGCTCTGCGTGGTGCCGCCGAAGTAGACGAGATCGGGATTGGTCGCCTTGACGCTCGCCATCAGCGACTTGAACTCCTGCGCCTTGGCGTCGATGGAATCGTGACCGAGCACCTCGATGCCGAGCTCACGGCAGCGCTCGTCGAAGAGGTCCGCGATTCCCTTTCCATACACCTCGTTGTCGTCGAGGATGTAGACGGTCTTCACGCCCCGCTGCCGGGCCCAGTCGGCCGAGAGCGGCCCCTGCAGATCGTCGGCCGGCACGACCCGCGTGTTGTTGAGCCGACCCGTGGGGCGGTAGACCTCGGGCTCTCCCGGCGCGCCGAGCCCCGACTTCGTCAGGCCCACCGCGGTGTTGGCCGGCGACACCATCAGCAGGTCGCCGAGGTTGAGAATCGGCATCGACACCTTGGCAGCCCCCGAGTTGAAGGTGCCGATGTAGGCCATCACGTCGGGATCCTGCATCGCCCGCCTGGCGTTCGCCGCCTCGGCCTCGCTGGTCCACTGGCCGGCGGCGGCCGTGGAATCGTCGAGATCCATGTATTCGACGCGAAACGGACCGACCTCGCCGCCCGCCTCCTCGATCGCCATGCGGATGCCCCGCACGATCGTGTCGGACTGCTGCTTGGCGCTGCCGGTGCGGGGCAGGCTGGAGACGATCTTCACGAGGGTCGGGTCGGCCGGCCGGCACCCGGCCACGACGGCCACTATCGCGGCCAGCCACGCAGCCCACGTCCTTGCTTTCATGGGCATGAATGTAGGAACCCCGCCAAAGCCGCGTCAAACCGGGCCCTTCGCCACCAGGCGCCAGCAGCGGTGGATGCGCTCGTTGCGGAAGTCCTCGGGAATCGTCCGGTTGGTGATCTCGCGGATCGTGAAGCGGGGCTCGAGCCGGTCGGCGGCAAGGTGGAACCGCCTGAAGTTGGTGGAGAAGTAGACCACGCCGCCGACGGCGAGATTGCGCGCCACGAGCTCGAGGAGCTCGGCGTGATCCTGTTCGACGTCCCACGGCGTCTCGCTCTTCGCCGACCGCGAAAAGGTCGGCGGGTCGACGACCACCAGATCGAAGGGGGGCTCGCCGCGACGGGCACGATGCTCGAGAAACGCCCGCGCCTCGTCCCGCACGATGCGGTGGCGGCCCGCATCCTTGAAACCGTTGCGGGCGAGATTGGTGCGTGCCCACTCGAGATAGGTGTTGGACAAATCCACGCTCGTGGTCTCGACGGCACCGCCGGCGGCGGCATACACCGAGAAGCTTCCCGTGTAGCCGAAGAGATTCAGGAACCGCTTCCCAGCGGCCTCGTCGCGGACGAGCGACCGGGTGGTTCGATGATCGAGAAACAGGCCGGTATCGACGTAGTCGGAGAGGTTGCACTCGAAGGCGAGGCTCCCCTCGCGCACCGTGACGAGGGCCTTGCGCTCGTCCACCTTCTGGTATTGTTCGCCGCCGCGCTGCCGGCGCCGGGCCTTGAGAAAGGTGCGGTCCGGTGGCACGCCGAGTTCGGCCGCCGCCGCCTCGATCATCCGGTCGAGCCACATCTCGTGCTCGATCTCGGTCCGCTCGTGCGGGCGGTCGTACTCGGCGGCGTGCAGCCAGCCGGCATACCAGTCGATTGCCAGGGGAATCTCGGGGATGTCGCGGTCGTACACGCGAAACGCCTCGATGCCCTGCCGGCGGGCCCACTTGGACAGGTGCTTGAACCGCTTCGCGAGCCGGCGGCGGAAGTCGCCGATCTGGTCGGCGGTCGTGCGCGCCCGCGGCCGGCCGGGGCCGGGTGCAGGGGACGCAGGGTCGCTCGCGCCGACGGCGCCAGGACGGGGCGAGTCGCCTCGCCGGGATCTTTCGCCGCCACGCGGTTCGCCGCTGCCATCGCCTGCGTGGCGAAATCTCCAAGGCTCGGCGTCCTCGCCCCGATCCTGGCTGGCGGCGCCTGCGGTGGACGGGGCGCCCGCGTCAGAACCAGAGCCCCGGCCTTCGACCTGAAGGGGGACGGAGGGGGGCGTGGCTCGCTCCCTGATCTCGAGTTCGAGGAGCTTGCAGGGGATCGGGCCGTTCATCAGCGGGATGCGGTGGCTCGGGCGGAGGCCGAGGTGCGACAGCGCGGGCGTGTCAGCCGCGAGGATCGCCGCCCGCCAGCCGCAGCACCGCTGCACCATCCAGTCGCCCAGCCGCCGAAAGAGGGCGCCAGCCCGCGGCAGCGGGAGCCGCTCGCCGGAGGGCGGGTTCGTGACCACGAGGCCTGGAGGGATCGCCGGCCGCGAGTCCTCGAAGTGCCGCTGGTCGATCGTGACCACCGCCGCGACCCCGGCCGCCTCGGCGCATGCCCGCGATGCGTCGACCGCCTGGGGATCGAGGTCGCTGGCGACGCACAGCGGCGCCGGCACCCGGACCCGCGCCTCCAGGTCGGCCAGCAACCGCTCGGCGAGCGGCCGGTCGCAGTCTCGAAACCGGAAGAAGCCGTGCGCCTTCCGTCGCGCCCGCCAGAGGCCGGGCGCCATGCCTGCGGCGATCGTCGCCCCCTCGATCACGAGCGTGCCGGAGCCGCACATCGGATCGAGGAGCGGCTCGCCGGTCGTCGTGCCGCCCTGATCACCGGGCCGCCACCAGCCGGCCGTCGCCAGGATGCCGGCCGCAAGCACCTCGGAGAGCGGAGCCTCCACCTCACCCATCCGCCAGCCCCGCTGGTGCAGCGACCTACCGGCTGCGTCGCGAAACACCGTGGCCACGCCGCCGACGAGGTGCAACGCGATCCGCAGCGTGGCGCCCCGTAGCTGCACGCTGGGCCGCCGGCCGCTCGGCGTGCGCAGCTGGTCGACCACGGCATCCTTCACGATCTGCGCGGCGTAGAGCGAGTGGGTGAGGAACGTGTCGTGGATCGCCGCATCGACGCGGAGCGAGTCCGACACCTTCAGCTGCTCCGTCCAGTCGACCTCCTGCATCGCCCGGTAGAGCGTCTCCGGCGACTCCACTGTGAACCTGCCGAGCGGCTCGAGCACGCGGATCGCCGTCCGACACTCGAGCACGGCCCGGTAGAGCGTCTCGCGTTCCCTGCCCGGCTCGGCCGAGAACTCGATCGTGCGCCGCCCGAGCCGCAGGTCGCGGGCCCCGACGGCCTCGAGCTCCTGGGCGAGCACCCACTCGAGCCCTTCGAGGGTTCGCGCGGTGAACCGCGCCGGCTCGCCGGCCTGGGGCGCGGGCAAGGGCCGCGGCGTGGCGGGGACGGAGGGAAACCGGTTGATCGTCATGCGTGCGATCGAGTCTACCCGGCGGCCGCACCACCGGTGCGACCGGCACGACCTTCCCGGCAGCGACCCCGGGCCGAGAATTTCAGCAGTGGGCGTGTGACACGCGGCCCCGTGGCGGCAACTCACTTCTCGAAGCCCGGGTCGGCGGATGACCCGGCGGACGAGCGACCTTCTTCACGGAAAGACGAAAGACCATGGACACCCAGACCATCATCAATCTCCTCGTGAGCCTGATCGCCGGTGGCGCCGGCGGCAACATCGTCACGGCGTTGCTCAAGAACAAGACGCTGACCCCGGTTCTCACCACGGTGCTCGGCAGCGTGGGCGGCATCGTCGGCGGCAACGTGCTGCCCAAACTCATCCCGGTGATCGGCACCCTCGTCGGCGGCGACGCCAACCACGTCGGCACGGGCGTGCTGTCGGCGATCGTCGGCGCGCTGCTGCCGCTGATCGTCAGCTTCCTCAAGAAGCCGGCCGTGGCCGCCTGAACCGGCGACTGACGCCACCTGGATCGACGACACCGGCCGGGGGAGGCGGCGGCTTCCCCCGGCCGGTTCTCGTTCACGGCCTCGAACGTCACGATGAGCGGGCCGCACGCCCGCATCGCTCACGCGATTGCGACTTCCTAAGAGACGGGGTCAGCGCGTGGCAGCCGTTTCGCGGAACCGATCCTGGATCGGTTGCACGGCCAGCGGCGCCTTCCGCATTCCCTCCATGGCCCGCACGCAGGCCTCGGCGGCCGGCAGCGTGGTGATGCAGGGCACGCCGTAGAGCACGCTCGCGGCGCGGATCCGGCCCTCGTCGGTGCGGGCGCCCTTGCCCCGCGGCGTGTTGAAGATCAGCTGCACGCGGCCGTCGATCAGATGGTCGATCAGGTTGGGGTGGCCTTCCTGGAGCTTCTTCACCACCTCCACCTCGATGCCGGCGGCAGCGAGTTCGCGGGCCGTGCCGGACGTGGCGATCAGCTCGAAACCAAGGGCCACCAGCCGCCGCGCGAGGCCTTTCATCTGCTCCTTGGCCTGCACGCTCGCCACGCTCAGGAAGATCCGCCCCTTCTCCGGCAGGAGGATGCCGGCCGCGATCTGGCTCTTGGCGAAGGCGATCGCGAAGGTGTCGCTCACCCCCATCACCTCGCCCGTGCTCCGCATCTCGGGCCCAAGGGCGATGTCGACGCCGGCGAACTTCACGAACTGAAACACGCTCTCCTTCACGCTCACGTGGGCCGGCACCGGGTCAGCGTCGATCCCCTGCTCCGCGAGGCTCCTGCCCGTCATCACCTTCACCGCCACCTTCGCCACCGGCAGGCCCGTGGCCTTGGCCACGAACGGCACGGTGCGGCTGGCCCGCGGATTGACCTCGATCACGTAGAGCGACTGGCCGCCCGCCCCCTCCGGCCCCGGCTCCTTCTTCACGGCGAACTGCACGTTCATCAGGCCGACCACACCGAGGCTCCTCGCCAGGCCGGTGGCCGCCGCCTTGATCTCGGCGATCATCGCGGGCGAGAGGCTGTGGGGCGGGATGCAGCAGGCCGAGTCGCCGGAGTGCACGCCCGCCTCCTCGATGTGCTCCATCACGCCGGCCACGATCACGTCCTTCCCGTCGGCGATGCAGTCGACGTCGACCTCGATGGCGTCTTCGAGGAAGCGGTCGATCAGCACCGGCTGTCCCTGGGCCACGGCGAACGCCTCGGCGACGTACCGCTCGAACTGCGCCTGGTCGTAGCAGATCTCCATCGCCCGCCCGCCGAGCACGAAGCTCGGCCGCACGAGGCTCGGGTAGCCGATCCGGGCGACCTCGCGGCGGGCTTGCTCGAGCGTCCTCGCGATGCCGCTGTCGGGCTGCTTGAGGCCGAGCCGGTCGAGCAGATCGCGAAACTTCTCCCGGTCCTCGGCGGTCTCGATCGTGTCGACCGTGGTGCCGATGATCGGCAGGCCGGCGGCGTCGAGCGCCCGGGCGAGATTGAGCGGCGTCTGGCCGCCGAGCTGCACGATCACGCCGTCGGGCTGGATGCGGTCGGCGATGTTGAGCACGTCCTCGCAGGTGAGCGGCTCGAAGAAGAGCATGTCGCTCGTGTCGTAGTCGGTGCTCACCGTCTCGGGG
>JBJTRH010000273.1:0-4190 GCA_046076065.1 Planctomycetaceae bacterium | reverse complement strand
CCCGAGCGAGTGGCCCGAGAGGAACACGCGGTCGGTGTCGATCGGAAACCGCCGCAGCGCCTCGCGGAGCGACGCCAGCACCGCGGCGTGCTCCCGGGGTGAGAACGCGTAGGACCGCTGCCCCTCCGCCAGCCACGCCGGGGCCACCACGACCACCCCGTGCCGCGTGGCCTGGCCGAGCCGCATGCCGTCGGGGCCGGCCACACCGGCCCACCATTCGATCTGGTTGAGCGGCGTGGACCACGCCGAGTGCAGCGTGACCACGGCGGGATAGCGGCGGAGCGGGTCGTACTCGGGCGGGAGCTGCACCAGGCACGGCATCGACCCGCCCGACGGCAGCGGCACGGCGAGCTCGAAGAGCCCCGGTGCCTTGGCCGCCGGTGGGTCGAGGGGCGGCCGCATCGCCGCCGCCAGCGCCGCGATCGTGGCCGGGTCGCCGGCCTCCTCGTCGCGGAGGGCGCGGGCCGCCGCCTGCCGCTCCTGCTCGTCGCCCGACAGGTAGCGGCGGACATGATCCCGCGCCCGGGCCGCCGAGACCGCGAGCTTGAGGTTGTCGGTGGCTGCCGCCGCCCCCGCCAGCCAGCCGCTGATGGCGATCGCCACCGCGCGATCGGCCGAGACCGACGGATCGGTGCCCACGCGGTCGAACGTGGCCAGCCGGTCGAGCGACCCGAAGGAGAGCTCGCGGGAGATCTCGTCCACGACCGCGGCGGCGCCGTCGCGGAGCGGGCCTTCGTCGAGCGTGGCGAGGCGTTCCCGCACCACCGCCACCAGCCGGGCCGCGTGATCCCGCCGGCCGGTGTAGGCGTCTCGCGCCTCGCGGACCGCCTCGAGCAGTTCTCCCCCGGCGTCGTCGGCCGGAAACTGCTCGAGCATCCGCAGCGCGAGGCGATCCTGCCCGGCGTTGCTCCGCAGCCGGATCTCCTCGAGGAGCCTGCTCGCCGCCAGACGGGCGATCGTCCGCCGCTCCCCGGCGATGTCGGCCAGGTCCGGGAAGTCGGCCAGCACCTCGTCGAGTTCGGCCTTCGCGTCTTCGAAGCGGTCGGCCTGCAGCAGGAGGCGGACGACGGCCAGCCGCTCCGTCGCCGAGGTCCGGTCGATCTGCTGGCGGATCACGCGGCCGATCACGTCGCGGGGGATCGACGAGGTCGCCAGCCGCATGTCGAGCACGAGCGGCTTCTCGGTCTGAACTCCCTGCACGCGGGTCCACCGGGGCGTGATCTCGGTGATGCCCTGCACCACGTCGACGCGGCCGGCGGGGGCGGCGAGGGAGATGACGCGACGTCCGTACTCGTCGAACGGGGTCGCCTCGAGGATGCCGCCGACGCCGGCCACCCGGCGGCCCTGCTCGACGACCCGCTGGGGGATCTCGATCCGCTCGATGCCCGAGTCGAACGCGGATTCCTCCACGCCGGTCACGCGCTTCTTCGACACCATGATCCGCGACAGCTCGTCGTCGCACATCAGCACGGGCTCGCCTCGTCCGCCGTCGGATCCGCCGGCGAGCGGGTCGACCATCACCCCGGAGATCTTGGTGAAGCGTCCTTCGAGCACGCGGCCGTCGTCCACCGTCACGCGGTCCCCGCGGGCCGTCCGGCCCGTCATGGACGTCATGGCCGACGCCGCCAGGGCGAGGATCATCGCGGGCAGGACCGCGTGGCGGCGGGGCAACGCACTCGCATCCATGCGGGTTTCCCGAGCGTCGAGGGGCGTGAACGACGCGGCCAGTGTATGCCGGACGGCCGGTGGGCGTCGCCCGGCCCGGCGGATGCATGCGGCCGTTTCTTGACGCTGACCGGGCAGCCTCGCGACAATCACAGTGGTTCGGATTCCTCCCCGCGGCCCGCACGCATGCCCCACGACCGACTTCGCGGCCCTCTCGGCTGGGCCGTCGCCGGCACGCTCCTGCTGCCGGTCGTGCTCTCGCTCATGCTCGGGCTCGCCGGCCTGCTCGCGGGACTGGGAGACACGTCCGCGGCGCTCGTCTGCCGGCGGCTCGCCCTCGTCGTCGGCCTGCTGTGGGCCACGGCCCTCGTGGCCACCACCGTGCTCAACTCGCTGGCCATCATGGCCCGCCCACCACGGCCCCGGTGCGGTCGCGGCCCGCGGCGCCGACGGCGGCGGATGCGAAGGCCGCCCGACATCGGGGCCGGAGGGGCGGGCGTGCTCGTCGCCGCCTTCGTGCTTGCCGCCGCTGCGGCACCGGCCGTCGTCGCCGCCGAGCCCGTCGCCGACGCGAAGGCGATCCGCGAGCAACTGGACCTCGCCACGAAGCAGCTCGACGCAGGCCGGGCCGATGACGCCGCCACGGCGTTCGCGCAGGCCCTCGCGGGGTTGAACGAGATGGCCGCGTTGCCGAAAAAGCCTGCCGCTTTGAAGCCGCTCGCCGACAAGGCCGCGGGAATCCGACGGCGGTTCGAGCGGGCGGGTGTCGCGCTGCCGGGGGCAGCCACCGGGACTGGCACTGGGCCAGCGGCTGGACCAGCCCCGCCGGCGGGGCCGCGGCCGCCGCAGGTGGGCGGAGGAGCGATCTCCTTTTCGAGGCAGGTCGCGCCGCTGCTCGTGCGGTCGTGCGGTGGATGCCACGTCGCCGGCCGCAAGGGCGACTTCCAGATGGCGTCGTACCAAGGGCTGATGCAGAGCGGCATGGTGCAGCGGGGGGCCGGACAGGCGAGCCGGCTCGTCGAGGTGATCCTCACCGGCGACATGCCGCGTGGCGGCGGCAAGGTGTCGGCCGCCGACGTGGACGCGCTCGTGCGGTGGATCGACGCCGGTGCCGCCTGCGACGCTCCCGACCCCGCGGCCCCGCTCGACGCGGTCGCCCGCGGCGGCGCGGCCACGCCGCCACCGGATCGGTCCGCGCCGGCCACCGCCAGCGTGGCCGACCTGCGGCCCGGCGAGATCTCCTTCGCGATCGACGTGGCCCCCGTGCTGGCCACCCACTGCCTGAAGTGCCACGGCGGCGACGAGACCGAAAACGGCCTCAGCATGGCCACCCTCGATGCCCTGCTCCGCGGAGGCCGCGGAGGGGCGGCCGTCGTGCCGCGGAAAGGGGCCTCCAGCCTGCTGGTGCGGAAGCTCAAGGGCGCCGACATCGAGGGCCAGCGGATGCCGCTCAACGCGCCGCCGCTGGCCGACGCCGCGATCGCGGCGATCGAGGCATGGATCAACGAGGGGGCACGGCTCGACATGCTCACCGGCAAGACGCCGCTCGACAACGTGGTGGCTGCCGGCCGCATGCGGTCGCTGTCGGATGCCGACCTGCGGGCGGTCCGCGAGGCAGCCGCCGAAAAAGTCTGGCGGCGGGCCATCCCCGACGAAGAGCCGGTGATCGAACGTCGGGACGGGGTCGTGGTGGTGGGCAACCTCCCGCGGCAACGGATGGCGGAGGTGGCCGACGCCGCGGAAAGGCTGGTGGCCGCCGCCGGCCGCGAGCTTCCGCTGGACGGACCATTGCTCAAGGGGGGCGTGGTGCTGTTCGTCGTCGGCAAGGGCTACGACTTCTCGACGCTCTGGCAGAGCATGCCGGGCGGCGAACGGCCCCGCGGTGCCACCAGCCACGTGGGTGTGGCGGGTGAAGTGGCCTATGGTGCGATGCTCGTGCCGGCGGAGATCGAGGCGGGTGACCTCGATGCGTTTCTCGCGGAGTCGGCGGTTGCGGCCGCCTTCGCAGGCCGCGGGCTGCCGGCGTGGTTCGCCCGCGGCGCCGGCCGCACGATCGCGTCGCGGATCGCCTCCGGATCGGATCTCGTCAAGGAATGGAAGGCGTCGTCGTCGGCGGCCGCGGCGGTGGTGCCTCCGGCCGACCTGCTCGGTGGTCAGGTGGGCGACCCGCTCGCGGCTGCGGCCGCAGGCGGCGGCGTGGTGGGGATGATCGGCACGGGATCGCGGCTCGGCCAGCTGCTCGCGCGGGTCGACGACGGGATGCCATTCGACGACGCATTCGCGAAGACGTTTTCCACGACGCCGGCGCAGGCGTGTGCGGCGTGGACCGCGAAGGCGGCGAAGCGGCGCTGATCGCTGCGGCGACGCCCGACGTTTACTGACCGCGGGTCGTCAGGAAGCCGCAATCGCGTGAGCGATGCGGGCTGCATCACGCGTGGCTCGGGATTGCCCATGCCCCGTCGCCGGACGTTCGAGGATGCCATCGTGGCATCCTCTCACTCGGATGCCGCCGTCGCTTCGCCATC
>JBJTRH010000272.1:0-2339 GCA_046076065.1 Planctomycetaceae bacterium | reverse complement strand
GTGCGCGATCGGCGGCATGATTCGCGCACGCCCGCGAGGCTCGGGGCTGCCCCTGCCCGTCGCCGGACGCGGGCAGCCCCGAGCTCACCGTGCGGAGATCTGCGCCTGCAGTTTTCGGCCGGTTGTGCCGATAATGCCAGTGGTGCGGGCTGCGCCGGCGAAGGGCCGGAGGCCGCCCGCAACGCGCCACGGGAGGGGTTCATGGTCACCGCGAAGCTGCCCGCCGGAATCAAGAGCGACATCACGCAGTGCATCGGCCGCACCCCCCTGGTGCTCCTGCGCCGGGTGACGGAGGGCTGCGCTGCGACCGTCGCCGGCAAGATCGAGAACATGAACCCGCTGTGGAGCGTGAAGGACCGGATCGCCGGCGCGATGATCGACGCAGCCGAGCGGGACGGGAAGATCGGCCCCGACACCGTGATCATCGAGCCCACCAGCGGCAACACGGGGATCGGCCTGGCCTACGTGTGCGCGGCCCGCGGCTACAAGCTGCGGGTCACGATGCCGGAGAGCATGAGCCTCGAACGCCGGCGGATGCTCAAGGCGCTCGGGGCGGAGCTCGTGCTCACGCCCGCCGCCGAGGGGATGCCCGGCGCCGTGCGGCATGCCGAGGAGATCTCGCGGTCGAGCACCCAGTTCTTCATGCCGCAGCAGTTCAAGAATCCCGCCAATCCCGAGGTGCACCGGCGGACGACGGCCGAGGAGATCTGGGCCGACACTGATGGGCAGGTCGACATCGTCGTCTGCGGCGTGGGCACCGGCGGCACGATCACCGGCGTGGGCGAGACGCTCAAGGCCAAGAAGTCCGGCGTGAAGGTGGTGGCCGTCGAGCCGGCCAACAGCCCCGTGATCACGCAGAAGCTCTCCGGGCAGCCGATCAAGCCAGGCCGGCACACGATCCAGGGCATCGGCGCCGGCTTCATTCCCGACATTCTCAACCTCGACGTGATCGACGAGGTGGTGAAGGTCGACGACGAGGACGCGATGGAGACCGCGCGGCAAATGGCCAAGCGGGAAGGGCTGATGTGCGGGATCAGCTGCGGCGCGGCGGCGTGGGGAGCGCTGCAGGTGGCCCGGCGTGCCGAGAACGCCGGCAAACTCGTGGTCGTGGTGCTCCCCGATCTCGGCGAGCGCTACCTCTCCACCAGGCTCTTCCCCGAGTGACCGACCGTCAGCGGCGGCGTTGGGCGAACAGCCAGTCGAGCACGGCGGGGTTGCGGTAGGCCGGACTCCACGAGTCGTGGCCCACGCCAGGCAGCTCCGAGTAGATCGGTGTGCCGCCCGCCGCGACGATCGCGGCGATCATCGACCGCGACAGTTCCACCGGCACGAGCGGGTCGGCGCTGCCGTGGAAGCACCACAGCGGCAGCGCCGCGAGCCTCCCGGCCACGGCCGCATCGCCGCCGCCGCAGATGGGCAACGCGGCGGCGAACCGCTCGGGGTGCCGGCACGCCAGGTCCCACGTGCCGTAGCCGCCCATCGAGAGCCCCGTGAGGTAGATCCGCCGAGGATCGACGGGCTCCGTCGCGAGCACGGCGTCGAGGGCGGCCATGGCCGCGGCGAGGTCGACCGTCGGTCGCTCTGGCAGCGGCAGGGGCCGCTTCAGCTTCCAATCGATCTCGGCCCAGGCATGGTCCTTGCGGCACTGCGGGGCGATCAGGAAGCACCGGTGGCGCCGTCGGTTGTCCGGGTCGGCCATCCAGGAGGGCAGGAACGTGAGCTGCGCCTCGTTGTCGTCGCCCCGTTCTCCCGCACCGTGCAGGAAGAGCACGACGGGATGGCGGATGCCCGGATCCGACACCTCCGGCCGCAGGAGCCGGTAGCGAAAGACGACGTCGCGGCCGTCGTCGTCGAGGGTGACGCTGCGTTCCTCGAAGGCTTTCAGCACGGCATCCTCGACGGCCCACGACGGCTCGATCACCAGGGGCAGCCCGATCGCGAGGAGCGTCGTCGCGAACGCACGGCCCGTCATCTCATGCCTCCGCGGCCGAATCGCCGATCGCGAGCCGCACGCGGCGCGGCATCGTCATCCGCGCGAACATGCCGAGGGCTCCCTTGGGGAGACCGAGGAACTCGAGCTTCTCGAACCAGCCCGGGATCTCCGCGGCGAGCTTGCCCACCTGCGTGCCCCTGAGGTCGAGATGCCTGAGCCCCTTGAGCTCCTTCAGTTGCAGCAGGCCCTCGTCGGTGATCGAGCCGCCGATCAGGTCGAGCACGGCGAGATCCTTGAGCGACTCGGCCCGGAAGCCGAGAAGGATGGCGAACACGTCGTCGGCCCGGCCATTCGGCATCCTGACGGCGACGAGCTTGTCGGCGACGTGGCCGAAGTCCTCGCCGAA
>JBJTRH010000271.1:0-2744 GCA_046076065.1 Planctomycetaceae bacterium | reverse complement strand
GCCGAGGCGACGATCGACCAGCGCCGCAAAGAAGCCGAGCGTGGGCACCTCTGCCGGATCCCAGCCGGGCAGGGCGGCGTCGGTGATGAAAGCGTCGATCCGCCAGCCGTCGGCCGTGGGGATCGACTCGATCGAGACCGCGTCGGGGGGCAGGTCCGCCGGCATCTCGCTCGTCCGCGGGATCGCCGCCGCCACGGCCACGGGCTTGTCGGCGAGCCTGCCGCCGCCGGTGGGCAGAAGCGCGAGCCGGCGGCAGAACCGGCCGGCGCGATGGCTGTCGCCGGTCGGCCGCGTGGCGATCCAGAGGTGCAGGCCGTCGCTGTCCTCGGGCCGCGTCGTGTGGCACCACCGCGACGTGCCCACGCCCCGGGCCACCGCCCGCACGCCGAGGCCGGCGGGGTTCCAGGCCAGCCACAGGTCGAGCACGTCGGGCACGCCCGCCACCTCGGCGAACGAGGGCAGTCGGCAGGCGTCGTCGAGGCCCCACGTCGCCGGCGGCCAGAGGGCGTCGCGCCGCGGGCACCGCAGCCGGAGCTTGAAGAGCGCGGCGGGATTGACGAGCGGGCTCATGGCACGGGCACGAAGGGCCGGTTGTGCCGGTCGGGAAACGCCGACCGGTGCGTCCGGTGTGTCCTATAGTAGCAGTGCCGGTGGGCTGGCCACCCGCGGCCCCCTCCGCCCGGATCGTGACCGATGCGCGTGCTCGAGATCGCCAGCGAGGCGGTTCCCTTCGCGAAGACCGGCGGCCTGGCCGACGTGGCCGGTGCCCTCCCGGACGCCCTCGCCGGCCTGGGCTGCGACGTGTCGCTCGTGATCCCGGCCTACGCCGAGGCGCTCGGCAAGGGCTTGCCGATCGAGCCGACGGGCATCGAGTTCGACGTGCCGGTCGGCACCGGCTCCCGGCCGGCCCGGATTCTCCGCTGCCGGCGCGAGGGGCATCGGGCCGACGTCTTTCTCTTCGCCAACGACGAGCTCTTCGACCGGCCCACGCTCTACGGGGGCGCGAGCGACTATCCCGACAACGCCGAACGCTACATCTTCTTCTCGCGGGCGGCCGTCGAACTCGCCTGCCGGCTCGGCGGGCGGTGGGACATCCTCCACTGCCACGACTGGCAGACGGGGCTCGTGCCGGCCTACCGGCGGCTGCTCTACGGCTCCCACCCCGCGGTCGCCGGTGCCCGCACCGTGATGACGATCCACAACATGGCCTACCAGGGTCTGTTCTGGCACTGGGACATGCTGCTCACGGGCATCGACTGGAGCCACTTCACCTGGCGGGAGATGGAGTTCTACGGCCAGCTCAACCTCCTCAAGACGGGGATCGTGTTCGCCGATGCGATCACGACGGTGAGCCCGACCTACGCCCGCGAGATCCAGTCGGCGCCCGGAGGCTGCGGTCTGGAGGGCCTGCTCGCCGGCCGCCGCGACGTGCTCGCGGGCATCGTCAACGGCATCGACACCGCGATCTGGGATCCCGCGAGCGATCCGCACCTGCCGCGGCCGTTCACCGCCGCCGATGTTGAGGCGGGCAAGTATGCGTCGCGGGTGGCGCTCGCCGCGCGGCTGGGCCGCGCCGCGCCGGCCGCGCGGCCGCTGGTGGCCTTCGTCGGCAGGCTCGTGGAGCAGAAGGGCATCTCGCTGATCCTCGAGGTCGTCGGGCGGCTCGCGGGCACCGGTCGCGTGCAGTTCGTGACGCTCGGCACGGGCGGCCGCGAAGAGGAGGAGTCGCTGCGGCAGCTGGCGGCGGCGTTTCCGGGCACGGTCGACGTGATCATCGGCTTCGACGAGACGCTCGCGCACCTCGTGCAGGCCGCCGCCGACATCACGCTCGTGCCGAGCCGATTCGAGCCCTGTGGCCTGACGCAGCTCTACGCGCAGCGGTACGGCTCGATCCCGGTCGTTCGCGCGACGGGCGGCCTGATCGACACCGTGGTCGACGCCACCCCCGCGTCGATCCGCGACGGCTCGGCGACGGGGTTTGCGTTCGAGCGGTTCGATGCCGCGGGGCTCGGGCACGCCCTCGATCGGGCCCTCGCGGCCTACGACGACAAGCCGCTCTGGAAGGCGCTCGTCGGCAACGCAATGCGGCAGGACTGGTCGTGGCAGGCGAGCGGCCGCGAATACGTGCGACTCTTCGAGCGGATGCGGGCGGGCTGACGCGTTGCCGCGCGAAGCCAGGCAAGATGAATCCGACCGTGCGGGGGCCGGAAGCCGCGGGCGGGCGGGTGAACCGCTGCGACCGATACACCTCGCATGAGCCGCATCATTCTCGGATTGGCATTCCTGACTGCCGTCGCGTGGGTCGCGGAGGCTTCGGCCGCCGCGGCGTGCGGGCACTGCAGCCACTGCAAGCGGACCGCCGCGGGCGATGAGACGCCCTACGGCGACACCGGCTGCGGACCGCGGTACTGCGGCGCGAAGCACGAGGAGTGCTGGGCGCCCGATCCCTGCGATGGCTGTGCGCGGTGGCAGGGCTGCAACGGCGCCAGGCAGATGCCGGAAAAGCTCGCGCCGTGGCAGCTGCCGCCGGGCCGCGGATTCCAGAGCAGGCAGGACGTGGGCTACCGATCGGCGCCGTGCGGCACCTGCAATCTCTGCGGGCCGCGGTTTCCCTGGATCTTCTGACGCTCCGCCGCGAGCGCGGCGGCGAAGGTAATCTCGTCGCCTCGGTCGCGGCACGCGCGCCGCAGAAGCTCCCACTCGCCCGAGGCCGCGGCGAGATCGACGAGAGCCGGGAGCGCCGC
>JBJTRH010000270.1:0-6700 GCA_046076065.1 Planctomycetaceae bacterium | reverse complement strand
CGATCGCCGGATCGCTGTTGACCTTCACGGCGTAGTAGATCTGTACCCGCGGGAAGTGCCTGCGGAACAGCGCGTAGTTCTTCCGCAGTTCGGCGTGGTCGACGACGAACAGGGGCGTGCCGTGCTTCTTGACGAGATCGAGGAGAGCCTTCTGATTCACTCGTGGGGTCCACCTTTCCGGGAATGGCCCGCCGAAACCGCGGGCCGAATCATTTCTACGCACCTCCGCCGGCGTGGTTCACCGACGCGGGGCGGCAGTATATCGATTCGCGTGGCGGCCGCGGTGGCGCGGCCCGGCGAACGGCCTTGCAGTGCGGGGTGCGACGTCGTACGGTGACTCCATGAGGTGTCGTCGGGGAATCGTCGGCGTGGGCATCGCGGCGCTGCTGGCGGCAGCCTGCGGCATGGTGCAGCCGGCTGCGGCGCAGGTACCGGCGGTGATGTACCACGCCCATCCGAACCTGGGCTATGTCCGCGGCAACTTCACCGCCCACCTCGACTACTTCGCGGCCAACTCCTTCTCCACGATCACGCTCGACCAGTTCTACGACTGGCGGGTGAACGACGGGATCCTGCCCTACCGGCCGATCATGCTCACCGTCGACGACAACTACATCCTCGGCTACACCGAGATGTATCCGGCGTTGGCCGCGCGGGGGATGACAGCCACGAACTACACCCACACCCGGGGCATCGGGATCGGTAGCCCGAAGGCGTCGTGGCAGCAGGTGGGCGAGATGGACGCGTCTGGAGTCTTTCTCGTCGAGGCGCACACGCAGACGCACCCGCGGCTCACCACGATCACGACGGCTCAGATCGAGCAGGAAGTGACCGGATCCCGGCAGGACATCGCCCTCAACGTGGGTGGAAAGGTGAGCAACCACTTCGCCTATCCGTATGGCAGCTACAACACCACGGTGATCGCGGCCCTTCAAGCCGCCGGTTTCAAGACCGGCATGACGACGAAGACTGGCCTCAACACCCGCGCCACTCCGCTGTTCGAACTCCAGCGGTACGGTGGCGACGGCAAGGATCTGCCAGCCTTTCTCACGTCCTCCGGCCTCGGCACGCTCCCGCCGTCACCGCCGGGCCCGGGCTGGATTCTCGACAACGCCGACCCGGCGGCCCTGCCGCGCGGGGCGGCCTGGACCGCCATGAGCACGTCGTCCGCATACCAGGGGCAGGCCCTCGTCGCAGCGGGAGGGACCTCGGCCAGCGTCCGCTGGGCCGCCTACCTGCCCGAAGCCGGCACCATGAACGTGCGGGCCCGCTGGTAGGCTTCGGCCGACCGCGCGACGAGTGCCACCTACACCGTTCAGGCTGCCGACGGGGCCCACGTGGTGACGGTCGACCAGCGGTCGCGGGGAGGCGAGTGGGTGTCGCTGGGCACCTTCTCGTTCGCCGCAGGTCAGCCGGCCATCGTCACGCTCGGTGGGACGGCCGGCACGCTCTCCGCGGATGCCGTGTGGTTCGAGCCGCTGGCCACACCGGGTTCCCCCCGCGACCTGACGCTCACGATCGCTACCGGCACAAAGACGCAGGCGCAGGCGGGCCGCGGCTGGATCGGCCCGGAGTGGTCGTCGCTCACAAAAACCGGGAGCGGATCGCTGATTCTCGACGCGAGCAACCCGATCGCAGGACCGGTGATCGCGGCGGAGGGCACCCTCGCGGTGGCCAAGGCCGCAGCGGTGGCGGCGGCCGCGGAAGTGGCCGTGGCGGCAGCCGCCACGCTCGATGTCTCGCAGATCCAGAGCGGCTACGTGGCGACCGCCGGGCAGGTCATCTCCGGCAACGGCACGATCGTGGGCTCGGTCGTGTTCGGCCGCGGTTCGACGCTCTCGCCGGGGATGTCGACGACCGCCCCGACCGGGGTGGCTGGCCAGACAGCCATCGCTGTCCCCGAGCCGTCGGGGCTGGCCCTGACGGCGATCACCGCGACGGCCGCCACGGCGGTCTGCCGCCGTCACCGGAAGATCGCCGCGGCCCGGTGAGTCAGTCGGGCTCGTGCCTGTGGCTCGGTCGGCAGACGAGATTCGCGCCGAGGCCGATCAGCATCGCGACAAGGGCGTAGGACAGCGTGTACTTCATGCCGTGCGCCGGCGGCGGCGTGGCCGGCCGGGCCGCCGGGGCCGGGGCAGGCTGCGCCGGCGCTGGAGCCGGGGCGTCATTCGCGGTCCGGTTCACCATCTCGTTCCGGGCCGCGTTGGTTGCGTTGAGCTCGGTGATGGTCTGGGCGACCGCCACCGGCATCGGGAGGAGCAGCGCGATCGAGAGCAGGCCGGATGAGGGTCGTCGGAACATGATGGTGGCCCCCGTCGAGGGATGCGAGTCGGAGCGGAGAGATTCGAACTCTCGACCTCTTGGTCCCAAACCAAGCGCGCTACCAACTGCGCTACGCTCCGAGCAGTCCGGGAGTCTACCGGCCGGCGGCCGGCGGGGCCATCGCTGATCGTCCGGCCCCGCTCACGCGGCCCGGCGAACGTGCTTCACGTTGCCGTCGGCGATGTCGGCCGGGATGAAGTCGGAGTCCACGCCCAGCGTGCGGTAGAGCCACCGCAGGTAGTCGCCGCCCTGCAGCATGAAGGTCTCGTCGGACCAGATCGTGTGGTCGCAGGTTGCCAGCACCTCGCGGATGATCTCCCGCGCGCGGTCGGCCTGATCGGCGCGCAGGCCGCGCGGCGAAGACCAGCGGGCCAGTTGTGGTCGCTCCGCGACCCGCGCGTCGCGGGTGCAGACCACGTAGTGGATCGCCACGTCCCGGTTCTCCTCGTTCCAGCGGCGGATGTCGGAGAATCGGCTGTCGCGGCCGTAGGGCTGCGAGCGGTGGCAGAGCCGATGGGGCGACGCAAACGACCGCGACCAGCCGCTCCCGTTCCAGGTTCCATAGGCCTGGATCCCGAGCGCGTGCGAAAGGGCCCTCGCCACCAGCTTGCTGCCGGAGCTCTCCATCCCGACCACGAACACGCACCGCCCGCTCATGGCACTGGCTCCCGTTGGTTGCGTCGGCCGCGCGGTCGTCAGTCCACGATCTGGTCGAGGAGCCGCTGGAACTCGTCGAGGTCGCCGAACGGGATCACGATCCGTCCGGCACCCTTTCCGTTGGCATGCACGACGACCTTCACACCGAGGGCCTGCCGCAGCTGGCTCTCGACGGCGGCGACCTGGCCCGATCGCCGCGTGGCGGGCCGGCCCGGCTTCCGCTTCTTGGGCTCCGCCGTCACGACGCCGGCATCGGCCGGCAGGTCGTCGTCGAGGTCGGCCGCCTCCTCGCGGCGGATCAGCTCCTGCACCTCGCTCTCCACCGCCCGCACCGAGAGGCCTTCGGCCGCCACGCGGTCGGCGAGCCGCGACTGCTCGACCTCGTCGCCGAGCGGCAGCAGGGCCCGGGCATGGCCCATCGAGATGGAGCCGGTCCGTAGCTTCTGCTGCACGCTCGCCGGCAGGTCGAGAAGCCGGATCAGGTTGGCCACGGTGGAGCGATCCACCGACAGCCGCTTGGCGAGATCGTCCTGGGTGCAGTTCCACGTGGCGAGATACTGCTTGAAGCTGGCAGCCTTCTCGAGCGCGTCGAGATCCCGCCGCTGCAGGTTCTCGACGATCGCGATCTCCGACATCTGCCGGTCGTCCACGTCGAGCACGCGGACGGGCACCTTCTCCCAGCCGAGCCGTCGGGCGGCCGCGAGCCGCCGCTGGCCGGCGATCAGCTGGTAGCGGTCGCCCTTCGCGCGAACCACGATCGGCTGCACGAGCCCATGCTCGCGGAGGCTGTCGGCGAGCTCGGCGAGATCCGCGCCGTCGACGAAGGTGCGGGGCTGCCAGGGGTTGGGGTCGATGGCGGCCGGCGGGATCTCGCTGGTGGGGAGCGAGGCGGCGGCCTGCTCGACCTCCTCGGGCGCGTGCAGGATCAGCTTGGCGGCACCGGAGCCGAGCCCGGCGGGAGCCCCCGGCTTCGACGGCTGGGCGGCGAGCGCCGAGGTGCCGTGCGTGGCCGGTGCGGGATCGAGCCCGGCCCGCCCCAGAAGCGCCTCGAGTCCACGGCCCAGGCGGCGTTCCTTATTCACAGTCGCGTACCTCCATGCAGAGTTCCGTGTAGGCCCGCGCTCCCGGCGAACGCGGCGCGTAGTCGATGACGCTCTTGGCGTGGCTCGGGGCCTCGGCCACGGCGACGTCGCGGGGGATCACCGTCTCGAAGACGATCTCCCCGAAGAAGTCGCGGACCTCCGCCTCGACCTCCGCCGTCAGTTCGAGGGTGGCGTCGTGCATCGTGAGCACGATCCCGCTGAAGGAGAGCCGGCCGGGCTTCTCCTGCATCACGTCGCGGATGACCTCGATCATCTGCGTCAGGCCCTCGAGCGCGTAGTATTCGCACTGGATCGGCATCAGCACCTCGGTGCTGCCGGCGAGTGCCGTGCGGGTCAGGTCGCCGATGCTCGGCGGGCAGTCGATCAGGCAGTAGTCCCAGGCGGCGAGCCCGAGGCCGAGGTGCTGCTCGAGCACGGCGGCCCCGGCGCGCGACTGGGCGGCGATCCGCTCCACGTCGCGGACACTGCGGCTGCCGGGCAGCACGCACAGGTTCGGCACCGCAGTGGCCACGATCGACTGGGCGAGGGGCGTCACGAGCACGAGCGGGTGGGTCGCGGCCGGGGCCACGCCGAACCCGGTCGTCGCGTTGCACTGCGGGTCGAGGTCGACCAGCAGCGTCCGCATGCCGCCGTGGGCCAGGGCCGCCGCCAGGTTCGTCGCGGTCGTCGTCTTGCCGACGCCGCCCTTCTGGTTGGCCACGCAGAGAATCCTTCCCACGCGCAGAATCCTTCCCGTCGTTGCCCGACGCACGTCGTGCACCATCCCGATATCGGCCACTTCAGGCACGATCGTCACGTGGCGGTTCCGACCCTCCGAAAACCGCCGCCGGACTCAAGGTCGCCGAGGCAGTTTCACGTGAAACCGCCTTCTTTGCGCAGAGACCGCAAAGCCCGCAGGTAGCGCGGCCTGCCGTGTTTCACATGAAACGCATCCGCCTCGCTGCGGCGACCCGCGGCTACCCAAGCGGGCTGAACACCAGGCCGCAGGGGGCGGGCGGGTGAAACCGGGTGCTCCCGGCCGGCAGCCGTTCGCCGGTTTCGGTGATCCGCAGCATGTCCTTCACGCCGACCGGCATCGCGAGCGTCGCCAGGGCGATGCCATCGGCGGTGAGCAGGTCGGGCATGGCGGCGATCCGCGACGCGGTGTGGAGGAGCTCCGCACCGCCGCCGAGGAGGTCGTCGAGCACCAGCCGCTGGAGGATCGCAGCCCCGAGCCCCCGCCACGCCGGGCCGTGCTCGCCGGCCTGCTGTTCCAGTCTGGCTCGGCCGGCCGGGGTGATGCGGGCGAGCGACCAGACCTGATCGCCGGCCGTGTACAGGGCGAGCGTGCCCTGCTCATCCTCGAACTCGAGTGTGTTCCACACCGTCTCGCTCGCGGCCGGGCCGCGCCACAGGGAGCGGGTGGTGAAGCAGTCGCCCAGCCGCTGGCTGAGTTCGGCCGCCGTGGCCACCACCGGCTGCCGGAAGGTGCGGTGCACCGGCAGCGAGACGAGCCCTGGGTCGTCGGCCCCCACGAGCATCGCCAGCACGAAGTTGGCCGGGTGGTCGGGCGGCAGCGGCTGCCCGCCATGCTCGGCCGGCCAGGCCTCCGCCACCTCGTCGCGGTAGCGACACGCCGCCTCGTAGCGATGGTGGCCATCGGCGATCACGAGCCGCGTGGGGCCGAGCAAGCCTGCCGCCCGGGCGGCCACCGCCTCGTCGACCACCGGCCACATGCTCGTCCGCGTGCCGTCGTCGTCCACCGCCTCCACGGGAGGCTGCCCAGCCACCGCCTCGTCGAGTACCGTCCGGAGTTCCGGGCCCGCCCCCTCGTGGACGATGAGCACCGGGGAGAGGTTCGCCCGGCACGCGCGGAGCAGCCCGAGGCGATCCTCCACCGGCCCGGGGAGCACGTCCTCGTGGGCATGGATGTTGCCCGTTCCCAAACGCTCCAGCCGCACCCGGGCGAGGAGGCCGCGGCGCACCAGCAGCCGGCCGTCGTGCTCGAACGCCTGCTGGCACACATACACCGCCGCCGCCGGCTCCCGCATCAATAGCCCCTGCTCTTGCCAGGCTCGCAGGAAGCGGGCAGCCCGCTTCCAGCGGTCGCCGCGGTCGCCGTCGCCCGGCTCCTCGCGGTTGCCTTCCAGCCGCACGGCGTTGGCCGGATGCCGCTCGTAGAGCCGGGCCCGGAGGCCGTCGTCGATCGCATCGAACGGCGGCGCGATCAGCTGCGACAGCGCGCCGACGTGCTTGGGGTCGTAGCGGAGTCCACGGAGCGGCAGGACGGTGGGCATGGCGATCGGGCCTCACGAACGGGCAACACGTTTCCCGTGAAACGTACCCCCTGAAAACGGCGACGGCCGCCCCGAAGGGCGGCCGTCCGAAGTTCCGCGGAGTCGTCGGCTGCGGCCGACGGCCCCCGGATCAGTAACGGTAGTACTCGGGCTTGAACGGTCCCTCGACAGGCACGTGGAGATACTCGGCCTGCTCCTTCGTGAGCTTGGTCAGCTTCACGCCCAGCTTGTCGAGGTGCAGCCGGGCCACCTCCTCGTCGAGCTTCTTGGGGAGCCGGTGCACGCCCACGTCGAACCGGTCGCCTTCCGTCCAGAGGGCGATCTGAGCCAACACCTGGTTGG
>JBJTRH010000269.1:0-3988 GCA_046076065.1 Planctomycetaceae bacterium | reverse complement strand
GAAGAAGTCGAGCCGGCGAAGGAGATCGTGAAGCGGTTCGCGACCGGCGCGATGTCGTATGGATCCATCTCCAAGGAGGCCCACGAGACGCTCGCGATCGCCATGAACCGGCTCGGCGGCTGGAGCAACACGGGCGAAGGCGGCGAGGACCCGGTCCGCTACCAGCGCGACCCGTCGGGCGACAGCAAGAACTCGAAGATCAAGCAGGTGGCCAGCGGCCGCTTCGGCGTCACGAGCCTGTATCTCGTCAACGCGCAGGAACTGCAGATCAAGATGGCCCAGGGGGCGAAGCCCGGCGAGGGCGGCCAGCTCCCGGGCCACAAGGTCGACCGCGAGATCGCCCGCATCCGGCACTCCACGCCGGGCGTGGGGCTGATCTCGCCGCCGCCCCACCACGACATCTACTCCATCGAGGATCTCGCCCAGCTGATCCACGACCTCAAGAACGCCAACCACCACGCGCGGATCAGCGTCAAGCTCGTGGCGGAGGTGGGCGTGGGCACGGTGGCGGCGGGCGTGTCGAAGGGCAAGAGCGACGTGGTGCTGATCTCGGGTCACGACGGCGGCACCGGAGCGAGCCCGCAGACCTCGATCATGCATGCCGGGCTCCCCTGGGAGCTCGGTCTCGCCGAGGCCCACCAGGTGCTCGTGATGAACGACCTCCGCGGCCGGATCGTCGTGCAGACCGACGGCATGATCCGCACCGCGAAGGACGTGGCCATCGCCACGCTCCTCGGCGCCGAGGAATACGGCATCGCCACGGCGTCGCTCGTGGTGATGGGCTGCATCATGATGCGGAAGTGCCACCTCAACACCTGCCCCGTGGGCATCGCCACGCAGGACCCGGAGCTGCGGAAGAAGTTCACCGGCCAGCCGGAGCACGTGGTCAACTTCTTCTTCATGCTCGCCGAGGAACTCCGCGAGCTGATGGCGAAGCTCGGGTTCCGCACGATCAACGAGATGGTGGGCCGCGTGGACCGGCTCGACACGCGGAAGGCGATCGCCCACTGGAAGGCCAAGGGGCTCGACTTCTCCACGATCCTCCACAAGCCGGAGGTGCCGGCCCACGTGAAGACCTTCTGCCAGGAGCGGCAGGACCACGGCATCGCCGAGTCGCTCGACATGACCACGCTCCTCGGGCTCTGTGCGCCGGCCCTCGAGCGGAAGGAGCCGGTGCGGCTCGAGCTGCCGATTCGCAACATCAACCGCACTGTGGGCACCATCCTCTCGAGCGAGGTGACGCGGCGGCACGGCGCCGCGGGCCTGCCCGACGGCACGATCCGGATCCACTTTCGCGGGTCGGCGGGCCAGAGCGTGATGGCCTTCGGCGTGCCGGGGGTGGAGGTGACGGTGGAGGGCGACGTGAACGACTACTGCGGCAAGGGCCTCTCGGGCGGCCGCGTGATCGTGCGGCCCGACCGCTCGGCTCCGTTCACGCCAGAGGACAACGTGATCGCCGGCAACGTGGTGGCCTACGGGGCCACCAGCGGCGAGATCTTCATCCGCGGCATCTGCGGCGAGCGGTTCTGCGTGCGGAATTCGGGCGTCGAGGCGGTGGTGGAGGGCACGGGCGACCACGGCTGCGAGTACATGACCGGCGGCCGGGCCGTGATCCTGGGCGAGACGGGGCGGAACTTCGCGGCCGGCATGAGCGGCGGCATCGCCTACGTCTGGGATGCCACCGGCACCTTCAAGCCCAAGGTGAACAAGGAGATGGTGGAGCTCGAGGAGCTCGACCAGTCGGATCTCGACTACGTGAAGTCACGGATCGAGAAGCACGTCGACTTCACCGACAGCGGCCGCGGCAAGGCGATCCTCGCCGCGTGGCCGAGCGAGCAGAAGCGGTTCGTGAAGGTGATGCCGACCGACTACAAGAGGGCGCTCGCGGAGCTGCGGAAGCTCGCGGCACAGGATCAGGACGACGCCAAAAAGGTGCCAGCCACCAAATTTGGTTGAAATAGGTAAGTGGTGCCGCCCCAGATTGCCCAGATTTGGTGGCTGGCACCTTTTTTAGGAGTGAAGGTTAATGGGTGATCCACGCGGATTCATGAAGCACGAGCGGAAGGTGTCGGGCTACGCCCCGGTGGCCGACCGCCTCAAGCACTACGACGAGTTCCTCACGATCCTCCCGCCCGAGGAGGTGAAGACCCAGGGCGCCCGCTGCATGGACTGCGGCGTGCCCTTCTGCCACACCGGTTGCCCGCTCGGGAACATCATTCCTGACTTCAACGACCTCGTGTATCGCCAGCAGTGGCACGAGGCGAGCCAGCGGCTCCATGCCACCAACAACTTCCCGGAGTTCACCGGCCGGGTGTGCCCCGCTCCCTGCGAGACGGCCTGCGTGCTGGGGATCAACGAGGATCCCGTGGCGATCAAGCAGATCGAGATGACGATCGCCGACAAGGCCTGGGACGAGGGCTGGGTGGTGCCGGAGGCGCCGCTCGTCCGCACGGGCAAGCGGGTGGCGGTGGTGGGTAGCGGCCCGGCGGGCCTGGCCTGCGCGCAGCAGCTCAACCGGGCCGGGCATCTGGTCACGCTCTTTGAGCGGGCGGACCGCCCCGGCGGGCTGCTGATGTACGGCATTCCCGACTTCAAGCTCGAGAAGCGGAAGGTCTGGCGGCGGGTCGAGCAGATGCGGGAGGAGGGCGTGGAGTTCCGCTGCGGCGTGAACGTGGGCACCGACGTCGGCACGCAGTCGCTCGTCGAGGAGTACGACGCCATCGTGCTCACCGGCGGCGCCACGCTGGGCCGCGACCTGCCGATCCCAGGCCGCGAGCTCGAGGGCGTGCACTACGCGATGGAGTTCCTGCCGCAGCAGAACAAGCGGAACGCCGGCGACGACGTGCCCGGACAGATCTCGGCGGCGGGCAAGGACGTGATCGTGATCGGCGGTGGCGACACGGGGTCCGACTGCGACGGCACGAGCAACCGGCAGGGCTGCCGGAGCCTGACGCAGTTCGAGCTGCTGCCGCAGCCGCCCGAACTCGGCAAGTATCCGCGGCGGCACGAGCGGCCGGCGAACACGCCGTGGCCCTCGTGGCCGGTGATGATGCGGACGAGCTCCTCCCACGAGGAAGGCTGCCGTCGCGAGTTCGGCATCCTCACGAAGGAGTTCCTCGGCGACGCCGCCGGAACGCTCCGCGGGCTGAAGACCGTGCGGATCGAGTGGTATCAGGATCCGGCCACGGGCCAGCAGAAGTTCAAGGAACTGCCCGGCACCGAGCAGGAGTGGCCCTGCCAGCTGGCGCTGCTCGCGATGGGCTTCGTGGGGCCGGAGAAGCATGGGCCGATCGCCGACCTCGGCCTCGAACTCGACCCCCGCGGCAATGTGAAGGCGGGCGCTGACTTCATGACGAGCAAGGAGGGCGTGTTCGCCGCGGGCGACATGCGCCGCGGGCAGTCGCTGGTGGTGTGGGCGATCCACGAGGGCCGCGAGTGCGCCCGGTCGGTCGATCTCTGGCTGATGGGCCAGACGAACCTGCCGAGCACCTCGGCCGGTGAGTTCGCCGTGCACGCGTGAGAGAATGCGGCCGTACCGCTTACGCGGTTACGCTTCCGGAAGCCGCCGCGCATCCTGGAAGCCGCAATCGCGTCAGCGATGCGGGCCTGCGGCTGCGTCCGGCAGGAGGTCCACGGTGAACTCGCCGGCGTCGTCGCAGAGGTCGGCCGGAGGGCCGTTGACCCGCAGGTACAGCGGGCCGTCGGCGGCCGCGATGATGGCCGCCTCTTCGCCCTCGCCCAGCACGACGAACCGCGGCCTGCCGCCCTCAGGCGGCGTCTCCACCCACTGCGCCGTGAGCAGCCGGCCGAGTGGCCGGCCGCGGTACCAGTCGAGCGAGATGCCTTCGGGTTCCGTCTCGATCGCCCTGCCGCCGATGCGGCCCAGCGTGCAGCGGCCCGTCGCGCGGAGGTGGCAACGCGTCGCTGCCGGCAGGTTCACGCCGGTGTTCTGCCAGCCCTGCCCCGCCCGCACCGCGACGCGCGCGGG
>JBJTRH010000268.1:0-2451 GCA_046076065.1 Planctomycetaceae bacterium | reverse complement strand
CGGTTGACCACCAGTTTCGGAGCGGCTCCTCGATGAGCGACGCGAAGACGTCCGGGGCATGAGGCTCGCCATCGATACCGACGCCCTCGCCTTCGTCGCGGACTCGACGTGGGCGTCATCGGCGGAGGTCCTCGTGATAGACTTTGGACATCATGGGCAAATCCACACGATTCGTCGCCACACTCTTCGTCGCGTGCACCTCGGCCTTCCTCGCCGCGGTTCAAGCCTCAGGCCAGACGCTGCCGCCTGCGAATGCCTACATGGGGCCGCCCGGCACGGCCACGATGCACGCCAATGCGGCGTCGTCCAACGCCACCACAAGCCCCGGCCCAGGATCGGGCTCCGTCTCGATCCTGAATCAGAACTTCGACGCCGTCTTTCCGACGATCCTGATGGGCACCGACGGCCTGATCGTGTCGGTAGCCACCAAGTGGTCCGATCAGACGCCGTATGTCTATCTGCTGAACCCGACCACGCTCGAGTCGCTGGCGACCATGAAGCTCGTCAAGTCGACCACCAGCGATCTGGCCGGCGGTATCTATTCCTACATCGACAACGATGACCGACTGGTGCTGGTGAACGCCAACGGCGATTTGCAGCGGATCTCCCACACCCAGCAGAGCGGCACGTGGACGCTCACGGTCGATTCGTCGGTGCAGATCGGGTATCCCGACGTCGTCGGCCTCGTGCCCGATTACCAGGGCCGCGTCTGGTTCGCGACCGCCCAGGGCACGTCCGGCACCTCCGGCGCGGTCGTCGGCTACTACGACCCCGCCTCGAACCAGACGTCGGCCTTCACACTGCCCGCTGGCGAACAGGTGGCCAACAGCATTTCGTCGTCGCCCACCGGCGTGGCCGTGGCGTCGACGTCGGCCCTGTATCTCTTTCAGTCGGGCTCGAGCGGCCCCGAACAACTCTGGCGGCAGGCCTACGACCGTGGCCCTGCCCGTAAGCCCGGCCAGCTGAGCTGGGGCACCGGGGCGACGCCGGTGTTTTTCGGGCCCACCACCGGCTACGACTACCTCACGATCACCGACAACGCCGCCCCGCAGGAGAATATCCTCGTCTACACCGCCACGTCCGGGAGCCTGGTGGGCTCGGTGCCGTTTCTCATTTCGGGCACCAACAGCGGCAACGAGGACGCTGCGATCGCCGTCGGCAGCAGCATCTACTACCCGAGTACCTACGGCTACCAGTATCCGGCGTCGGCGGAGAGCGGCACGAGCATTCCCGTCTCGGCGCCCTTCGTGGGGGGCATGCAGCGGGTCGACGTGCTTGCTGGCGGCAGCGGCCTCGCCACCACGTGGCAGACTCAATCCATCGCCTCGGCCGCCGAGCCAAGGCTGTCGCTCGCCGACAACCTGATCTACACCGTAGGGCTCTCGTCCGGCACCTACAGCCTGATCACAGTGGACCCCCTCACGGGCCAGCTCGTGAGCAGCACGCCCTACGGCTCCGCCTCCGGCGACAACCCGCTCCAGATGGTGAGCATGATCAGCCCCTCCGGCGTGCTCTACCAGGGGACAGAACGCGGGCTCCTGCGGGTTGAGGCGCTCGTGCCCGAACCCGCGACGATCGCCACGGCCTTCGCCGCCTTGGCCTGCGGCGGCTTCGCCATCTGGCGACGGCGAGGAGCCTGACGACCACGCTGCCCGTCAGCTCCCGGCAGCAGTCGTGGCAGATGATGCTCGGGTTGACGGCCGCGAGACCGGTTCGAGTTGTTCGTGTGTCCGACGAGCCACGCAATCCGTCCAAGGCAGTTGCTGCGATCGGTGCCTCTTCGAGCAATGACAGGTTTTGATGCCCGGCGGGCGGCGGCTCTGCCGCATCGCGTCGCTATCGAAGCCCCCGTCCTGGGCGATGACCCTCGTGGCGCTTGCGGCCGGCGCGGCGTGGTGGCGGCCATGAGGCTCCACAAGCGGCCACCCCTTGACGAACCTCGGTCGATTGAGTAGTGTTCATCACTACTATACGTGCGAGGAGATGATGAAGACAGTTACGGCGGCCGATGCGAATCGGCACTTTTCTCGCATCCTTCGCGAGGTATCTCAGGGGGAACATATCACCGTCGTCTCCCGCGGGAGACCCGTCGCAACCATCGCGCCCATTCGCGGCAGCGGGGGCGAACGGCAGTCGGCGAAGCGCCTGCTGCTGGAGCGATTGCGTCACCAGCCGGCGGTTGGGGCCCGGTGCTGGACCCGTGACGAACTCTACGAAGACTGACCATGAGGGTCGCCATCGACACCAACGTCCTCGCCTACGCCGAAGGTGTCGGGGATGCGGAACGGTGTCGCATCGCCATCGGCCTCGTTGAGCGGTTGCCCGAGACGGCAGTGGTGCTGCCGGCGCAGGTGCTCGGCGAGTTGATGCTGGTTCTGATACGAAAGGCGGGACGCACTCGCGAGGCCGCCCGCGACGCCGTGCTCGGCTGGGCCGACTCCTTTGGCGTCG
>JBJTRH010000267.1:0-4505 GCA_046076065.1 Planctomycetaceae bacterium | reverse complement strand
ACGGCACCCTGCGCGGCGCCATGCAGCTCACGGCCGCGATCGCGGAGCGGGGCGGCAGGATCGCCGTCGTCGGCATTCCCAAGACGATCGACAACGACATCCCCTACATCGACCAGAGCTTCGGGTTCCAGACCGCATTCGGCGAGGCCACGAAATCGATCCGCTCGGCCCACGTGGAGGCCAAGGCGTCGCCCAACGGCGTCGGGCTCGTGAAGCTGATGGGCCGCCACTCGGGCTTCATCGCCTGCTACGCCTCGCTCGCCGAGCCCGACGCCAACTACGTGCTGATCCCCGAGGTGCCGTTTGCCCTCGACGGGCCGGGCGGCTTCCTCGCACACCTGCTCGAGCGGGTCCGAAGCCGGGGCCATGCCGTGATCGTGGTGGCCGAAGGGGCCGGCCAGGACCTGGTCCGCGACGCCGCCGCCGGCGTCGATGCCTCGGGCAACAAGAAGCTCGCCGACATCGGCACGTACCTGCGGGGCCGGATCACCGATCACTTCGCCGCCGCGGGCGTGGAGCTCAACCTCAAGTACATCGACCCCAGCTACGCGATCCGGAGCGTCGAGGCGAATCCGTACGACAGCGTCTACTGCCTCAGGCTCGCCCAGAACGCAGTCCACGCCGCCATGGCGGGCCGGACGGGCATCGTGATCGGCCGCTGGCGGGGACGGTTCGTGCACATTCCGATGGCTCTGGCCGTGAGCCACCGCAACCAGGTCGAGCCGAGCGGCGACCTCTGGCTCTCGGTGCTGGAGGCGACCGGTCAACCCCGCACGTTCGGGTGACGCGGGGCCCGCCGGCTACTTCGCCGGGCGGCAGCGGTGGAGCGTCATCAGGGCGTAGCCCGTGCCGTAGGGCTGGTGGTAGTCGTAGAGCGGGTAGTCCCACCACGAGCCGTCGGCGTCCTGCACGTCGAGGATGATCCGGGCGAGGTCGCCGCGTTAGCCGTCGGCCACCTCGGCGGGCAGCACCTCGAGCACCCGCGCGGCGTAGTAGTGGCCGTAGAAGTAGAAGTAGCCCGCCACCTGGAAGAACGACTCGTGCGGGATCGGCCGCTTGCGGCCCAGCTCGAGCCAGCCGTTGCGGACGATCAGCCGGTCGACCCACTCCTCGAGCACCGTGTCGGTGATCCGCTCGTCGCCCCAGAGCCGCAGGGCGAGATTGCAGGCCTGGCTGCGGCCGAGGCTGCCGCCGGGCCGGTTCACCGCCCGGCGCGGCTGCCACTTGAGATACGAGCCGTAGAGGTAGCTGAAGTCGGGCAGCATCTGCGCCTCGGTGGCCTCGACCGCGCGGCGGACGAGCTTCTCGGGTGGCGCGACGCCGATCGTGGTGGCGTCGTGCAGCGCGATCAGCACCGTTGCGTTCACGAAGCTCGTGGACGACGACGCCGGCCGCTGCGTGCCGGCCGTGAAGTCGTAGTAGCCCCAGCCGCCCTGCGCCGACTCATACCGGCCGAGCTTCTCGATCTGACCGTGGATCAGGCTCACGATCCGGTCGCGGCGGGCCGAGTCGTCGGGCCGGCGGCCGTGCATGGCCACCAGCGTCTGGATGCCGTAGGCATGGGCCCACACGTTGTAGATCATCGTGGGATCGTCGCGGCGGACATCGGGCAGGCGCTCGAGCAGCCAACGCTCGCCCCGGTCGATCGCGGCGGCCACGGCGGGCGAGCCGTCGTCCTCCTCGATCAGCCCCTGCACCGCCAGCGCCGTGGTCGCGGCCCGGAAGCCGAAGTGCGACCCCACGCCGGCCATGATGTTGAGGTCCTTCGTCCGCTCCGCCGACCCGAACGACCCGTCGGTGTTCTGGCAGCGGACGAGAAACTCGCGGCCACGGGCGACGGCCGCGTCGATCTCGGCCTCGGCCACCGCCACCGGCTTCGACCTGCGGGCAAACGCCGCGGAGGCCTCGGCGACCGGCGCGGCAGGCTCGCCGCGCACCACGGCTGTGCCGCATGCCATCGCCATCGCCAGCAGCAGTCGGATGCTCACGGCTTCGTCGTCCGCACGCGGTCGCCGGCAGCGACGCCATCGAGGATCTCGGTCCGGCCGCCGGCCGTGAGCCCAACCTTCACGGCCTTCTTGACCGGCTTGCCATCGGCGGCGACGAGGTAGACGTGGCGGCTGCCGTCGTCGTCGCGAAACACGCTGCCCGCCGGCACCGTCACCGCCTCGGGCCGCTTCGCGACCACGCAGCGGGCCGTGCCCGTCATGCCCGGCAGCAACGCCGGCCCGCCCGCCCGTGGGGCCACCGCGAACATCGCCTCGAACGCACCGTCCCGCGGCGCCGCGACGAACGGCGCGAGCGTGACCGCGACATCGGCGTCGGGATACCCGGTCGGCTCGACCCGGCCGGCGAGTCCGGCCGACAGTAGGTGGAGGTCCTTCTCCTCCACCTTCGCGCGAAACTGCAGACGCTCGGGGTCGAGGATCGTGAAGTCGAGTTCGACCGGCTGCACCGGCTGGCCCACGACCGCCTTCGCGGCCACCGCGCCGGTGCTCCACGAGCCGTCGCGAAACCGGCCGAGATACACCATCCCGGCCCGCGGGGCCCGCACCACGGCCGCCGTGCGGTCGGCCTCGAGCTCGGCGAGCCGCCGCAGCGACTCCGTCCGCTCGTGCTCCTGCTTCGCAAGCGTCAGCTTCCGCTGCGCGAGCTGCAGCGGAAGCGTGGCCCGCGCCTTCTCCAGGGCGAGCGCCGTCTTCTCCGCCGCCCGCCGGGCCTCGATTTCGGCGCGGGGGATCCCGACCGTGAGCGACTCCTCCGACGCCTCCTTGATCCGCTTGAGCGACTGCTCGGCCTGCTGCACGTCGAACCGCGTCCGCTGGAGGATCATCTCCTCCGTCTCCTCGGTGAGGTCCTTGTCCTTGTACATCCGCTCGAGCTGCGTGAGCTCCTCGCGGGCATACTTGAGCCGCTCCTCAGCGGCTCGCACGGCGAACCGCGACTGCTCCTCCGAGGCGGCCTTGTCGATCGCCAGAAACCGGGCGAGGTCCTCCGCCGCCACCTTCGCCGCCCGCTCCGCCTCCGCCATCTCGATCGGGTGCAGCGCCTCGGCCGCCGGAAGCTCCTTGCGGGCGATCTCGAGCGCCGTCTCGCCGACGGTCAGGTCCACCCGCAGGTCGGCGATCGCCCGGTCGAGCTTCTCGGTGTCGAACTCCACGAGCGGGTCGCCGGCGTTCACGCGGCTGCCATGCGGCACCACGCGGGTCACGTCGAGCGGCTGCGACCAGGCCTGCGGTCGAAACTCGACGACCACGAAGTCGACCGGCTCGAAGGCTCCCTTCGCGGTCAGCACCGACTCGAACGGCCCCCGCTCGGCCACCGCCGTCTCGGGAGGCTTCTCGGCGGCCGGCTTCGCCGCCGGCTCCTCGGCGACCGCAGCGGCTGCCCAGAGGCATCCCAGGGCCAGGCACGCGGGCACTGCCCGCAACGAAAAGGGTCGTGGCATCGCTCGCATTCCCTACGGCTCGGCGGACGTACTCGATCGCTCGGAAGCGGACTGTACCATAGGTGGCTCCGACCGCCGTCCCGCCCGTTCCGCCTGCCATGCGTTCACCACGATCGACCACCGACGACCTCCGCATCGCGGAGATCAAGGAGCTGTCCCCCCCGTCCCACGTGCTCCGCGAGTTTCCCTGCACCGAGGCGGTCGGCAGTGTCGTCGCGGCGGCCCGGTCGACCATCCACCGCATCCTGCGGGGCGAAGACGACCGCCTCGTGGCGGTGATCGGCCCCTGCTCCATCCACGACCCGGAGGCGGCGGTCGACTACGCCCGTCGCCTCGCCGCCGAACGCGTGCGGCTGCGGGACGATCTCGAGATCGTGATGCGGGTCTACTTCGAGAAGCCCCGCACGACCGTCGGCTGGAAGGGGCTGATCAACGATCCGGACCTCGACGGCACCTTCCAGATCAACAAGGGGCTCCGGGTCGCCCGCGAGCTGCTCGTGGAGATCGCCGAACTCGGCCTGCCGGCGGGCTGCGAGTTCCTCGACATGATCACGCCGCAGTACATCGCCGACCTCGTCGCCTGGGGGGCGATCGGCGCCCGCACCACCGAGAGCCAGGTGCACCGCGAGCTGGCGTCGGGGCTGTCGTGCCCGGTCGGCTTCAAGAACGGCACCGACGGCAACGTGCGGATCGCGGCCGAGGCGATCCTCGCCGCCCGGCGGCCGCACCACTTTTTGTCGGTGACCAAGGGGGGCCACACGGCGATCGTCGCCACCAAGGGCAACGACGACTGCCACATCATCCTCCGCGGCGGCGCCGCCCCGAACTACGACGCCGCGAGCGTGACGGCCGCCTGCGACGTGCTCGCCCGCCATGGGCTCGAGCCCACGCTGATGATCGACGCCTCGCACGGCAACTCGTCGAAGCGGCACGAGCGGCAGCTCGACGTGGCCGACGCAATCGCCGCCCAGCTCGAGGCGGGCGACCGAAAAATCGTGGGCGTGATGGTGGAGAGCAATCTCGTCGACGGCCGGCAGGACCTGCTGCCGGGGCGGCC
>JBJTRH010000266.1:0-11718 GCA_046076065.1 Planctomycetaceae bacterium | reverse complement strand
CCCCGGCCGGCTCGGGATCATGTCCGACATGTGAAGCGCATCGCCATGGCCGAGCCCCGTGGTGTAGAGCTGCGTGCCGTCGTCATTGATCGCCATGGCGCCGTAGGTGACCTCGTCGCGGCCGTCTCCGTCGACGTCGCCGATCGTGAGCGAGTGGGCGCCCTGACCCCGGTAGCCCGCGAGCGTGCCGGTCGTGGAGTTGCCCGTGTCGAAGATCCACCGCTGGGTGAGACTTCCGCCGCGATAGTCCCAGGCGGTGAGCACGGTGCGGGTGTAGTAGCCGCGGCACATCACCAGGCTCGGCCGCTGGCCGTCGAAGTAGCCGACGCCGGCCAGAAATCGATCCACGCGGTTGCCATAGGAATCGCCCCAGGCCGACACCGTGCCCCGAGGCACCTGATAGTTGGCCGTGGCCAGGGCTCGGCCCGTGAAGCCGTCGAAGACCGTCAGGTATTCGGGTCCGGAGAGCACGTAGCCCGTCGAGCTGCGGTAGTCGTCGGTCACCTTCGCCGTGCCGAGGAGCACCGGCTGGCCGGTGCCGTCGATCGTGCCGGGCGCCGTCTTCACGCCCAGCTCCGCCCGGCCGTCGCCGTCGAAGTCGTAGACCATGAACTGGGTGTAGTGGGCGCCGGCGCGGATGTTCCGCCCGAGGTCGATCCGCCAGAGCCGTGTGCCGTCGAGCTCGTAGGCATCGAGGTACACGGTGCCGGTGTAGCCCGACTGGCTGTTGTCCTTGGAGTTCGAGGGATCCCACTTCACGATGAGTTCGTACTCGCCGTCGCCGTCGAGGTCGGCCGCGCTCGTGTCGTTGGCCGAGTAGGTGTAGGCCTCGCCGGCGGGCGTGACGCCCGCCGGCGGGATCTGCAGTGGAACGGTGTGATACTGCCGCACCGGGGCATTCGCGGGCACCGTGAACGACTCGCTTGCCTCTCCCTCCACGCCATCGACGATCGGCCTCACGAAGTACGTGTTGGCCTTCGTGGTCGTGACACTCGTGTCGGTGAAGTCGGTGGTCGCGGTGAGCGGCGTCGTGTTGCGCTTGACCGCGGCCGCGCCGTCGGTGGCGCGATAGAGGTTGAACGCGATCGCGGCGGGATCGGTGCCCAGCATCCGCCAGGTGACGTACACCTTCGACGACCCGATCGAGATCGCACGCACGCCCCGGGTGAGCCACTCGACCTGGCGGGCCGGGAGGGCGGCGGCCGTCGGCCCAGAAAGCGGCACCGCATCGATCAGACCGGCAGGTGCCGCAAGGGCGTGCCGGCTCTCCAGTCGCTCCACGGCCAGGGAGTGGCGGTCACGGCGGTGCCGACGCGTGCGGTTCATGCGCTGCCCGGGAGAGGACGCGGCTTTCGGCGGCGAGGGAGCGGGTTCAGTACGGACCCGTGTCGTAGAGATTCGTCGCCAAAAATGCCCCGATGTCGAGGATATCGAAGAAGCCGTCGTAGTTGAAATCGCCGTCGGCCCATCCGTGCGACACCGCCGTGTCGAGAGTCCCGACGCCGAGCAGCATCGAGAGATCCACGACATCGACCTGGCCGTCGAGGTTGACGTCGCCCGCAGCCGCGAAGGCCACGAGGATCGAACCGTCGTCATTCACGAGAGCGCCGAGCCCCAGCCCGGCGTCGGGCGATGCCGCCCGGGTGACGAAGCCGCCGGCACCGTTCCAGCTCCCGTCGCCGCGGCCTGCGACGAGCAGCGACTGCACGTCGGCGGCCGTCAACGACCCTGCCGCCACGGTCAACCGCCCGATGCCGAGGTCGATCGTCGCCCCCGTCTCCAGCGCGATGGACGAGAGCGGGATCGTGCCGCCACCGACGTCGAGTTGCACCCTCGCCCCTGCCCGGACCTGCAGCCCGCCGGAGCCGAGTGCCGAGACGTGACGGACGACCAGCGTGCCGGCGTTCACCACGGTGCCGCCCTCGTGCGTGTTGGCTTTGTCGAGCACGAGCGTCCCGAGGCCGTCCTTGATCACCGCTCCCGCACCCGTTCGCAGCACGTCGGTGACCGACTGCCCGGCGGGCACGTTGATCGTGACGTCGGGAGCTGCCAGGGCCTGCACCTCCGCCGCCGTGAGGCCCCGGGCGTAGATGCGGAAATCATCGACCGCAGCGGCAAGCGCTGGGTCGGCGGCGAACTGGCTCTTGCCGATGAAGTTGTTGGTCGTCTGCCCCAGCGACGACGGGCGCAGGCTGACGGCCGCGTTCGCGCCGACCGCGGTGCCATTGAGGTAGATGGTGGCGGTGCTGCCGCGGAGCGTGACGGCGACATGCTGCCAGACGCCCACGGCGAGCGGTGACGCCGTGTTGACCTGCTGCTCGCCGCTCCCGGTCGTGATCGCGAATCGCAGGCCACCGGCGGTCGTGGGGCGGGTCGTGAGGAACATGGAGGAGGACGTCGAGCTGCCGAAGTCGAAGATTCGCTGCCACGTGGCGATCGAATCTGGCTTTACCCAGGCGGCGATCGTGAAGTCGCCCAGGCCGCTGACGATCCCTGTGGGCAGTGTGGCGTGGCCACCGCTGAATTTCACTGCGTTGCCCCGCAGTCCGGTCACGAGCGTGGCGGCTCCGGCGAGCGTGGCGGCGTTGCCGTTGCCGGTCGCGTCGGCGAGCATCGTGCCCGTCGTCTCGTCGGCCAGCAGCTGCGTGTCGGCGTTGCGGACGACGAGCGACGTCAGGCTGATGGCCGACGATCCAGTCGCGTCCGCGATCACGACCTGGAGTCCGTAGGTGCCCGCCGTGGCGAAGGTGGCCGTCGTCGATTTGCCGGCGTTCGTACCGTTGGCCGCCGAAAACGTCACCGTTCCCGGCGGCGTCCCGACGACGCTCCACGTGTAGGTCAGCGTTGCCTCGCCGCCATCGTCCGACCCGAGGGCGGTGAGCACGGCCGATTTCGTGTAGCTCGGGGCGGGTGCCGCGGCGGCGGCCGTCACAACCACCGGCGTCAGGCCGACGACCGTGAGCGTCGTGCTGCCAGTGGCCGTCACGGAGTCGGTGATCGTCGACGAGGTGCCGGTGCCGGTCGAGTAGCCAGGGGTGCGCGTGATCGTCGCTCTGGCGGTGATCGTGTCCGTGCCAGGAGTCGCTGGGGCGACATAACCCCCTCCAGGACGGATCATGCCGAGTTCCGCCGACCAGTCGATGTTGACGGTGGCCGCCCCGCCGGTCGACGCGGTGGCGACGGCCGCGAACGCCTTGGCGGTCCCCACGCCGATTGTGGCAGCGGCCGGAGTGACGGACACGCCCGTGATCGTCGGTGGGCTCGCGGATGAGGTCGGCACCAGGTCGATTGCGTCGAACACGGCGTTGGGGCTCAGCCAGGTCTGGCCACTGACGTAGCTGCCGCTGATCATCGACATGTCGATCGTATTGGTGCCCGCCCGGAAGGCAGTCGAGGGAATCCCGAAGGTATAGAGTTGGTTGTCGCCGCGCCAGGTGCCACGGGTGATGCCGCGGCTGTTGAGATCGACGCTCGCGGTCGGATTGCCGCTGGTCCAGGCGTAGCTCTGGCCGGCGTTGACCGTGATTTTGGGACGAGCGCCCTCGAAGCCGAGCGTGATGCCGACGCGGAAGGTGAGGTTCTGGACCTGCGCCGCCGTGAGCGTGAACGTGAACCGCCGGCTGTTGTTCACGCCCATGAACTGAGCCATCGGAAACTGAGCGTCGGTATTGGTGCCGACGACGAAGTTTGGCAGGCCCGCCCAGGCGGCCATGCGGACATCCGACGGGTGCATCGTCTCGATCTTGTCGGCATTGAGGAACCCGACGGGTGTGCCGTCGAAGGTGCCGACCCGGAAGATCGGATTCGACGGGAGGAAGAACGAGTTGACGATGTTCGCCGTGGTCGTCGCGCCGGCGGTCACCGTCACCGTCCGCCGGCCGACCTCGAGCTCGCCGTCGTAGAGCGTCTGCGTGTAGGTGCCGGGCAGCACGCCGGGAATCTTGAAGCCGCCGGTCACGTCGGCGACGTCCCAGTACTGCGCCTCCGCATTGGCCAGGCCGATCGTGATCTCATGGCCGGCGGCGATGCCCGTGGCCACGCCGGCCACTCCGCCCCGCTGGCTTGTAGGGATCATGCCTTGGATCAGCGCGGCGTTCGTCGGCAGGTCGCGGAGGTTCTCCATCCATGCGTAGCTCGGCTCCGTGGGCTGCTGGCCGCCGTTGATCTGCAGCGCGAAGGTGTGCAGGCCGGCCCGGTAGGGCTCCGTCTGGGTGTGGCCGGTGAAGATGCAGTTGTAGATCTCGACGGCGCTGCCGGACTGGAAGTCGATGTCCTTGAAGAACGGTCCACCGGACGACCGCTCACGGCTGCCCATGAACATCCAGGCGCCGACCGGCGTCGATCCCGCCGTGCCCGCGAGGCCGTGGAAGACATGCTCGATCTGCCGGCGTCCGCCGACGTTGTAGAACTTCGACGAGGTGGTGCCGTCGGCATGGCCGAAGACGTCGCTGCCCTCGATCGCCCCGCTCGTGCCGCTGTTGTCGCTGGGCTCTTCGGGGTTGGTGAACACCGAGCGGCTGAGGTAGGCAATGAAGCGGCCTTCCGACGTCGGGTTCGGCACGTAGCACGAGAGGTAGAGGTTGGTATCGTTCTCCCGGACGGCGTAGTACTGCACCACCCCCGTGCCACCGGTGGCGGTGTCGTCGCAGGTGACGAGGATCCAGCGCGATCCGACGGTGCCGCCGGTGGCCGTGGTGATCACGGTCGTGCTGCCGAGGCCCTGCTCGTAGTGCGAGTAGCGGCTGGTCGTCGAGTACGGGGCCAGCAGCTCCTGATTCCTGTACTTGATCGACGTGAGGTCGCCGAGGTGGATCGTGCTGCTCGTGGTGCCGCCCTTGAGGATCGCGCACGCGAGATCGCCGCCGTTGTCGATCACATAGGTCTGCTGGCCGGTCGGAGTCGTCGACGTGGTGATCCCGAAGGCCAGCATCCGCCGGCCCTCGAGCCCCTCCACGACGAGGCCGTGGCGGGCGGCGACACGGCGGTGCTGACGTGTGCGATTCATGGCCTGCCTGTGCCACCGTCGGATTCCAGCTCGCCTTCGTCCTCGCCATCACCCCCGGCACGAGCGCTTCCCGCCGGCGGGTTTCACGATCAGACGGGGTCGCATGCCGGCCTCGAGTGTGACCTTCCTTACGGTGTTCGACCGTCGCGCGTTCGGGTATTGGCGGATCAGCCAATCGCCCCGGGGCCGAGGGCATACAATCGGCTCCGCGAGGCCAGCCATCTTCCAGGGAGAACCGCGGCATGGGGCCGATCGTCCGAGGCATGATCCGTCCGCCCGCCGACCACCGCCGCGGCCGCTCGTCGGCGGCGGGCACCGCCGGGCTGCTCGTTCTTCTCGTGGGAGGATTGATGATGGACGGTCTGCAAGGCCATGCCGAGGAGTCCCCAGCCGGGCCGCGAGCCGCGGCCTGGAAGCGGGTCGAGCAGGCGCTCGACGAAGGCAGGCCCACGACCGCCGTCGAGGCGCTCGCGGGGGTCGAGCGGGCGGCGGCTGCCGACCAGGCATGGGCCGAGGTGGCCCGGGCCATCGCCACGCGGATCCTCGCCGAGACCGGCGACCGCGCGGCCGACGATCCGGAGCGGGTCGTGCGGCTCGCCGCCGCGATCGAGCAGGCCCCACCCGAAGCGCGGCCCGTGCTCGAGGCCATCCGGGCCAACTGGACCTGGAACTTCTTCCAGATGAACCGCTGGCGGTTTCAGCAGCGGACCGCGGGAGGCGCCGACACGACCGACCTTGCACGAATGCACGAGTGGGATCTGCCCGCCATCGTCGGCGAGATCCGCCGCCGGTTCGCCGCGGCACTCGACGGCGGGGCGGGCCTGGCGACGTTGCCCGTCGGCGACTGGTCGATGATTCTCTCCAAAGGCACGATGCCCGACACCTATCGGCCGACGGTCTGGGATGTCGTCGCTCGCGATGCGATCGAGTTTGCCGCCTCTGGCGAGCGCGGTCTCGCTGCGCCCGAAGACGCCTTCGAGCTGTCGGCGACGAGCCCGGCGCTCGGCACCGCCGACGAGTTTCGGGCGTGGCGGCCCGACGCGGGGGGCTCCATCACCGACGCCGACTCGCCGATCCTCCAGGCGGCCGCGCTCTATCGGTCGTTGCTCGACCTCCATGCGGCCGATGCCGATCCGACGGCCTTTCGTGCCGCTGATCTCGACCGCATCCGCTGGGCAGCCGGTGCCGCGGTCGACGATGGCGACGTGACCGTGACGGACCGGAAGACCGACGCGATCGAAGCCTTTCTCGCGCGGGCAGGCGACCACGAGATCGCCGCCCAGGCGGCGCATGCGCTCGCCGAGATCGCCCGCGAACATGGCGACCTCGTCGAGGCACGGGCCCTCGCGGCGAAGGCCGTGGAACGACATCCGAACAGCGTCGGCGGCCGGCTCTGCCAGAATCTCGTCAAGGAGATCGACTCGAAGGAACTGTCGCTCGCCACCGAGCGGGCCTGGGCCGCCCCGTGGCCCGTGGTCCGTGTCACGTACCGCAACCTCGCGAAGATCCACCTGCGGCTCGCGAAGGCTGACTGGCCCGCGCGGCTCGCGGCCGGCAAGCCGCATCCCGGCTGGCTCGACGAGGACGACCGCACGGCGATTCTCGCGCTGCCCGCCGTGCGGTCGGCCGCGGTCGACCTGCCCGCCACGCCCGACTTTCGGTCACGGCAGCACGACGTGCCGGTGGGGGTGCTCGACCCGGAGTCGGTGGAGCCGGGCGCCTACTGGGTGATCGCCAGCCACGATCCCGGGTTCGGTGACCAGGAGAACGTCGCGCACGCGACGCTCGTGTGGATCACGCGGCTGGCGATCGTGTCGTCGCTCGCGCCGAATCAGCAGTCCACCGGCGAACCGCTCACCGGCCACGTCGTGGACCTCGCGTCCGGCGAGCCCGTGGCCGGCGCCACGGTGAGGATGTTCGTCCGCGAGGGACGGGGCGACCCGGCGCCGTTCGTCGGCCGCACCGGCACCACGACGGACGGTGACGGCCGCTACCAACTCGCCGCGGAGGGGAATGCGGACCTCCTGCTCCTGGCGACGGCATCGCTCGGCGGATCGACCCACGCCGTGCCCACCGACTCGATGCACTTCTGGCCGCACGAGCAGGAGCAGCGGGGCACGTCGAGCGTGCTCGTCACCGACCGGGGCATCCACCGGCCGGGCCAGACCGTCTTCTACAAGGGGATCGCCGGCTCGTTCGACCACGACCGTCGCGACTACCACGCGCTTGCGAAGCGGCCGATCACGGTCACGCTTCGCGACTCCAACGGCCGCGAGGTGGCCAAGGCGGAGCACACGACGAGCGGCGTCGGATCGTTCCACGGCTCGTTCGCGGTGCCCACAGGGGCGCTGCCGGGGCAGTGGATGCTCCTCGCCGAGACGCAGGGGTTCAACGGCGGCGTGGGCGTCCGCGTCGAGGAATACAAGCGGCCCAAATTCCAGGTGGAACTCGCGCCGCCGGCCGACGCGGTGCGGCTCGGCGAGGGCGTCGCGGTCACCGGCACCGCCGCCACGTACACCGGCCTGCCCGTGGCCGGGGCGAAGGTGGCCTGGCGGGTCGAGCGGCGGATGAGGCTCCCTTTCTGGTGCCGCTGGTGCTTCCCGTGGCTCCCCTTCGGCGACGCGGGGCAGAAGGTCGCGCGGGGCACCGAGGTGACCGGTGCCGACGGCACGTTCACGATCCGGTTTCCCGCGCTGCCGGATCGCGGCGTACCGAAGGCCGCGCTCCCGGTGTTCACCTACGAGGTGGTTGCCGACGTGACCGACTCGGGCGGCGAGACGCGGAGCGACACGCGAACCGTGGCTGCCGGCTACACCGACATCGAGGCGACGATCGAGCGGAACGACTGGCAGGCGGTGTCGGCTGACACCAGGGACGACCGTGGCCAGCCGGCGGCGGCGGTCGCCCTCACGCTTGTGACCAGGTCGCTCGACGGCGAGCCACGGACGGCCGCCGGTACGCTCGCGATCCATCCGCTGGTGCAGCCTGCGGCCGTGGACCGCGGCGACATCATCGGCGATCACCAGCCGCCGGCGCCTCCGCGGCCCTTCGGCACGGCCCGCAAGGCCGCCGTGGCGGCCGACGCGGATGACGCGCGGCCGAAGCCGGTGGTCAAGCCCAGCGATCCCGACACGTGGGAGCCCGGTGCCGCGCTCGTCACGCGGGAGGCGACGACCGACGCGGCCACGGGCAGGGCGGAGGTGCGGGCGATGCTGCCGGCCGGCATCTACCGGGCGGTGTTCACGATTCCCGGCCGGGACGGTGCCCCGGAGGTGCGGACCGAGTCGACCTTCGCGGTAATCGATCCCGCGGGCGACCGCGCAACGGTGAAGCGGGCGTTCGCGCTGACCGCCGCCGGCGACTCGGTCGAAGCGGGCCGCGAGTTCATGGCGATCGTGGGCACGGGCTACGACCGCGGCCGCGCGGTCGTCGAGATCTCCCGGGGCGGCCGCGTGCGGAGGCGGTTCTGGACCGACGCTGGCCGCACCCAGTGGCCGGTGCGGGTCGCCGCGGCCGACGAGGATCGCGGCGGGTTCACGATCACGGCGTGGATGGTCCGCGACGGCCGGCTGCACCGCGACCAGCGGATCGTGCAGGTGCCCTGGACGAACAAGAAGCTCGCCGTCACCTGGGAGCGGTTCACGCGGCAGCTCGAGCCGGCGACGCAGGAAGTCTGGCGGGCGCGGATCACGAGCATGGCCGACCCGCTCGCCGGCCCGGCGGCGCCTGCCGTGGCCGAGGTGCTGGCGCTGGCCTACGACCAGTCGCTCGACGCCCTCGCGGAGCACCAGTGGCCGGGCGCGGGATTGCTCGGGCTGTTTCGCGGCGAGTCGGGTGCGGCCGAGCCCTCGTTCACCAACGCGGCCGACGGCTTCAACGGCATCCGCGGCAGCTGGAGCCTCGCGCTCGACGCCGTGGAGATCAGCTACCGCGAACTCCTCGAATCGTTCGGCCCACCGGACCGCGGCCGCTGGGGCTTCGCGTTCGGGGGCGGTGGTGGCGGGATGCGGTTCTCGCGGATGCGGCGTGTCGACGAGGCGATGCTGATGGCCGACGCGATGCCGCTGGCCGCGCGGGAGGGGGCCGCGCCCAGGGCGAAGCCGGCAGCGGCCCAACGCAAGGATGCCACCGCGGCGTCGGCCAACACTGCCGCCCTGGGTGTCGACGGCCGGCCGCCGAAGCCGGACGACTCCGGGCGGGCCACGCCGCCACCACCGCGGACGAATCTCGCCGAGACGGCCTTCTTCCTGCCCACGCTCGTGTCGGGCTCCGACGGGATCGTGACGATCGAGTTCACGCTCCCCGACACGCTCACCACCTGGCAGTTCAAGGGGCTCGCCCACGACGCGGCGCTGCGGAGCGGCACGATCGTGGCGGAGTGCGTGTCGGCCAAGGACCTGATGGTGGAGCCGCTCCTCCCGCGGTTCCTCCGCGAGGGCGACATGGTGCATATCCCGGTGAAGGTGGGCAACACGTCGAGCGGCCGGCTCACCGGCGTGGTGCGGTTCGCTCTGGCCGACGCGCGGACCGGTGATTCCCGCGACGGTCTCGTCGAGGGGCCGCGGGAGCAGGCCTTCGACCTCGCGGCGGGCGAGTCGAAGCCCGTGGTGTTCACGGTGAAGGTGGCCGACGGCACCGACGTGCTCCGCTCCACGGTGACGGGCGCGACGACCTCGGCCGCGAAGCGGGCGGCCGACGGTGAGGAGAGTCTGGTGGTCGTGCTGCCGCGGCGGGTGCCGGTCACGGAGACGGTGCCGATCACGATCCGCGGGCCGGGCGAGCGGCGGGTGAAGCTCGACAGGCTGCTCCAGTCGGCGGGCACCGAGATCCGGAGCGAGTCGCTCGTCGTGCAGGCCGCGTCGAACCCGGCGTGGTACGGCGTGCTCGCGCTGCCGTCGATCATGGAGTCGCCCGACGAGAGCATCGAGACGCTGTTCGCCCGGCTCTATGCCAATGCCTACGCCCGGCACCTCGCCACCGCCGACCCGCGGATCGCGGAGGTGTTCGCGCAGTGGAAGGGCACCGACGCCCTGGAGAGCCCGCTCGAGAAGAACGCCGACCTCGTGAAGATGCTCCTCGCCGAGACGCCGTGGGTCCGCGATGCCGTGGACGAGCGGGAGGCGCGGGGCCGGATCGGCCTGCTTCTCGATCCCACGCGGGCCGACAACGAAGTGCGGGCCGCCTTCGAGCGACTCGAGGCGCTTCGCAACGACGACGGCGGCTGGCCCTGGTTTCCCGACGGCCGCTCCTGCGATCCCGTCACGCTCGCGATCATCGCCGGCTTCGGCCGATTGCGGACAAACGGCGTGGCGATCGACGTGCAGCCGGCGGTGGCCGCGGTGCCGTGGCTCGACGGCCGGCTCGTCGAGGAGATGCGCCGCGGGAAGGAGATCAAGGATCCAGTGCTCACGCCCACGGGAGCCTATGCCCTCTTCGCCCGCAGCTTCTTCGCGGCCGATGCACCGCCGCAGGGCGACGCCGCCGAGGCAATCCGCTGGGGCCTCGGCGTGGGGAAGACGACGTGGATGAAGCTCGGCCGCCGGTCGCAGGGACACGTGGCCCTCGCACTCCAACGCGCGGGCGACCGCGAGGCGGCCCGATCGATCCTCGAAAGCCTGAAGCAACGGGCCGTGGACGCCGATGTGAAGCCGGGCACCGAGAAGGACTCGTGGCAGGGGATGTGGTGGCGAGACCAGCATCCCGCCTGGTGGAGCTGGGCCGAGGCGCCGATCGAGACGCAGGCTGTGATGATCGAGGCCTTCGACGAGATCGCAGGAGACGCCGACGCCGTGGAAGCGATGAAGGCCTGGCTGCTGTCGCGAAAGCGGACGAGCCGCTGGCCCGGGAGCATGGCCACGGCCGACGCCGTCGGGGCGCTGCTTGGCCGCGGGAAGGACCTGCTCGGGTCGAGCGAACTCGTGACGGTGACGGTCGGCGGCGAGGCGGTGACGCCCGGCAAAGTCGAGGCCGGTACCGGCTTCTTCGAGGAGCGGTTCGTGCGGCGGGAGATCGCGCCGACGATGGGCGAGATCATGATGAAGAAGCCCGACGCCGGGCTCGCCTGGGGGGGCGTGCACTGGCAGTACCTCGACGACATCACGAAGGTGCCGGCGGCGGGCCGCGACGAGCTCGCGATCGAGAAGCAGCTGTTCGTGAAGCGGTTCACCAAGGCGGGGCCAGTGCTCGAGCCGGCGACGGCGGTGGAGCCGGGCGACGAGCTCGTGGTGCGGCTGGTCGTGACGAGCGACAGGGATTACGAGTATCTGGAACTCGCCGATCACCGGCCGAGCCTCACCGAGCCGGTCGACGTGCTCTCAGGCTGGCGGTTCGGCGACGGCGCAGCCTGGTATCTCGCCATCCGCGACGCGAGCGCACAGTTCTTCTTCGAGCGGCTGCCGCGGGGCACGCACGTATTCGAGTATTCGTTGCGGGCGGCCTACCGGGGCACGGCGTCGAGCGGGTTTGCGCGGATCCAGAGCCGCTACGCTCCCGAGTTCTCGGCCCACTCGGCCTCCGTGCCGCTGGAGGTGAAGTGAGCGAAAGGCTGGTATCCTGCCGGCGATGAGTTTCGTTCCGGACAACCCGTCGTCGCTGCCCAATGAGCTCGCCCGCGAGCGGAATCGGGAGGCCGCCGACCGCACGCTCCTGGCCTGGATCCGCACGAGCCTGGCGATGATCTCCTTCGGCTTCGGCATCGAGCGAATCGGCCAGGC
>JBJTRH010000265.1:0-2835 GCA_046076065.1 Planctomycetaceae bacterium | reverse complement strand
CGAGCGTCAGCGAGAGCCCCTGCGGCGCGAGCTGCTCGTCGATCCGCGCCGTCACGTCGCGGAGCCGGCGCATCACCTCCAGCACGTTGGCGCCCGACTCCCGGGTCACGCGGATGGCGATGTTGCGGGCCCCGAAGCGGCGGACGATGCCGTCGGGCTTCTTGCTGCCGAGGCGGGCCCGGGCCACGTCGCGGACATACACCGGCTTGCCCTCGCGGCGGGTGATGATCACCCCCTCGACCTGCTCGGGCGAGCGGAACTGGCCCAGCGTGCGGATCACGTAGCGGCGCTTTCCCTCCCAGAGGTCGCCCCCCGAGGTGTCCTGGTTCTGGTTGGCCAACGCCTGCCGGAGATCCTCGATCGTGAGGTTACGGGCGGCGAGCAGCTGCGGGTCCACGATCACCTGGAGCTCGTCCTCGCGGCCGCCGACGAGGTCGGCGCTCGACACGCCGTCGACCCGCTCGAGCCGGCTCTCGATATCGTCCTCCGCCATGCGCCGGACCGACTCGACGTCGATGTCGGGGGGCGCGAGGCCCGCGAGCTCCGGGTGCAATGCGGTGAGCCGCCGCAGGCGGAACAGCGCGAGGTCGGGCGTGCGGGCCGAGGGCACGCGGTCGAGGTCGGTCGCCAGGGCGGGGTGCTGCCGCTTCGCCTGCTCGATGGCCGCGCGGTCGGGCGCAGCCTGCCCGAGGATGAACCAGGCCACGGGCCGGTCGTTGGCGCTCGACGTCTTGATCACCGGCCGATCGGCGTCGATCGGCCAGTCGCGAACCTGCTGGACCCGGGTGTTGACCTTCACGAGCGCCTGCGACATGTCGGTGCCGACGGCAAACTCCAGCTCCACCGTGCCGGCCGAACTCGCCGAGTCGCTCGAGAGCTTCACGAGGCCCTCGACGCTCCGGAGCTGCTCTTCGAGCGGCTGGATCAGCTCCCGCTCGATCTCCTGGGGGCTGGCCCCGCGCTACCGGCACTCGACCGTGACCGTCGGAATCTGCACTTCCGGCGTCAGCTGCACCGGCATCGAGAGGATCGCGAGCACGCCGAAGAGCGTGACCAGGATCACTCCGACGGCAACCTTCACGGGGCTGGTGACACAGGCTTCGATGAGGTTCATGGTCGCGATAGCCGGCGTGGCCTGGCCCGTTCAGCCTGCCGGGGGCTCGAACACGACCTTCATGCCCGGCCTCAGCCGCTCGTTGCCGCGGACCACGACGAGCGTGCCGGGTTCGAGGCTGCCGCGAACGGCCACGTGTCCCTCCACGGCCGCGCCGAGCACGACGTCGACAGGCCGCACGACTCCCTCTGCCGGTCCGCTTGGGTCGATGCAGAACACGAGGGGCTTCGGCCCTCCGAGCACGAGCGCATCCTTCGGCACCACCGTCACGCTGCCGGCGGCGCCGACGGGAAGCCACGCCCGGGCGAGCATTCCCCCCTTTGAGCACCGGCGCGCCGTCGACGATGCGGTTGTCGAGCCGGATTCGTACCGGAAAGCTGCGACTGAGCAGGTCGGCCTGCGGCACGATTCTCGTCACCCGTCCGATCCACGCCTGCTCCGGGGCGGCATCGAACTCGAGACGGACGTCGGCTCCTTCCCGAAGGCTTGCGATCGACGACTCCGGCACGCGGGCCTCGACCTCGACGGACTGCAGCTCCGCGATCCGAGCGATCAGCCCGCCCCGGGCCACCCACTGCCCCTTCTCCGTGAATCGCTCGACCACCCAGCCGGCGAACGGGGCCCGGATCGTGTGCTTGGCGAGCTGATCGTCGATGCGTTGCAGCTCGGCCTCCTGCGTGGCGACCGCGGCGGCGGCCTGTGCGATCTGCTCCTGCCGCGGGCCGGCTTCCACCAGCGCGAGCGCCGCGCGACTGCCGCGAAGCTGGGCCTCGATCGCCTGGAGTTCGGTCTGGGCGTCCTGCAGCTCGTCGGCGGTGCTCGTTCCCCGCTCGGCGAGCCGCGCCAGCCGCTTGAGGCGGCCCTGCGCGTAGGCCAACCGGGCCTCGAATCCGGCCACTGCCGCTCGGGCCTGCTCCACGTCCTCCGGCCGTGATCCGGCCCTCAGTTCCGCGAGCACGTGCCGGCGGGAACCACGGTGCCCACGAACGGCTGGCCTGAAGCGGCCTGCATCGTGGCCACCCGAGCGGCCACCACCGGCACCGCGGCCGCCGGACCGGGCGGCTGGGCCCATGATTCACGGGGGCCGGCGACCAGGGCCAGAACAAGGCCCAGTGTCGCCACCGAACCACACAAAGCTCCGCCGCGTACCATGGATTCCGGTTATACCTTCGCCGTCAGGGCGAAAACCTGCCGGATTCGCCGGATTTTTCCGGCCGCTTGACGGTCCGGGAGGCCGTCGCTAAGTTTTGGGTCTGTCGCGGCCGATCCCACTTTCCCGGGAATCGGTTCCCGCCTACGGGCAGGCAGTGGCTCGTTCACCGCCAGCACGTCTTTGTTCGTTGACAATTTGGTCGTGGTAATTGGCATCTTGAAAAGAATGCCGAAGAAGGGCCGTCTCAAGCGGCTCTTTGGAGGCGTTCTCCCAAGGCTCGGGGGCGACGTGTGCGGCGAAAGCCGTCTGCGGCGTCCCTGATTGATAAGAGCGAGAAAAAATCGTTCCACTGGACCGAGCCGGCGTGACCGCAGTGATGCGGTGGGCCTGGCAATGCGATGGTCCGGTGAAGCTCCAGCCGAAGAGAGCTCGTTCGCGAGCATTCGATTCGGGTGGTCAAGCTAGAAAGGGCGCATGGGGGATGACTAGGCATCAGGAGGCTTTGAAGGGCGCGGAAGACTGCGATAAGCCCGGGGTAACCGTCAAACAGGTGATGATCCCGGGATGC
>JBJTRH010000264.1:0-2622 GCA_046076065.1 Planctomycetaceae bacterium | reverse complement strand
CGCGCCGTCCGCCAGGGCCGCATCCCGTTGGCGCAGGTCGAGCAGTCCGTGCGGCGTGTGTGGAAGCTAAAAGAGAAGCTCGGTCTCTTCGAGCGACGCATTGTGGACCCTTCCAGCATCCCCCAAGTTTTTGCAACGGCGGACAGCGCCGAGATCGCCCGTCGCATCGCGCGCGAAAGTGTCACCCTGCTGGAGAACCGGCTTACGGTCGCTCCCAGCGCAAAAGTCCTTGTTGTCAGTAATGGAAGCAGCGCCACGGTGGATGAGGATAATGCCTTCAAGCATTCGCCCACGAACCATCAGCTCAACGAACAGGTTCAGCGTCGCATGCCGAGCGCGCAAACCATCGTGCTGTCCACCACAATGAAGCCCGAGGAGATGGAGCGCGCCTTCGCCGCCGCACAGCAGGCGGAAATCTTGGTCTTCGGTCTGTTCACCCGGGTGCGGTCTTACGTTGAGGATGCCATCCAGGTGCCGAAGCCTTATTGTGCGCTCATTGAGCGCACCGCCGCTGCAGGGCTCAAGATCGCTTTCCTGAATCTCGGCAATCCCTACGTCATCGCCAGCCTGCCGAAGCCCGCCTTCTCCCTCTGCACCTTTAGCGACGTCCACGACTCGATCGATGCTGCGGTGCAAGTGCTCTTCGGCGAATTAAAGCCCCAAGGCCAACTGCCCGTCCGCATTTCGGACAGCTATCCCTTCGGGCACCGAGTGACCCGCAACTGAACACCCTGATACCATGAACTCCATACCCGTCGCCTCGTCTGCCCTTTCGTCCGTGCTGCCACCCTCGACCGCAAGACTCCGCCGAGGGTAGGACGTGGTGGCAATTGCAAACCGAGTCCATCTGGTCGGCACTCTACGAACCGGCGATCCTCGTCGTCCAAAACAAGCTCTGGGGCGTCGTCGGCAATCCCGGCACTTTCTCCAAGGAGGTGCGGGCCCTGAGCTTCCCGCCCGATTGGAAACCTTGAAATGAATCATCATGAAAGCCGTACTCATTGCCTTATTCGCCTTCGCCGTGGCATGCCCATCCCACGGCGTCTGGCAGGCTGGTGTAGCAAAGGTGGACATCACGCCGACTGAATCCGTACCTTTGTCCGGATACGCCGGCACGGCACGCATGACCGGCAAGGTGGATCACCCAATCTGGGTGAAGGCGCTGGCACTGCGGGATGACTCGGGAGCAACCTCGGTGCTCGTAACAGCGGATCTGGTCGGGTTGAGCGCGGCCATGGTGGATCGCATCGCGAGACAAGCGCTCGAGAAGCATGGCATCCCGCGCGAAAGGCTTATCCTGAACTGCTCTCATAATCATAGTTGCCCGCAGACGGCCGATGTGCTGTGGCTCTACTGGCAGCTCACCCCTGAGCAGGAGGCCCTGCGCGATCGCTACACGGCAAGTCTGTATGCGAAGTATGACGAGGTCATTGGGCAGGCCATCCTGAACCTCGCGCCAGCCGACCTCGCATTCGAGCAGGGGCTTGCCGGGGTCGCGGTGAACCGGCGCCGGGCTCGTGGACCGGAAAGCCGTGCGCTCGGTGCTCAGGTGGATCATGACGTGCCGGTCATCGCTGTGAAGTTCGGCGGGCAAGTCAAAGGCATCGTTTTTGGCTACTCGTGCCATACAACGGCGCTCGGCGGCGTTAACATCAACGGTGACTACGCGGGCTTCGCTCAGATTGAGGTGGAAAAATCCTATCCAGACGCCGTCGCCCTTTTCGTGCAGAACTGTGGCGGAGATGCGAACCCCCTCCCGCGCGTCCGTGGAAAAGACAACGAGGCGACCGCGCTCGCCACAAAATACGGCGATATCCTAGCCGAGGCCGTTCGGCAGGTGATTGCGGGTAAAATGACGCCGCTCAACGGCCCGCTTCGCGCCGCGATGGGAGAGACGGAGTTGTTTTTTCAGCCCGGCCTGCCATTGGAGGAACTCCGCCAGCGCCTGCCGAATCTCAGCGGCATCCACAAACGCGAGTTCGAGCATTTCATCCGCCAATACGAAACGCTCGGCTCACCACCGGATCGTGTGAAGTATCCGATCCAAGTCTGGGGCTTCGGGACGGAGCTAACCTGGATCGCGCTTACGGGCGAGACGGTGGCCGACTACTCGCTGAAGTTCAAAGCGGCCTTCGGCTGGAACAGCACCTGGGTGAGCGGCTACAACAACGACATTCTTGGCTACATCCCCAGCCTGCGCGTGCTCAAGGAAGGCGGCTACGAAGGCGTGACCGGAATGTATGAGTACGGCCACCGCGCCTCCTTTACAGAGACGGCCGAGGAACAGATTACACGCAAGGTCGAGGAACTCGTCGCACAGACGCGCAAGGCGCGTTGACTCACATCTCACAAAGAAACGCCAGCATCTTTCGACCATGAAGCCAACCCTGACACTTCTCACCACTTTCCTCCTTACCTCGCTCCATTCTGCCCACGCCGCCGACGTCCCCGTCAGCGAGCCGTGGAGGAACGCCTATACCGGCAAGCATTCCAACGGCAGCCACGTGATCGGCCATTGGAACTTCGACGGCCCGGACGCGACGACCGACTCGGGACCGCGGAAGTTGCCAGGCAAACTCGAGGGCGCCCAAGCTACTGCAGCAGGCCGCTTCGGCGGGGCCA
>JBJTRH010000263.1:0-3715 GCA_046076065.1 Planctomycetaceae bacterium | reverse complement strand
GGGCGGCGTAGTAGCCGGCGGCCGACTGCCCCTTGCGGCCGAGCCAGAAGGAGAGCCCGAGCACGCCGAGCACGAAGGCGGCGAAGATCCCGACGGCGACGAGCGAGGTCTGGTGGATCATGCCCGCGGTCCCTCCCGGTGGCCTGCTCGCAGGAGCATGTAGATCACGGCGAGCACGAACGCGGCCACGATGAGCCCCATGCCGTAGAGGATCGCGAGGTTCACGCCACCAAATGGCCGCAGAGACAGGAGGTCGGGCCGCACGAGCACCAGCGCCATGAAACCGCCGTAGAGGGCGACGTAGATCCAAAACAGGAACAGCCCCACGCGGCTCGCCGCCGTGCCGTCGTCGGGCTGCCCTGCGTCACGATTCGCTGCCATGCTTCCCCCGAGAGCCGATTGCCCGGTGCCGAGCCCGGCCGCCGCCCGGTGCGGGCCGCGGTCGCTCAAGGATACCGTGTCGATCACTTCACGGAACGACATGGCCCATACACGGGCGCATCCGTGTGCCATCGCCCCCCCGCGCACACCTCCAGACCACAGACGGCGCCCGATCAGGCGGCGGGCTTTCGCTTCGCCGGCTTCGCGACGGGCTGCTCCTCCGCCACCGGATAGAGGAACGTCGGCTCCTCGACCGTGCCGGCTGGGCGAACGCCGGTGGCCTGCGGGCCGCAGAGTTCGGCGGCCATGCGCTCCGCCAGGCTGCGGAGGCGGGCCACGACGTCGGGATGATCCGCGGCGACGTTCGTCGTCTCGCCGAGGTCGACTACGAGGTCGTAGAGCCGCGGCCGCTCGAGCGAGGTGTCGTCCCCGGCCGCGGCCTTTGATCCCATGCCCTCGGGCTGCGGTGCGATCGCGAGCTTCCAGCGGCCCGAACGCACCGCCTGGAGCGATTGCCCCTGAAAGTAGTAATGCGCCGCCCGGGCCGGCTCGCGGCTCGTGCCCATGAGAAGCCCCGAGATGTCGCGGCCGTCGACAACCGGCTCCTGCGGCACCTCGCCCCCGGCGAGCGCCACGAACGTGGGCAGCAGGTCGATCGTGCCGGCGAACGCGGCGCACTCGCTGCCTGCCGGCACGCGGCCCGGCCACCAGGCGATCGTGGGCACGCGGACACCCCCTTCCCATGTGCTCCCCTTCGAGCCGTGGAGCGGCCCCGCCGAGCCGCCGTCCTTGCCCTTCACCGTCCAGGGGCCGTTGTCACTCGTGAAGATCACGAGCGTGTTCTCGGCCAGGCCCTCGTCCTCGAGCGTGTCGAGAATCCGCCCCACGCTCCAGTCGACCTCCTCGACCCAGTCGCCGAACCGGCCGTTGTCGCTCTTCCCCCGGAACCGCTCACCCGGGAAGATCGGCACGTGCACCGCCGTGTGCGGCACATAGAGAAAGAAGGGCTGCGCCTTCGAGTCGCGGATGAAGGCCACGGCCTCGTCGGTGCACCGCTCCACGATCCCCCGCTGCTGCTCGTCGGTGAGCAGCTCCACCACGCGGTCATCGCACACCAGCGGCACCACGCGTGCGCCGGTGGCGGCGCTCTTCTTCTGCATGTCGTTGGAGTAGGGGATGCCGAGGTAGCGGTCGAACCCCTGCCGGCAGGGCAGGAACGCAGGCTGGTCGCCAAGGTGCCACTTGCCGAAACAGGCGGTCGCATAGCCACGCGTCTTGAGGCGCTCGGCGACCGTGACCTCCGCAGGATTGAGCCCGTGCCTGCCGGCCGGGAAGAAGACCCACGGCACCGACACCCGCAGTCCATAGCAGCCGGTGAGCAGCTGCGCCCGCGACACCGAGCAGGCCGGGGCCGCGTAGAAGCTCGTCAGCTTCATGCCCTCGCGGGCCATGCGATCCAGGTTCGGCGTCTTCTGTTTGGTGGCGCCGAAGGGCCCGATGTCGCCGTAGCCGAGGTCGTCGATGAACACCACGACCACGTTCGGCGGCCGCGACGCCCGGCGTTGCGCCGTGGAATCGTCGAACTGCCGCTCGGCCGCGGCGAGAGCCGCCTCGAGATCGCGGCGGATCCCGGCATGAGCCGGGTCAGCGGCGAGATCGTGCTGCTCGCCGGGGTCGCTCGACAGCCGAAACACCTGCGTCTTCTTGGCCTTCGGATAGGAGATCAGCTTCCACTCGGGGGTGACGACCGCCCGCTGGACGTTCTTGTACGCCAGTAGCAGCGACTCGCGGCCCGTGGCTCGTTCGCCGCGGAGCACCGGCACCAGGCTCTGGCCTTCGCTCGCGGCGGGCGGCGGCACCCCGGCGAGGTCGCCCACCGTCGCGGTGACGTCGAAGAGATACGCGAGGGCGTCGACGCGCTTGCCTTCCGGCACGCCCGGCCCCGCGAGCACGACGGGCGACCGCATCGAGTGCTCGTAGAGATTCTGCTTGCCGAGGAGGCCGTGGCTGCCGATCGCCAGCCCCTGGTCGGCGGCGAAGAGCACGATCGTGTCGGCGAGCCGCCCCTGCTTCTCGAGCGCCGCGAGCACGCGGCCGATCTCCGCATCCATGCCCTCGATGAGCGCGTAGTAGTCGGCCAGTTCCTTCGCAATCGACTCCCGCGTCAGCGGCCGCGGCAGGAGCTTCTCATCGCGGACGGCAAGCTCGCCGTTGTCGAAGGGATGCTCCGGCAGGAAGTTGTCGGGCGGCGGGGGTTCGTGGCCGTCGTAGCGGCGGCGAAACTCGGGCAGCGGCTGCCGCGGATCATGGGGGGCCGTGAAGGCGCACCACGCGAAGAAGGGCTCGTCGCCCAGGCTTTCCACGAACGCCTCGGCCGCGCCGCCGACGACCTGCGACGAATGGCGATCGGTCGTGGCGTCGGGCTCCGGCGTGCCGTGGTTCCGAAACGACACCGTCGGCAGGCCGAAGTGCCGGTGCATGCCCCCGAAGAACGCGCAGCGTCCCTCCGCGAAGCACCGGGTGATCGATTCCTTGCCATTGTGCCACTTGCCTGTGGCGAACGTGCGGTAGCCCGCCCGCTCGAAGGCCTCCGGCCAGGTGTCGCAGCCCTGGAGCTGCTCACGAACGTGAAACAGCGACCGCCCCGAGAGGAGCATCGCCCGGCTCGGCACGCAGACGGCCCCCTGCATCGCCCCCATGCAGGAGGCCCGGTCGAACACCGTGCCACGGGCGACGAGGCCGTCGATCGTCGGCGTGCGGATGTGCCGATTGCCGAGCGCGGCGATCGCGTCGGCCCGCATGTCGTCGGCCAGGAACACGATCACGCTCGGCCGACGCACCGACGATGATGCCGCATCTCGACCGCCCGCTGCCGCGCCGTCTGCAAAGGGCAGCGGCCAGTCCGGATGAGGCACATGCTCGCGATCCAGGATCTCGGTCATCCGCTTCACGATGTCGGGCCGCCGTTCGGCGAGGTCGGTGGTTTCGCTCGGATCGACGGCGAGGTCGTAGAGCTCGACCGGCCGCGACTCCGTAGCACGCTTCGGCCCGACGGCGCGGCGGATCGCCTTCCAGCGGCCGTCCACCGCCGCCTGCCATCGGCCTTCGGTGAGCTCGCGGTAGAGCATCCGCTCCTCCGGGGCGTCGGTGCGGCCGAGGAGGGCCGGGGCGAGGCTTCTGCCATCGACGCCGTCGGGAATCCGGTCGGCGAGGCCCGCGAGGTCGAGGAGCGTGGGCAGCCAGTCCTCGAAGCCGGTGGGGGAGGCGATGACGCGGTCGGAGGCGATGTGGCCGGGCCAGACGGCGACCGTCGGCACGCGGAGCCCGCCCTCGT
>JBJTRH010000262.1:0-5757 GCA_046076065.1 Planctomycetaceae bacterium | reverse complement strand
TGTGAACGTAGCGCTCTAACCAACTGAGCTAGTTGCCCGACACGTTTCGCATCGGCCTTCGGTGCCGCCGAATCCGACCCGGACTTCCGCTCACCTTACCGTCCGCACGACCGTGAGGAAAGCACCCTCGATTCCCCCCGGCCGGCCGCGGCCGACGGCCGCTCAGCCCTCCGACGGATCGAACCGGGGCGATTCCACCAGCCGGGCACCCGACTCCTCCTCGCGGGCGATCCGGGGGGCGGCGGGACGCCGGCTCCGCTCAACCGTGGCGTCGGCGTTGGCCGCCATCTCGAGTTCCCGGGACAGCGTCTGCCACTGCCGACGCAGGTCGCCCACCGTCTTGCCGAACGTGCGGCCCACTTCCGGCAGCCGCGTGCCGTAGAGCATCACGGCAATCGCGCCGATCAAAACGATCTCGAGGGGGCCGAGGCCAAACATGCCGGCTCCGAATCAGCCGGCGTCGGAACGGCCCGACTCGCGCGAGCCGCCGTCCTCGATGCCCTGCACGCCCCGCTTGAACTCCACGATCCCCTCGCCCAGCGACCGCATCACCTTCGGAAGCCGGGTCCCGAAGAGCAGCAGCACGACGGCCGCCACGATCAGCAGCTCGGTGGGACCAAGACCAAACATGGCGACGAGCGACACGGCCAAATCTCCGGGGGAGCCTCGCGAGCACGGTCGTGATCGACGATTTCCCTTTCAAAAGTGTAGTCCCGCAGGACAGGCGGTCAAACCATCGGTGGCCGCACGCCCGGCGGGCTCAGGGCCGCGATCCCGCCGAGCCGCCGGCCGCCGCCGCCATCCGGGCCTGCCCGCGGTGCAGGGGCGCGTAGCGGTAGTAGACCTCGAGCGTGAGCGCCACCAGGGCCGTCGAGTAGACACGTCCGCCGTGTGCTCCCCACACGGGATCCGGATCCCAGCTGCCATCCAGCGGCCCGCCGTCGCGCCGCTGCGCCGGCAGCACCGCCGCCTGCAGCCGCGCGTTCCAGCGATCCCACTGCGGGCCGCCCGCGTGAAACGACGCCAGCGTCGCGTAGTACCACGCATAGGCGTTTGCGGCCGCGGCCGACGGGGGCGATGCGGCGACCATCGTCAGGGCCTCGGCCGTCGCCGGGTCGCCCGCGCCGGCCCCGAGCACGAGGCGGCAGTAGAGCGCCTCGGCCGTCATCGCCGGGCTCGGCCGCTCGCCAGAACGATACGCCGCAAGGCCTCCCGCCGCACCGCTCGACACCGACCCCAGAAACCGCCGCGCCCGCGCCTCGGCCTCGTCGAAGCCGCCGAGCCCCGCGGAGCGGGCGGTGGCCAGCACCATCACCTGCCAGCCGCACTGGCTCGTGTCGCCCCGGTCGCCAGGGGCATACCGCCAGCCCCCCGTGGATGGATGCTGCATCGCGAGCGTGTGGGCCACGGCCCGCTCCAGCACCGGCCGCAGCGCGGGATCGCCCGTCATCGCCAGGCACTCGCCGATCGCGATCGTCGCCATGCCATGGCAGTAGAGCGCCGCGAAGAACTCGGCATCGCCCGCGAGCGACCCATCGGCCCGCTGCCGAGCGGCAAGGAACCGGATGCCCCGCTCGACGGTGGCGGCATGCGGGCCCTCGCGGTGCGTGCTGCCCGCGCCGAGCAGCGTCAGCAGGGCGAGCCCGCTCACGCCGTGGTCCACCCGGCCGCCCGTGGAGGAACGCTGCTCGCCCGATACGGATCGCGAGATGCCGGCGCCGTGCCGCGCCGCATCCCAACGGCCATCGTGCTCCTGGGCAGCCACGAGCCAACGGAGCGCGGCCCGCACCGCCTCCTCCGTGGCCTCGGAGCCGCCGCGGGCGAGCGCCGCCGCGGCCCGCCGCTCCGCGCCGCGATCGGCATACACCGCCGGCAGGAGGTGCGGCGGCCCCGGCTGGGCGACGCGGTCCGACGACAACGCATCGGCATCGACCTTCACGCTGGCGGCGGTCGATGCATCGGCGGAAGCCTGATCCGCCAGCGAGTCGACCGGAGCCTCGAGCAGCGGCACGTGGTCGGCCGGCGGCCCAACGGAGTGTTCCTGCGACGGCTCCGCGGGCATCAGCGGCGGCGGTTCGGTGGCGGGAGTCGCTGCGGCGGCCAGGGCCGCCGCCACGGGGCCGTCGCCCGCGTCGGCGGACGTGTCGGTGCCATCGGCGAGCCGATCACCGAGCGGGTCGTCGCCGAGCGTGATCACCATCGACGGCGGGGCGTCGTCGAGGCGGCCCCACGACGCGGGCGTGCGGCCGCCCACGAGGCCGAACACCATCGCGATCACGACGTGCAGCACCACCGAGAGGAGCACGCACTTCTCGAGCGTCCGCGACTGCAGCCATCGCGTGCGCACGACCACGACGAGCCCCGCGGCCGCCGCGACGGCCAGAGCGGCCACGATGATCGCGGAGGTGCTCATCGCCGGGCCGTCACCTCGAGCGTGTGTCGGTTCGCGACTGCACCGCAATCGCCACGCGGGTCACGCCGGCCGCCCGACACGCCTCGTAGACCTCCGCCATGCGGCCGTGGGGCACCGCCCGCTCGCCGCGGATCGTCACCGCGAGGTCGGGACGCACGCCGCGCGAGGCCGCCAGCCGGGCCGAGAGTTCGGGCATCTCCACGTCGTCGCCGGCCAGCCGCACCGTGCCCGACGCCGCCACCTCGACGATCTCCGGCCGGCCGTCCGCGGTGGCCGCGGCGGCTCCGGCCTGCGGCAGATCGAGGTCGAAGCGGCGTTCGTCGGTGGTGAACTTGGTGGCGCACATGAAGAAGATCGTGAGCACGAGGATCACGTCGATCATCGGCGCCAGGTTCGGAGCGGGATCCTCCTCGGTGTCGAGCCGGACCAGCGGCATGGCTCACCCCGCGGCCCGTCGCCGCGACTCCCCGAGCGCCCGCGCTCCGGCGAGCGACTCCTCCGAGATCGCGTCGATCACCTGCTGACAGGCGGCGTCGAGGCGGATCGCGAGACGATCGATGCGGCCCGTGAAGAACGACTGCAGGACCATCGCAGGGATCGCCACCAGCAGGCCCATCGCCGTGGTGATCAGGGCCTCGCCGAATCCGCGAGCCAGCAGGTCGGGCCGCCCCATCGCTCCGGAGGCGGCGACGTCGTTGAAGGAGTGCATCAACCCGAACACCGTGCCGAGGAGGCCCAGCATCGGGCCGATCGTGGCCACGCCGTTGAACACCCGCCGGTAGCGGCGGAGATGGTTGAGCTCCCGCTCGCAGGCGTCGATCGCCGCCTGCTCGATCTCGACCGAGGGCCGGCCCCAGCGGCGAACGGCGGCGGCGAACACACGGGCCGCCGGGCTGCCGTTTTCCTCGCAGGCATCGAGCGCGGGGCCGCGAGTCAGGCCGCCCGACTGCAGCTGCTCGACGAACCGCCGCACGAATGGCGCCGGCACCACGCGGCCGGCGCGGAGGCTCACGGCCCGCTCGATCCCGAACACCGCGAGCAGAAACGAGCAGCCCAGCAGCGGAATCATCAGCACGCCGCCGTTGCGGATCGTGGCGAGGAGGTTGCCCGTCGGAATCGCCCCCTGGGCGGGCGGCGCCGGCTCGTCACCGGCGACGGCCGGCGGCTGCGAGGCCACGCGGAGCGGCTCGCGGGCCGCGTCCGACGCCCCGGCCCAGTCGCGGGTCTGCGCCGACACGATTCCTGCCGCCAGCAGCATCGCTCCGCACGCGATGACGGCGAACGCCGGGCGAACGATGCGTGGCGAGAGCGGCGTCATGCCGGAGGTGCCCTGGGCGGAGGGCCCGACCCCGATCCATCGAGGCCGTCTCCAGACAACATCGGCTCGTTCGGCCACAGGCCGCCGATGCTGTGGCCAGCCCGCACGCCACCGTCACGACCGGCACGACAGGCCGCCATCGGCGGCAGGGCAGCCCGCATCGCTCACGCGATTGCGGCTTCCCAATGGCCGCCACGAGGGCGGGCGCGACTAGAAGTTCGCGTCGCAGCCCGTGTCGACGTCGCCCACCATGTGCAGGTGGTCGTGGTCGATGTAGAGAACCTCCTGGCAGTCCTCGTCCACGAGGGTGTGCGGCACGGGCCAGCCCACCCGCTTCACCTCCTGGAAGTAGACCGTGCACTTGTAGTGGGCGTGGTGCGTCTGCACCGGTCCCACGAGCGGCATGTGCCGCGGCGGGTCGACGTAGTCGGAGATCTTGCACTTCGAGATCCGCACGTGGTTCCGCTGCACCTCGTAGAGGAACGGCCAGTTACCCTGCACGGGGCGGGCCTTCTCCAGCGCCCGCATCACCTCGTCGTCACTCGGCTCGTCGAGCGCCTCGCAGGGGCCGCCGGGCTGCAGCGGGCCGAGCACCGGGGCCCGCTCATAGCGTTCGTAGTTCCAGAACTGGTCTTCCTTCTGCTTCTGGATGCCCACGGGCACCGGGATCGGGAAGGCGAGTGGACCGAGGTTCGGCCCCTGGGCCGTGATCCAGAAGCATCCGCTCTGCGTGGAGCCGCCGATGGCGAGGACGAGCGCCGTCATCAGGAAGCGTGTGCGAGAGGTCATGGTCGGCACTCCGGCTGCGAGCGGGATGGTTGGACGGGTTCTGACGGATGTATCGACCGGCCGCGGTCGCGAACTTGCGGATTTTTCCGACGGCGGGGTTTCGGGGGGCCGGGCTCGAGGCCGCCGCCGTCCCGGAAAAGCGAAACCGCTCCTCCGGCGAGCCGGAGGAGCGGTCGTGCGTCGTGCGAGCTTCTCGCCGCCACCGTTCAACGGTGGTGGCTGTGGTAGTGCCGCTCGTCGAAGTCGAGCCACCACCAGCCGTCGTCCCATTCGAGCGACACCCGCCGCCAGCCGAGCGGCACCTGCGGGTAGGGATAGAACGGCCCGATGTACGGCCAGGCGGTCGGCGAATACTGGGTTGGATACTGCAGCGCGGCGTAGTTGGGATACGCGGCGTAGCTCGGCCAGGCGTAGTTGGGCATGTTGGGGCCGTCACCCCGCATCGGCACCGGGGGCATACCCGCACCCGTGCCGCCCATCGGCATCGGCCCGCCGGGGCCCATGCCCCCCGGACCACCCATCCCCGGGCCGCCCATGCCGGGGCCTGCCATGCCCTGGCCCCCGGCACCGCCCTCGCTGTACCGCATCGAGCCCGGCACGATCTGCCCGTCCGGCACCTGGCAGTCGTAGCCGCCGGGGCCGGGGAGCGTCATCGGCTCCTGCATGGAGGTTCGCATGGCCATCCGCTGACGCGGGTCGCCGCCGGGGTTCATCGGTCGACCGACCGGCGTGCCCATCGGCATCGGCCGCTGACCGCGAGCCTGCCCGGCCGGGGTTGTGCCCCGCACCAGCTGCACCTGGCTCGTGCCCTCCGCCGAGGCTGCCGTGCTGCCGCCAGCGAAGAGCAGGCCCCCCGTGAGGGCCGCGAAGGGATTCTGCGACGCCGCCTTGGCGGGCTTGCCGGCCGGGGCTGCATCCGAGGTCTGCTGCTCGTAGCCCGCCGCGCCCCACGCCGACATCGGCACGGCGAGGTTGGCCTGCGTCTCAGCCGGGGGCGTGCCCGCCGCGTCGATCACGAGGCGGTTCACGACCCGCTCCACGCCGGGCGTCGCCTCGGCGAGCCCGACCGCGGCCGCGAGCTGCTTCTCGTCCGACACGCTTCCTTCGAGCCAGACGGTGCCCGACTTGCTCTTCACATGCACGCGGTAGCCGGTGAGGGCGCCGGAGTCGCGAAGCTTGCCGGCGACGGACGCCGCCAGGTCCTCGGCACGCCCCGCCGCCGTCAGGCACGCCGACG
>JBJTRH010000261.1:0-7656 GCA_046076065.1 Planctomycetaceae bacterium | reverse complement strand
CGAATCGATCGAAACCACGCTCCGCTACTACGTGGGGACGAACGCGGAGCGGACCGCCGATGCGTGTTGGGAGGCTTTCGGTCTGGCCGGCGGCGCCGCCCCATCGACCGTGGTACAAAGTGGGGTTTCCGGGGCCTGCGCCTAACAGATCGTCTAACAGTGGTGGTCCGGAGACGCAAAAAACCCCGTTCGCGCCCGTAGCTCAGGTGGATAGAGCATGGGATTTCTAATCCCAGGGTCGCTGGTTCGAGTCCAGCCGGGCGTACTGTTTTTCAGGCTCCAGCCGGGGCCGTCGTCGGGGGACGTGTCTCAGTCCGACGGATCCGGCTGCGTCCCGGGCAGGAGATGCGGCTGGTCCTTCTAGAGGTGCGGAGCCTGTTCCGGGCTATCGGCGTACCAGGCAGGGTCGAGGGTCCTGCCCTTCGCTGCCGCGACCCGTTCGGCGTACTCACGAACGCCCTGTAGACCTCGATGAGCGTGGCCTTGAACGGGATGTCAAACCGCTCCGGGCCTCGTGAGGGCCCGGCAGGTTCATGCTCGGATGTCATCGCTCGTGCCTCCCTTCGGCTCCGTGGGCCCGATCCCCTTTCGACGGCTGCTGCGCCGCCGAGGCGGCGACAAACTGGCGACCGACCACGCCGGGCGGAGGCGTCCAGATCGGATCCACACCCGCGGGCAGCGGATCGCAGCGGACGAAGATCCGCGGCGGCGGATCGCGGAAGTAGAGAAGCAGCGCCGGGCACAGCCAGCCCTCCATCCGCAGGCCCACGATCTCGCCCGCGTACCAGTTGCCCCCGAGGGGATCGGGCCGCGTCCAGCGGAGTTCGGAATCGTGGCCCGCAAACGGCTCGGCGGCGAACGTGAGCGCGAAGCCTCGGCTCGCATCGGGAATGCCCTTGCTGGCGACCATGCGGGTGATCATGTCGGTCACGCCGAGGACGAAGGCCTCCTCCTTGAGGCCCGTGCGGGCGTCGTCGAACACCCAGCAGCCGTCGTGCCAGTAGGGATACAGCGTGAGTGTCAGGGGGTTGGCGGGCATAGGGGTGGTTCCTGAGGGATGGCGAGGCGGATCGAGACGTCGGAAACGATGGCGGATCGACTCATGCTGGGCTTGAACAGAGCCCGGTCCTCGCAACGGGGCGACGCGGCCGAGACTCCGGCACGACCTCGCCTTCGACGGCCAGGCGGGCCAGAAGTTCATCGCGGCGACGCAGCGCCACGTCGATCGAGGAGGTGGCGAGCGATCGACGAATGCGTCGCTTGCGGCCGTCGAAGTGGAGCGTGTAGTGCGCCCACCATGTGCCGTTGTTGCACCAGAGATGGTGGCGGGGATTGCCGCCATCGACTCGCACGGATGGGAAACCGACGGGCATGGATGACTCCTGGTCTTTCTCGCAACGACGGAAGACTCGTCGCAAGACCTTCGCCCGATGACGTCTCCCGGCCGTGACGGCCTGGAGACTGCACCGGACGCACATCCTCTCGATCCGTTGCCGGATCAAGTTGCCACCTTGTGCTTTCGCGAGGTTGGCTCGAGCGGCCCAGTGGGTCGCCCGCATCAAGACGGATGCACCTTCCGAACGTAGTATACGTGGGGGATGCGCGAAGGTTCGGCGGTTGGCACGGTCACTCCGTGTCATAGGGCCATTTGGCCGGCCCGCGATCCACCAGCCGGGGTCACCCGGGATCAGGCTCGCTCGTCGTCTCCTCGTCTGCCGCCTTCGCCGCCACGATGCGGTCGTACGCCTCCCGGAGTGCCGCCGCGATGGCCTCCGCCGACATCCCTGCCGGGAAGTCGAACCGCACGAGTTTCGGCGCGTCCTGACGAGTGCTCGCGTCGCCTACTCGAGCCGCCGCTTCGGCCTGCACCTGCTCGACGAGGGCGTCCCACTCGGGGCCGCTCCCCGGAAAGCCGGGAGTTGACGGCAGACGTCTGAGACGCGCGAGGCACTGCTCGACGGTCTCGCCCGGCTGCATGATGTGGAGCATTTCGCACCTTCCCGTTTGTGTGACGACTCAGTCGGCTGCATCGACCGTCCGCAGGTTCAAGCCACGCCCCCGACATGCCGACGCATGCGCGACCGCTGACGGACGGCTCATGCCGACGGCCCGAGTTCGACGCTCGGCGACTCCCGGAGCAGGGCGAGCGCCCGCGGGCTGGCATGCCGAAGCCCCCGCAGCGAGAGCGTCGTACCCGCGTGTGCGGCGAGAATCTCGGCCACTCGATCCGTCACGCCGCGGACGCGATCGAGGGCGAGGAGCGGATGCCGCACGATCTCGCGGGCGACGTCCTCATCGAGTTCCGTGAGACCGGGGAGCGCGAGCCCGCCGGCGGCGTGCGTGGCAAGGATCGCGGCGCTGGCGGGCGTGATGGCGGTCACGTCGTCGAGAAACAGGCACGAGAGTCCGGGCCTGCCCCCGACGCCACGCTGGGCGGCGAGCACGCGGGCCCGCGGCTCGTCAAGCGAGCGCAGGCCGCCGATTTCGAGAGGCCCCTGATGGGCGACGAGCGATCCGAGTCGGGGGAGCGGCACGTTCGTCGGCACGCGGACGAGCAGCGAGCCCACGTGCCGGCCGAGGCACGCGGCGATGCCGTCGTCGATCATCAGCGACTGCAGCTGGAGCTCGCCACGATGACCTGCCAAGGCCTCCGCCTGCAGCAGCGACAGGCTCCGCAAGCCCCTCAGGCACAGGTGACCGACCCGCTGCCCGAACGCCATCGCCGTCTCGATGCCGACAACCTCCACCCCGTGGAGATGCAGCTTGCCTCCATGGCGGGCGAGATGCCGGGCGACGGGACCGCGAAGGTCTCCGAGCCCGCCCAGCAGCAGGTCGCCGCGATGCCGGGAGAGCGCGGCGGCGGCCAGTCGACCGATGGTCGTGATGCCGTCCAGCGACAACGGATGGGCATGGCGGGCCAGCCCGAGGGCGGCCGCGGTATCGAGCCACCGGACGGCGTTGAGCGACAGGTGGCCTGCATGCCGACCGAGTGCCTCGGCGGCGGGACCAGACAACGCCGCCACCCCGTCGAGCGACAGGCCACCGCCGGCGTGCCCGCCGAGCACCTCCGCAACGCCGTCGGTGAGCTCCCGCAGCCCATCGAGGGAGAGGTGGCCCGGATGGCGGGCGAGTTCACGGGCGACCGAGAGCGGCAGCCGACGCAAACCATTCAAGGGCAGATGGGTCTGCACGTGCCCGATGACATCCGGACAGGTCACGCCGTCGTGCAGCCCAGCGAGCGAGACGCACCGCTGGGCGGCGACCGCGGCCTCATCCTCGATGGATGCCGCGAGGTGCGGCCCGTCGAGCCGAAGCGGTCGCCGGAACGCGGTTACCAACGCCCGAGCCCGCGCTGCATCGAGGTGCTTGATCCGGCCGCAGCGATCCTCCAGCGACGCATCCCCACGTGACACGGCGATCTCCTTTCCGGTGACGAGAAAGGAGCCGGCGGACGCACGCCCCGCGGCTTCGGCCGCAGGCCCGCGGGGCCCGAAAGCTTCGTCCTCCCACCCCCCGCCCGCTGCCGGGCGTCGGAGTCGTCCGACGCGCATCCTCCTGACCCGTTGCCGGGGCAGGTCGCCACCTTGTGCTTTCGCGAGGTTGGCCCGGGCGGCCACGGGGGTCGCCCGAATCGAGATGGATGCACCTTCCTGTCTCCAATCTACGCACGCCGCGGCGGCGCGGTTCGCAGGCGGTGGCCGCCCGCCGTGTCATAGGACCACGCCCTGTGGGCGAAGGCCGCCGCGAACCAGGCCTCCCCGGACGCCGTACGATTGACGATGCCGTGGGGCTGTCCTAGCCTCACAAACAGGGGCCTGCGGCGGCTCGCCTGCCGCGGCGCACGACCGACACTGAACGATGGGAGTTTGACCGATGGTCCTGCCTGGATGGTGGAATCGGCGTCACGATGAGCAGGGGCGTCGCCGCGGGGGCCGGGCGCTCGCAGCAGAACGCCTCGAAGGACGGGCGATGCTGGCCGCGGTGCCGGCGGGGGCGTTCACGCGGCCGGCGGGCCTGCCGGCCGCTACTGAGCCCACGGCCTATTTCGACGTGACGACCGGTGAACTCGAACTCGACCCGGTGGGCCTCGACGTCGCGCTCGTCAACTTCACCTACAACACCGAGGCCACGAACATCACGGGAGCGTCGCCGGGGCCATTCCGCTACCCGACTGGGACCGTCCAGCAGGCCGTGTCCACGGCTGACCAGGCTCGCACGCTGCCGGCCGGCGGGTGGTCGCTGGTGACCACGTTCCCTGCTCGCCTTGCCGGCGCGATCACGCTCACCAACACGCCGACGCTCGCCACGTCCGGCGCGAACTCGGCGTCGACGAACGGCTGGTTCAACAAGCCTTGGAGCTTCGGCAGCGTGATCGATCCGGAGTCGCTGACGGTGGCAGAGGCACGCCGCAACTTCGTCTCGATCACAACCACCGACGCGGGCCTGGGCCCCGGCCGGGGGCTGTTCCACTACACGGTGCATGGCTCCGTCGGCAACAAGTACGGCCCGGTGATCGTCGTGGCCTCGGGGGCCCAGGCCGCCACCACGTCGATCATCGGAATGGCCGGCGACGAGGTCGTCGTGAGTCGGACGACGGGTTCCTCGCTGACGAACTCCACGGTCGGCAGCCTGCCAGCCGGAGTCACCTGGGTGAACCACGTCTCGGGCGACTTCGACGGCGATGGCCGGACGGATCTGGCGAGCCAGACCGACACCGGAACCTGGTGGGTGACGACCACGCCGGCCACCGGCACCGCGGCCCCCCGGCCCTGGGCCACGCTCGCCGTATTTCAGTTCGCCACGGTCGGCGACTTCAACGCCGACGGCCGCGACGACATCGCGGTCCGCAACGAGTCGAACGGCTCGTGGCGTGTGCTGAGCAGCACCGGCACGGAGTTTACGTCGAGCCGCTTTGGCCGGTGGAACTCGGAACTCACCTGGAGCAACGTCCTCGCCGGCGACTTCAACGCCGACGGCCGTGACGACATCGTCGGCCAGCGGTCGGACGGAGCCTGGGTCGTGGCCGCGAGCACGGGCACGTCGTTCACCTCCACGGTGTGGACGTTCCTGTCCATCGGTCAGTTCGGCACGGTCGGCGACTTCAACGCCGACGGCCGCGACGACGTCGCCGTCCGCAACCCGACCAACGGCTCGTGGCGGGTGCTCTCGAGCTCGGGCGTGGGCTTCACGCCGCTGAAGTTCGGAGCCTGGGACTCGGCCGCCTCGTGGAGCAACGTGCGGGCCGGCGACTTCAACGGCGATGGACGCACCGACCTCGTCGGACAGCGGGCGGACGGCACGTGGTTCGTGTCGACGAGCGGTGCGAGCGGGTTCACCACTGCGGGCTGGACGGTGCTCTCGATCGGCCAGTTCGCCACGGTGGGCGATTTCAACGCCGACGGCCTCGACGATGTGGCGGTCCGCAATCCGGCGAATGGCGCCTGGCGGCTGCTCTCCGGCAACGGCTCGTCGTTCACCTCGACGAAGCTCGGCGAGTGGCCTTCCGCGAAGGCATGGTCGCGGGCCTTTGCCGCCCGGGCCTGATCCGCCAGCCGCTCAGCGGGCCGCTTTCGGCAGCGCGGCATCGATCCGGCCTGCGACCTGCGCGGCCAGCACCGCCGATCCGGCCGTCGTGTAGTGCACGTCGGCCGGCTTGCCGATCTCGGCCAGCCTGCCCGCAGCGAAGGCATGGAGATCGTTGATCGCCACCCCCTCGTCCTTCATCACCTCCGCGGCCACCGCGTTGTAGGCGATTTCGTCGCCGGGTTCGCGGCCCTTGGCACCGGGGGGGACGGGCGTGGTCGTGCACCAGATCAGCGTCGCCCCGGTCGTCTTCAGCCGCCGGACGACCGTGCGGAGGTTGTCGCGGTAGGCGTCGAGATCGACAAGCCGGGGTGCCTCCGACGCGTCCACCAGCTTTCCGGCGGCGTCGGCGTGCTTGAGGTCATGCAGGCCGAAGTTGAAGTGGATGACATCCCACTTCGAGTCGCCGAGCCAGCGATCGAGCTGCTCGAGGCCCCGGGTCGTGGGGCCGCCGTTCGTCGGGATGCGATGCACATTGGCCTTGCCGGCGAGCAGCTTCCGGGTGGGGAGGGTGTAGCCGATCGAGATCGAGTCGCCGATCAGGAGAACCCGCGGCAGGCCTGGCACGTCGTCGATCGGGGCCAGCGCTGGGTCGGGACGCTTCTTCGCGGGGGCGCCCGGCGGCGCGTCGGCCGCCACGGCGATCCCCGTGAGAGCCCCCAGGGTGATCAGCGTCTTGATCGCCTTGATGTTCATGATCGTGCGCCCCATACCTCGACACCTCGGCCCACCGATCGCGGCACCATGCCACCCGGCCCGTAGCCTAATGCCACGCGTGGCGGCCGTCACGGCCGGGCCAGATCGCCTTCCCGCCACAGGCCGATTCTGCGAGAGTCCCGGCCCTCATCGCCAGTCCATGCCGGCCTCCACGCGTGCCTCCGATGCCTCCCATCCTCCTCGAATCGACCGCGCTCGGCATCGTCACCATCGGCGTGCTGCTGATCGGTCTCTGCCTGGCTGTGCATTCGGTCTTCATGTTCGCGATCCTGCGCACCCACGCTCTCTTCTCCAGGGCCGTTCCGGGCCTGCACGGGGTGACCATGCTCGTGGCCTCGATCCTGATCGCGACGGCGCTGATCGCGATCTCGTGCTTCATCCAAATTCTGATCTGGACATTCGTACTCTGGTCCACGGGACAGTTCGGCCATGTGTTGGACGCCATGTACTTCTCGTCCACCACCTACACCACTCTCGGCGCGAGCCACCGCATGCTCGTCGCCCCGTACCGGGTGCTCGAGCCGCTGGAGGCCACCAACGGCCTCCTGGCCAACGGCCTCAACACCGCGATCCTGTTCGCGATGATGTCGAATCTGGCCCGCCGCCACTCCGGCTACGAGGAGTTCTTCCACTGAAGCCCCCGGGCCGAGCCTCGGCGGGCGGCCGGCCGCGGGCCGATGGCGGGCGGCGTTTCCGCTTGCCAGCGACGGGGACACGGACGAAACTACGAGGCTCACCGCACCGGCTCTTGGGAAAGGGAGGCACACCGCCACATGGAACCGACCGATGTCTCCGACCCGCGTTACTTCCACAAGGTCGTCGACTGCCAGTGGGCCTGTCCGGCCCACACCAACGTGCCGGCCTACATCCGGCTGATCGCACAGGGGCGATACACGGAGTCGTATCTGCTCAACCGGGAATCGAACGTGTTTCCCGGAGTGCTCGGCCGCACCTGCGACCGCCCCTGCGAGCCCGCCTGCCGTCGCGGCCGCGTTGACGAGAAGCCGGTCGCGATCTGCCGCCTCAAACGCGTGGCCGCCGACCTCCGCGACGAGATCCGGCCCTTCCTGCCGACGGCGCCCGAGGTGAAGAACGGCAAGCGGATCGCGCTGGTTGGCGCCGGACCCGCGTCGCTCACCGTGGCCAACGACCTGCTGCCACTGGGCTACGAGGTCGTGATCTACGAGCACAACCACGAGCCGGGCGGCCTGATGCGGATCAACATCCCGTCGTTCCGCCTGCCGGCCTCCGTGCTCGACGAGGAGTGCGCCGCCATCATCGACATGGGTGCCGAGATGCGGTACGGCGCCTCGGTGACGAGCCTGGCGGCGCTGCTCGAGGAGGGCTACGACGCGG
>JBJTRH010000260.1:0-4677 GCA_046076065.1 Planctomycetaceae bacterium | reverse complement strand
CGCGTCGGTGGGAATCCCGTTGTCCCGCATGAACAGGAACAGTTGATCCCGCGGGATTCGGCGAAAGCGGCTGCCGGGAACCCGGAAGCCCTTCAGCTGTCCCGAGTCGAAGCAGCGAATGATCGTCTGCTGACTCACTTTGCAGATCTTGGCGGCTTCGCCAGTCGTATACACGGTCTTTTGCATGTGCTTGACCACCCTCTCCCTAGCCGTGGTGCAGCTAGTCAAAACGGCGATTGGGGCCTCCTCACCGGCGACTCAGCCCCGAAACGCCTAGGCCTCCTTGCCAGGAACACTGAACCAGTCCACCCAACCTGTGCACGCAGCCAACCGACCGACCTGACCCCGAATCCGCTTCCCGCGGCATCGAGACTGGCCGGCCTCTCGAACGCGTGCGTTGAACCAGTGCCCGCAAGACTCCTGGCAGGCGGGGAAAAGGAGAGAAGGGAACGTCCGTTTCCCTCTTCCTGCCTCCGTGCATGCCATCCTTGCCAGACGCCCAGACTCTACAGACCGCCTGCGCGGCGAGTCAATATCGACCCAGCCGCCGTAAACGCCTGCGGCACAAGGGTTTTGCGCGAGACCGTGAAACGCGTCCAGAAATCCGAGTCAGCCGCGTCGCCGCATGCTCGCGCCCGACTCAAGGCAAGGGCGGCACGGCCGCTGGCACGACGATCTCGAGAAGTTCTATCGTCGGGCTGCCGTCGACCGCGATCTCGGCCACGCGTCCGTACAAAGAATCGCCGGCGCCGACGATCCGCCTCAGATGCGGGCCGGCGTGGATTCGCAGGAGCGCGACATTCTGGACCTCGCAGAGGAGCCCAGCCGCGACCAGGATCCTGCCAAGCGGCGCCACGCGGCCGCGGATCGCGGCGGCCGTCTCCCGATCGAGTGCCGCCAGATCGATGCGCATGATGCCGTACTGCACGACGGCGCCATCGGGACGCACGAGGAGGATCTCCCGTGCATAGAAATCGGCCCCGTCGCGGTCAGGTTGACGCTCCGCCACCACGCGGAGTTCGACGGCGCAGCCGTGGTGCCGCTCCATCGTCACCGTCATATGGCTGCGATGGTGGAGCAGTTGGCGGTCGGGCTCGGGAACCGTCGCCGCCGGCACGGCCTCGATCGAGCCGAACGAGGAGGGGCTCGGGCAGAACAGGTCGCCGATGCCGCGTGCCCGCGCGATGGCGTCGTCCGCAAGCGGGCCGCCGCGCCCGGTCATCGCCCTGACTTCCAGCCGGCGGGCACGGCCAGATCGAGCAGAAACTCCAGCACCTCACGCAGCCTCGGGAGCCGACAGGCGGCGATCGCGTCGACGGCCAGCCGCCGCTGCTCCGCCGCGACATCGGCGGCGGTGGCAACAACCCCGGCCTTGTCGTACAGCCGCCGCGCTTCCGCCAGGGCAGCGGGGGCGTCGCCGCCGCCCCGCCGGGCCACCGCCGCGACCGCCACGAGGGCATCGCGGTCCGTCGGAGCAAGGTCGCGCATCGCCAGCGCCCAGAGGAGCGTGGGCCTGCCGCCAACCAGGTCGCCGGCTTCGAGGCGGTCGTTCTCCAGATCGCCCTCCCAGTCCTTCAGGTCGTTGAGCACCTGGAACCCGGTGCCCACGTGGAGCGCGTAGCGGTCGATCGCCGCCACGGCGGCGGGCTCGGCACCGGCGAGCCGCACGCCCAACGCCACCGCCGCCTCGAATGCTGGCGACGTCTTGAGGCCGTAGATCGTGAGCGCTTCGTCGGGCGTGAGCAGTCGATGCGGCGCTCCCGCGGCCGCGCCGTCGCGCCACCAGAGTTCCGCCCCCTGGCCCCGGGCGAGCCGCACGTGGGCGTCGGCGAGAATCGCCACGGCGTCGCGGATCGTCGCGGCATCGACGCCGGGCAGGGCCGCCATGATCCGGTAGCCGACCCCGAGGAGATAGTCGCCGGCATTCACGGCCGACGGCACGCCGACCTCCTCGTGGAGCGTCGCCCGCCCATAGCGCACAGCATCCGCATCCTCGATGTCGTCGTGCACGAGCGAGGCCTTGTGGAAGATCTCGATCGCGACCGCGGCGGCACGGGCGGACGACCGCGCCCGGCTCGGATCCGCGGCGAAACCGGGCACCACGGCCCCGCGACGGTCGGCGAGATCCGCCACCACGGCGTCGTAGGCGGCGAGCGTCACGAACGGCCGGAGAAACTTGCCGCCACGCGAGAGGAACCCGCCGGACATGCCCGCCGCCGCCTCCAGGGGAGGCCACGCCGGCCCCGGCTCGTCGGCGGCCAGCGTCCCTGGCATGCCAAACTGGTCCCCGAGGTCGCGAAGCGCCGCCGGCTCGAACATGCCCGCCGCCTCACGGAGGAGCGGCAGATAGTCGCCCACCGGGGCGGTGTCGCCACCGGCCACACCGAGCATCCCCAGCACCCACTCGACGTCGATCGTGGCGGCGGACAGGGCCTCCGCACACGTCGGGCACGAGGCGGCATCGACGGGCTGATACGGCAGCGCCGCGATCGGCAGCGCGAACGCGGGGAGCATGGCGAACGCCTTCTCGAGGTCGCCGAGTCGGGCCACGCCCAGCACGCCGTCGTACTGGCCGGTCAACAGCGAACCGATCGCCGTCACGGCCCGCGAGGTGGACTCGACCGCCCAGCCATGATCGCGAGCGGCAGCCCAGATCGTGGCGATGCCACAGGATGGCCCGCAGACACCGGGCACGTTGGGGGCCCCCGACGGAGCCGCCAGCGGGCAGTCCGGAAGCAGGACGAGCTTCCGTCCCGTCGGCACCGCGGCGAGCCGATCTCGCCAGTATTCCGACACCAGCGCCACCATCGTCCAGCCGACCACGTCGCCTTCGCCGCCCGCCCGGCGCACGATCCGCTCTGCCTGGTCGCGGAGTCCGGCTGCGGAGCGGACGCCCGCAGGCATGCCTTCGGCCCTCCACGATGCCACCGTGTCGGAGGCGATCGCCCGAAGCCGCTCGCGAAGGTTCTTCGAACCGGGGCAGGCGTGGGTCGGCGCCGGCACTGGAGTCGCCACCGTCGCCGATCTGTTCACGAGAGCCTCGCTCGAAGGAAGGTCGGCAGGCCGCCGTGGCACGCCGTCCGTCAGAAGCCTAGGAGCGACCCTGCGCACTGTCGAGGGGCGCGACCGCGGGCACCCCACGATTCGCCGGCGTTTCCGCGGGTGAACCCTCGAAGAAGGCGGGGAGCAGCGCATCCACCCGGAGCAGGCCGGCGCGGGACAGCCGGGGCGGGGGGCCCAGCGTCTCGACCCAGCCCTCGCCGGCCAGCCGCTCCCACACACTCCTCCATTCGGCAAGCGGATCGACGCCGAACTTCGCGGTGAGCCGGCCGGTGTCGACCTCGCCCTTCTTCAGCCCCAGCACCAGTTCGCGAATCAGCCGCTGCCGCCGGGTCGGACGGAGGCCACGGTGAATCGGCAGTCGACCGGCCTCGACGGCCTCGAGATACGGATCCCAGTGCGGCTCGTTCTGGTAGTGGACGCCGGAGAGGTGCCCGAAGCTGGCCACGCCGAGGGCCACGAGGTCGGCCCCCTCCCAGAGCATGTCGCGGTAGCGGAACTGCACCCGCGTCGGATCGCGAACGAGCGTGTAGCCGCTCGACACGGCGTAGCCGCGGCCGACGAACCGGTCGAAGGCCTCGCCGACCCAGCGGCGCTTGGTGGCCCAGTCGGCCACCGGCACCTCGCGTCCGGTGCCCTTGGAATCCTTCACGAACACCGTGTTGAACGGGAGCTCCATCTGGTAGATCGTCACGCTGTCGGGCTCGAGCGCCAGCGTCTTTTCCACGGTCGCCTGCCACGACTCGTCGGTCTCCCCGACCATGCCGGCGATGAGGTCGATGTTGGTGCTCGGGAAGTCCGCGGCCCGGATCCAGTCCCAGGCACGGAGGATCTCGGCCGACAGGTGGGCGCGGCCGTTCGCCTCGAGGATCGCGTCGTCGAAGTTCTCCACGCCCAGCGAGATCCGTGTCATGCCGAGATCCCGCAGCGCACGCACCTTGGGCTCCGACAGCGTGCCCGGCTCGCACTCGAACGTCACCTCCTCCGCAGCATCCCAGCCGAAGCTCGCATGGATGCCCGCCACGAGCCGCTCGAGCTGCTTCACGGACAGAAACGACGGCGTTCCGCCACCGAAGTAGACGTAGCGAAGCGGACGGCCGGCCACCGCCGGCTGCGCGGCGGCCAGCGCCGCCTCATGGGCGAGCGCCAGCGAGTATCGCTCCACGTCGGCGGCCGCCACGTCGGTGTAGACGCGGAAGTAGCAGAACTTGCACCGCTTCCGGCAGAACGGCACGTGCAGGTAGAGCCCCAGCGGCACGTCGGCGGCCGGCGCCGCGAACGCGGCCTGCACGTCGGGCACCGCCTCCGCCGTCCACTGCGAAAACGGCGGATAGTTGGCGACGAAATAGCTGCCGGGCTCGGTGGCGTCGCTCATGCTGCGTGCTCGATGGGGCGCGTCGCTCGATGGAAGTTCCTCGATTCTCGACTCGCGGCGGCGAAATCTCCAGTGCCCACGCGCGGCCGGTGTCCTATCCCGGACGAGTCACGCGGCCGCACGCGATAGAAGCCGCCCGTCGGAAGCGATGCTCGCCGGACGTTCGCGTTGGCTCGGGGGTGTCCCCACCCCCTTTCCGAGCGCTCTGAGATGCCCCCGTGGCACCCCCTCCCCCCTACTCC
>JBJTRH010000259.1:0-18475 GCA_046076065.1 Planctomycetaceae bacterium | reverse complement strand
CTGCCAAGGGACCGGTGCCCCATCGGGTCGACAACCTGGCGATCGTCTTCGATCCGCTCGCCCGCCTCGCTCCCGCCGAGGAGGCGGTGTACCGGGTGCGTGTCCGCGGGCGCCGCGAGGGGGACCAGCGTGTGCAGGTGCAACTCACCAGTGACGACCAGCCCGCGCCGATCACCAAGGAAGAGATCACGCGGGTGTACGCGGACCGCTGAGTTGACCGCTGGCGAGCCCTCCTGGCCTCGCCAGCTGAGCCCGTCGCGGGTGAAGCCAAGGTTCACCCGGCCGGGCGTGTGGTCGTCATCCTGACGACCGCTGCCGCTGGCGAGCCGCCGGGTCCGCTCAGCGTGGCACGTCGACCGTGAAGATCTGGTTCCAGGGGGTCGCGCCGGTGGCGACGTGCCGCACGTAGGCGATGCGGTGGCCGTCGGGCGAGAACACGCAGGCTTCAGGGCGTGGGCCGCTCGCGTCGCGAACGGGCTTCGTGAGCCGCAGGGCCTCGCCATTGGCCGCATCGACCACGCACACGCTGCCGTCGATCACGCAGGCGATCTGCGTGCCGTCGGGGCTCCACGTGAAGGCACTGGCGATCCCGCGATCGCCGTGCGTCAGCTGCCGCGGCTCACCGCCGGCCGGATCCACCGTGACCAACTGCACCACGCCGGCGTCGTCCTTCATCAGGCACGCGATCCGAGCGCCGTCGGGGCTCGACCGCAGCCAGTGCCGCGGGCCCTGGAGCCCCGGGTGCCGCCGGCCGGCGGTGAAGGTAAGCCGCCGCTGGCGGACGGACCGCGGAGGCGCCGGCCGCGTCGTCGGCGTGCCTGCGAGCGGCTCGTCGCCTGCGACCGCCAGATCCGCGAGATCGTCCGGCAGATCGACGACGAAAACCTCGCTCACCGTCGCGCCCGCCGGCGTGATCACCTGTCCCTGAAACGCCAGCGACCGACGCTGCCGGGTGCCGTCGGCTCGCGGATAACCGTCGCTGCCGACCCACGCCTCCTCGAAGGCCCGCGAGATCTCGTCACTGCCCGGCCGCGGGGTATCCGTGAGCCGCGTCACCAGCACCGTGAACGCGGCTCCAGCGTGATTCCGGGGGTGTCGCGGTGGCACGGTCGTCGGCCGCCCGCAGACGCTGACCCCAACCGCGCGGAGGTTTTGCGCGGCCGCCTGTCCGGCGTCGGCCGCCGCCTCGAGGATCGCGTCCTCGTAAGTGAAGCTCACCGCGGCAGCGTCGGGCGAGAAGACATGCACGTGGCTGCCGCCGCGGAGGGCGCCGGCCGTGAATGGCGGCACCAGATCCCGTGCGTCCAACGCCTCGGACACCCCGGGCCGCGATGGGCGCACGACGACGCCCTGCCGCCGCGCCGCACCGTACGACCAGTCGATCGTGGGCCGCTCGGGCCCGAGAATGAAGACCACCCGGTCGTCCACCGGGCTCGCCGTCACCACGCCGCAGCAGGCGCCGTCGCGGGACTCGTAGAGCACCTCGACCCGTCCCGACTCCACGTCCACCCGCTCGATCCGGGTGCCGTCGAAGGTCGAGCCGTCGGGGGCGGAGCGGACGTCGTACACGATCCACCGCGAGTCGGGCGACCAGACGCCCGAGTTGGTGAGTACGTGGCCGTGCGGGGCGGTGGTGATCGGTCGCGAGTCGGGCATGGGCACGGCGTGGCTGGGATTCGTGGCGGCAGCGTTATACAGCCCGGCGACGAGGACCGCCGACCAGGCCACGGCATGGGCTCGGAGCGCGGACGTCACGGCAGCACCGGCGTCCATCCAGGCCTCACGAGCGGCCCGAACGATTCCAGCAGCGCGGCATGGCGGGTGACCACCTCGCGTTCCCCGGGACGCTTCGCCACGTTGACGCTCTCGTCGGGATCGACGGCGTGGTCGTAGAGTTCGCGGGCCGTGGTCGCGCCCGTCTTCCAGTCCCGCCACTCCGTGTACCGGTGCGTGCGAGTCCGGACCGAGTAGCCCATCGCGACGGGCACGCCTCCCGGGGCCGTGTCGATGTAGGCGGGCCGCGGATGCTGCGTGAGCGCCGCTGCACGGGCCGGAGCATCGGCATCCAGCAGCAGCGGAACCAGGCTCCTTCCCTCGAGCCCCACCACGGGCGGCAGGCCTGCCAGTTCGACGAGGGTGGGATAGATGTCGAGCAGTTCCACGGGAGCGTCCACTCGCCGGGCCGCCGTGGGCAGCGTCGGGCTGGCGATCAGCAAGGGCACGCGGGCATCGAGCTCGAAGTTCGAGGTCTTCGCCCAGAGCGACTGTTCGCCGAGGTGATAGCCGTGGTCCGACCAGAGCACCACGATCGTTCGCTCGGTGAGGCCGAGCCGGTCGAGCTCGTCGAGCACCCGGCCGACCTGGGCGTCGAGGTAGCTGACCGCGGCGAGGTAGCCGTGACGCATCGCGCGGGCCTGGCGCGGCGAGAGCCCGTCGCGTGCCTCACGCAGGATTTCGCGGCTGTCGTGCCAGGCGATCCGCGGAGCATCACGGGGCCAGTCCGGATTCCGAGGCGGAGGAATCGTGTCCGCGTCGTACAGATCCCAGTATCGCTTGGGCGCGTTGAAGGGTGCGTGCGGCTTCCAGAAGCCCACCGCCAGGAAGAAGGGCGTGTCGCGATGGGCCGCCTCGCGGAGTGCCTCGATCGCACGGGCGGCGATGCGGCCGTCGAGGTAGGCCTCGTCGGGGACGTCCCGCATCTCACAGCGGGGGGCATCGGCACGATCCGGCGGCATGGCGCCCTCCACCCGCGGCTGGTCGGAGCCGTGGTTGCCGAAGTGCATCACCGCCGGCACGCTCCACGAATCAGGGTCGCCCTCGGTCGTCTGCTTCCAGTTGTGGAAGATCTTGCCGACATCCTCGGTGTGATACCCGTGCTGCTTGAAGTGTTGCGGCAGGGTGACGATCGCGGGGTGCCGGGTGCGGAAGTGCGTCGGCAGATCCCAGATCCGCAGCGAGTCGGGCCGCCGGCCCGTGAGCAGCGAGGCCCGCGACGGATTGCAGACCGCCTGCTGGCAGTAGGCCGCCTCGAAGACGCTGCCCCGCGCCGCGAGACGGTCGATGGTGGGGGAGCGTACGACGGAGTTGCCGTAGCAGCCGAGGTCGGGGCGCAGGTCGTCGGCGGCGATGAACAGCACGTTGAGCAGCGTTCGCGGCGCTGCCGGTGCCGCGGCCGCCGGGGCGAGCACCAGCGTCAGGAACGCGGCCGCGGGGCCGGCGAGGGGCAGTCGCGGAGAGGTCATGAAGTCGCTCGCTGGGGCATCGCTGGCGCCACGTCGAGAAGATATCGCCGGACGGCCCCGTCGCCGAAACAGCCCCGCGGACGCGGCTTGTCGCTCGCGGTGGCCACCTTTCCGCCTAGAATGGCGTTTCGGCCCGCTATGCGGCAGACTTTTGTCGGGAATGGTACATATGCATGGGGACGTCGATGGCAAAAAATCGCCGATCCAACCCGGGCGGAGCGCAGCGGGCTGCTGATGCTGCTGCCGAGCAGGAGCAGCGAGCCGTCGTGGGCGGCCAGGAGAGCGTGCGCCGATACTGGCTGCTGTTCGACTCGCCGCAGGCGCCCGGTCCCGGGTGTCTCGTCCGATCCAGCCGCATCGTCGACAGTTGGGGGATGCGGCCGCAACTCGAGACGGCTTCCGACTTTCGGCGAACGCTCGACCACTACAGCCTCGTCTACGTCGATCGTGGTTCGGGCACCTTCCATTCCCCGGCCGGCAGCCGGCTCGTCCGCGCCGGCGATGTGATCTGCCTGTTTCCGGGCATCCCGCATGCCTACGGACCGGATGCTGGTGATCGCTGGGACGAGATCAACGTCGAGTTTTCGGGTCCGGCCTTCGACGGCTGGTGCGGCCCCGGGATGCTCGATCCGCACGAGCCGGTCCGGCATCTGGAGCCGATCGGCTACTGGCTCTCGCGGTTCAACGAGCTCGTCGGGTCGGTGTCGCGGGCTCACGGCATGCCCACGCTTCGCGACACCGGCAGGCTGATCGAGCTCATCGCCCACATGATCACCGACTGGCAGCCGTCGGCCGACAAGGTGGCCGCCTCGTGGCTGGAGGAGGTGGAGGCTCGTCTCGACGCCATCGCGGTGGGCAGCGAGGCCGACTTTGCCGCGCTGGCGGCCGAGTTCGCCCTCGGCGAGCAGGCGTTCCGCAAGAAGTTCAAGCGTCTGACGGGCGTCACCCCGGCGCAGTACCGGGCGCGGCGTCTCATTGAACAGGCCTGCGTGATGCTCGAGCAGAGCGACGAGACATGTCGCATGATCGCCCGCCTGCTCGGGTTCGAGAGCGAGTTCTACTTTTCACGACGCTTCAAGCAGCTCGTGGGAACGTCACCGCGCGAGTATCGAAGGCGATCCGCCGCCGTCATCGTCTCGCGGCTGCCTGAGGTTTCGGCTCCGGCAGCCGGGCGTTCCAGTCCTGCAGTGTCGTGAACAGCCGCGTCTCGAGGGCTTCGGCCTCCGCGGGGCGGCCGGCGGCCAGGTCATGGGACTCGCCAGGATCGGTGGCGAGGTCGTGGAGTTCGCGGCGGCCGTCCTCGAACCAGTGCAGCAGTTTGCGGCCGCCGACGCGGATCGCGGCATGCGGCCGCACCTGCTGCGGACAGCCGTCGTCGACGCCGATCGTCGGCAGCGCGGCCTCGAAGTCGGTCTCGGGCGAATAGTACGGGTAGTGCCACACGAGTGGGCGGTCGTTCCAGCCGCCGGCATCGTTTCCCTCGAGCAGCGGCAGGAGGCTGCGGCCATCGCTGCGCGGCAACGGGTCGATGCCGCAGGCCTCGAGGAGCGTCGGCACGAGGTCGGTGCCGATCACCGGGGCCGCGCAGGCACCGCCGGCCGCGGCCACGCCCGGCCAGCGGATGACCAGCGGGACACGGACACCGCCTTGGTAGAGGTTCCACTTCGATCCGCGCAGGGGAGCTCTTGTCGAGACCGACGGATGGCCGCCGTTGTCGCTCGTGAACACCACCACGGTCGTGTCGGTCGCACCGCGGCGGTCGAGGGCGTCGAGCAGCCGGCCGACATCATCGTCCAGGCCCTCGACCATCGCAGCGAAGTGCGCCTGGTCGTCGAGACCGCGAACGACGCCGTCGGCCTCGAGCCGGCCGTGGTGGTGGGCGACGCGGGCGGCGTGCCCCTTGGTAAACGGATCGTGCACGAGCGTATGCGATACCCAGAGCAGAAACGGCGCATCGGCCGGCGCCTCGCCGATCATCCGCACCGCCCGCGGCACAATGCCGTCCGGCGTGACGTCGTCGGCGACGACGTCGAACCCGAACGACTCCGGTCCATGACCGGGCAGCCAGCCAAGATACCGGCCGTGGTGGCGGTTCAGATGCCATTTGCCGACGAAGCAGGTGTGGTATCCGGCGGCCGCCAGCGCCGTGGCGACGGTCGGCGTGCCCGCGGGCAGTTCCGTGGGGAAGGGGGGCGTGCGCAGCGGATGGTCGCCGCCCTGTCGGCCGGGCTGCCACTTGGGCACGAACTCATAGTGGAGCCGCGCCGGGGAGAGCCCGGTGAGCAGTGCGGCCCGCGACGCGGAGCAGATCGGTGCGGCGGCGTGCGCCTCGGTGAACAGCATGCCGCCGTCCCGGAGAGCATCGATTCGGGGCGTGCCGTGCTCCCGCCTCCCGGTGCAGCCGAGATCCCGCCAGCCGAGGTCGTCGGCGATGATCACCAGCACGTTTGGCCGTCGCGGCTCGCCCGTCGACGCCGCCTTCTTCGGACGGTCGGCGGGCCAGCCGAGGGTCGCCGGGTCGACGACGGAGTCGGCCGGCTCCAGGTCGCGAAAACCCGCAAGTCGATGGAAGGTGAGGTAGTTGGCGTCGTGCGCCCGTGAAGCGCCGCAGTCGGTATCGTCATGCGCCGTGCGGCTGACGGCCACGAGGTCGTCGCCGTCGAACTGCCAGTCGAGGTACTGGAAGCCGTGTCTGGCCACGTCGTCGTGATGGAGCACGATCGACCGCATCTCCCAGTGCCGGAGATCCTCGGACCGCATCAGCGCCAGCGTGTTGCGAACCGCGCCGGGATGCATCCGGCCCGCGTCGACGGGCGCGACGACCGAGGCAAGCGTCCACCACACGGGCCGCTCACCTGCGGCCTCCGACCGGGGGTCGCGGCGCACCGTAAACTTCTTCGCGCCGCCGGGGAACTCGACGAACCCCCGGTGCGGGTCGAAGGTGGCCGTGCGGCCGTCGGCCGAAAGCTCCACGAGCGCCGCACGTTCGCCGTCCGGCGTATCGACGCGCAGCATGTCGACCACCCGGCCGCCGGCATCGGCGACGGCGTTGCCCTCGAGCCAGGCGTTGAAGCGGCCGCCAAGCCAGGCGGGATCCCGCGGCAGCGCGTTGGAGAAGGTCCAGCTGCGGCGATCGAGCAGGTCGGCATCGACCGGCGCCGAGAGCATCATGGCCCGGTAGCGCTTGCCCCACTCCGTGCCTCCGCCGGCATCCTCGAACGCCCGCCACACGCGCCCGCCGTGCACGAGCACCGGCATGGGGGCGGTGTGATACGCGCCGCTCTCGGTCAGCAGGCCGGTGGTCGCCGAATCGGGCGTGGTCCAGGTCACGCCCCCGTCGTCGCTGCGGCGGATCACGATCCGGCCATGGTGGTGCGTGGTGCCCATCAGGTAGAGGCTGCCGTGGTGCACGAACAGGCCGGACCAGAAGGCCGGCTCGACTGTGGCCACGTTCGTCCAGGTCGCACCGCGATCGGTGCTGCGGAACACGCGGGTCGTGGCCGACGTCCATTCCGTGCTCCCGGGGCCGAACAGGTCGTGGCTGGCGACGTAGGTTCCGTCGGGCAGTATCGCGAGGCTCGGCGAGCCGACGTAGGTTTTCGTCGCCGCGGGCACGTGCGCGATCACCACACCCGGAGGCTCGGCCGCCGCGGAGGCGGCGACGCCGACGAGCAGGCACGCCAGGATCGCTGCGGCCATGGTCATGCCCCGCGGAGCACGGCCCCGACGCGGCGACCGCATTCCCCCACGACGCCATCGACGATGCTGCCCGCCTCGTCGCCCGAGAGCGTTCCGGTGGCGCTGCGCAGTGTGAGGGCCACCACGAAACTCTTGTGGCCCGCGCCCAGTCGGTCGGTGTCACGCCACACCTGCACGAGGCGGCACCGTTCGAGGCTCGCGCCGGCGACGGTCTGGATCGCCGCCTCGACGTCGCCCCACGCCACCGCCTCGTCCACCACGAGATTCACGTCGCGCTGAACGGCCGGAAAGTCGCTCGGCTTCACGAGCGGCTGCTCGCTCGTCGCCGCGAAGGCGAGCCGGTCGAGCCGGATCTCCGCCGCCGCGACCGGTGGCACGAGGCCGAGCCGGACCGCGTCGGCCGTCGCCACCTCCCCGACCACGGCGATCCGCTCCGGGGCATGGTCTGGCCTGACGAGCACGACCTCCGCGGCGCGGCCGCGGGCACACGGATCGAGGTCGATCGGCCGATAGGCCAGAGCCGCGGCCGAGGTCGAGGCCGGCAGGCCGAGGCCGGCGAGCACCGCGTCGCACACCGCCTTGGCGCGGAAGAAGTCGCCACCCACCACGATCCCGGTCAGCAGCGGCTCCTCGACGGGGCCGCTGCCCGCGGCGGCATCGGCGGGCCGCGACAGGTAGGCCCGGGCGATCTCGAACAGATCGGCGTCGTCGACCCCGACGGCCACGTTGCCGGCGCGGGCCTCGAGGAGACTCGGCAGGAGGCTCCGCCGCAGCCGGTCGGCGCCGCGGACGAGCGGCGGCGAGATCGTCAGCGGGCTCGTGTCGCCCCACGGGCTCGGCATCGCCGCCAGCGCCTCGCTCACCACGCTGCGGGTCATCGCCTCGCACAGCCCGGCGCCGACGAGCAGGTCGGACACCCTGCGGATCGTCACCTCGCGTGGGGAGAGTTCGATCGGACGGGCCGCGATCACGGCGTCTTCAGGCACGCGGTCGTAGCCCTCGATTCGGGCGATCTCCTCGACGAGGTCGATCTCGCGCCAGCAGTCGCGCCGCCACGTCGGTGCCCGCCAGGCATGGTCGTGTGGCGCCTGCCCGGGCTCCTCGACGAACCCCAAGGACGTGAGGATCCGCCGCTGGCGGGAGTCGGCGACGTCCACCCCGAGCACTTCCCCCACCCGCTCTGCCGCCAGGCGGATTGTGGCCGGGGCGCAGGCCAGTCGGCCGGCGACCACCGCGCCGCGCTCCAGCGTTCCCCCGGCGAGCTCGAGGATCAGCGCGGCGGCCCGGCGGCTCGCCCAGTCCACCATGGCCGGATCGGGCCCGCGTTCGAAGCGATACGACGAGCCGCTCGCGAGCACGAGCGTGCGGGCCGCCGCCCGGACCGCCAGCGGGGCGAACTGGGCCGACTCCAGGAGCACGTCCGTGGTCGCGGCCGTGATCTCCGTCTCGGCTCCGCCCATCACGCCGGCGAGCGCCACCGGCCGTTCGGCATCGGCGATCACGCACATCCGCTCCGACAGGGCATACGTCTTGTGGTTGATCGCGGTGAACGGCTCGCCCTCGGCGGCGCGGCGCACGACGATCCGGCCGGACCGAATGGCCGCCAGATCGAAGGCATGCAGGGGCTGCCCGCACTCGAGCATCACGTAGTTGGTGACGTCGACCACGTTGTTGACGCTCGCCACGCCGACCGTGGCAAGCCGCTCGACGAGCCATTTCGGGCTCGGCCCCACCCGCACGCCGCGGATCACTCGCGCGGTGTAGCAGGGGCAGATGTCCGGGGCGAGGATCTCCACGCGGACGCTCCGGGCCGCGTCGCCCGCTGCCTCCAGGGGCCGCGGATCCGGCACGTGCAGGGGGCGGCCGAACAGCACGGCGACCTCGCGCGCCACGCCGACATGGCCGAGGCAGTCGGGCCGGTTGCTCGTGACCTCGAGCTCGATCGCGGTGTCGTCGCCGACGCGGGTCGACGACTCGTGGTTGAGGCCCGACATCAGCAGCCGCTCCACGACCTCGTCGAGCGACGCGGAGACCCGCACGTAATCCGCCAGCCAGTTCGCGGAGATGATCATGGCATCAGAACTGCCTGAGGAACCGGGCGTCGTTGCGGTAGAAGTCGCGGATGTCGTCGACGCCATGCCGGCGGGCGGCGATCCGCTCGACACCCAGGCCGAAGGCGAAGCCCGTCACCGCGTCGGGGTCGTAGCCCACGGCCTCGAGCACCGCCGGGTCGACCATGCCGGCGCCCCCCATTTCGACCCAGCGTCCGCCCCATTCCATGTCGACCTCCACGCTCGGCTCCGTGAACGGGAAGAACGACGGGCGGAACCGCACCTTCACGTCGCCGCCGAGGAAGCTCGAGGCGAACATTCGCAGCACGCTCTTGAGGTGGGCCATCGTGGTGCCGGGCTCGACCAGCAGGCCCTCCACCTGGTGAAACATCGGGTAGTGCGTGGCGTCGGCGGTTTCGGGCCGGTAGACACGGCCCAGCGACACGATCCGCAGCGGCGGCTCGCGATTCTCCATCACGCGGATCTGCACGGTGCTCGTCTGCGACCGCAGCAGCAGCGGATCGGCGGCGTGCGCCACTGCGAGGTAGAAGTTGTCGAGCGGATCCCGGGCGGGGTGCTCCGCGGGGATCGCCAGGGCCTCGAAGTTGTGCCACTGGTCCTCCACCTCCGGGCCGTCGACGCTCTCGAATCCGAGGCGGCCCATGATCTCCTGAACGCGGCGGATCGTCCGCGTGATCGGGTGGAGGTGGCCGAGGCGGATCGGCTCCGCAGGCAGCGTGACGTCGATGCCCGACACGGCTGGTCCTGCCGCGGCGGCGGCGATGCGGGCCTGAGCCGCCTCGAAGCACGCGTTGATCGCGTTCTTGGCGTCGTTGAAGTGCCGACCCCCGGCTGGCTTGTCGGCCTGACCGAGTCCACCGAGCGACTTCTGGATCGCCTTCAGCCGCCCGCTCTTCGCGCCCAGGAACTCGATGCGGGCGGCCTCAAGCCCCGCGGCGTCGGCCGCCACCGCAAGCGTCGCCTCCGCGTCGCCGCGCAGCCGCTCCAGTTCGGCGCGGAACGTGTCGAGCGGCACGCTTGTCACGGCGTCACGCGACCGCGGCCGGCTCCGGCAGGCCGAGCGCCTTCCGCACCTCGGCGGCCACGGCGTCGAAGCCCGTGGGGTCGAGCACGGCCATCTCGGCGAGCGTGCGTCGATCGAGCTCGCAGCCGATCTTGTCGAGCCCGGCGATCAACTGGCTGTAACGGAAGCCCCGCTCGCGGCAGGCGGCGTTGAGCCGCACGATCCAGAGCCGACGGAAATCCCGCTTCTTGCGCCGCCGGTCGCGGCGGGCGTACACCCCAGCGCGGATGATCGACTCCTTGGCGGTGCGGAGCAGACGGCGGCGACCGCCCACGGAGCCCTTCACCCGCTTGAAGAGACGCTTCTTGGCTCGGAGACGGGGGACGACGCTCTTGGTACGCATGGCTCAAAACCTGGGCTGGGGGCCCAATGGGCCCGGACAAGGGAACCCTAAAATCTGGCGTCAATCATGAGAAATGCAAGGGCGCTGCGGTCTGCCCGGGGTTTTGGGGTCGAGCCCGGACGGCTGGTGGAGCCTGCCGGCATGGGGAGTAGGTGCCGGGGCACCGGCCACGAGGGCCTGCAGCGCCCACCGCAGCCCGCCCGGACGGCGGGCCCTTCCAACGCAGCCTGCACCGGCCACGAGGGCGGTGCAGGCGTGTACCCAGAGGGCGGTGCAGGCGTGTAATCAGTAGCTGTACTTGCCGAGCGCGTCGTGGATGCGATGGACGTCGGATTCGGCGAGCACACCCGTGCCGCGGAGCTTCCGCTTCCGCTTGGCCGTGAGGCGGACCTGCAGGTGGCTCGTGCCGGCCCGGCGGTGCTTGACCTTGCCGGTGGCCGTGATCCGAAAACGCTTCTTCACGCCCTTGTGGGTCTTCTGCTTCGGCATGGCGATGCTCCTTGTGGTGCGATGTGAGGTGTGCTGGGGGGGAATGGATTCGGGACAGGTCTTACTTGGGTGCGAGCGTGCAGACGAGTCGCCGGCCCATCTGCTGTGGCGGCGCCTCGACCTTGCTGATCGGCTCGAGCTGCGCGACGATCTGCCGCATCACCCGCTGACCCTCGTCGATGTGGGCCAGTTCGCGGCCTCGGAACACGACCGAGACGATGACCTTGTCCTTGTGCTGGAGGAAGCCCTTCGCCTGGTTGACCTTGACCTCGATGTCATGCTCGCCCGTCTTCGGGCGGAGCCGGATCTCCTTGATCTTCGCGTGGTGGACGTGGGTCTTGTGATGCTTCTTCTTCTGCTGGTACTTGAACTTGCCGAAGTCCATGATCCGGCAGACGGGCGGCTTCTCGTTGGGAGCCACCTCCACCAGATCCAGGCCAGCCTCCCGGGCGAGGCTCAGGGCCTCATCGGTGGGGATGATGCCGAGCTGGCCGCCATCGGCCGAGATGACGCGGATCGGCGAGATCCGAATCTGCTCATTGATGCGATGCTGCTTCTCGATGGCTGACGACTCCGGCCGCGGTTCAGGGACCACCGGCCGGGATGAAGTCGTGCTTCTCGCACCGCGGGCCGGCGGTTCTCCCCTCGAAATGTCGTGCGCGAAGAGCCGGATGGGCGAACAGTCCGGCTGATCCCGCAGTTGGGTCGAGTGTCGTCGCGAAACCGGGCAGCGTCAAGGCGTCCGGGAATCCTGCGGCAGCCGGGCCTCGCGGTCCCGGGACGCGTCCGGGCCGGCCGGCTGGGCCGCCGGCAGGCGGATGCCGTCCACCAGCCGGCGGTCGGCGTCGCCAAACCGCTCCGCCAGCGACGCCTCGAGCAGGCACGTGACCGCCAGGCGATGGCCCTGGCCATCGGTCAGCACGGCGTGGATCCAGCGGAACGGCAGGTCGCCGGCCCGGCCCGCGGCGACGACCCGCACGATCGTGACGCCGTCGGTCCGCGTGGCCTCCGACGAGTGCTCGACCGCACTGAACTGCCCCGCCAGCGACCGGGCCAGATCCCGCTCGACGTCCGCGATCGTCGGGGGCGTGGCGGCGGAACTCCGCGGCAGCGCGGCGATGGAGCACTGGGCCACGAGCGCCCCGTGATCGACCAGTCGCATCACGAGGCCGTCCGGCCCGTCCTCGATGGTCCGCCAGCCCGTCTCGTGGACGATGTCGAAGCGGCCGTGCGGATCGTGATGCCAGACGAGCCCCGGGCGGCCGGCTGCGTCGCCCCGCGGCGCGGCAGCAGCGTCGACGGGCGTGCCATCGCCGCCGCGGTCGTCGGCAGTGACCGCCGCGCGGACGAACGAGACGCGGGCCTCGACGTCGAAGCCCGGGGCGACATGCCCTGCCTCACGGCGTTCACGGATCGTGACGGCGGCCGACCGCGGCGGGTCGTCGAGCGTGTAGCGTCCCTCCGCCGTGTCGTCCGCCGGCAGTGTGCACGAACCCTCGACGGTCACGTGCGTCGGCACGCCGTCGGCGGCCCCGTCGATGATGCCCGTGATCGTCACCGTCGCCGTGCCGTCGACCACCTCGTCGAGCGTGGCCTCGAGGCTGCCGGACTCGACCGTGTCGACCGAGAGCAGGCCGGCGGCGTCGTCGGCCGCGATTGTCCACGTTTCGCCGGCGGCCACGTCGCGTCCCGGGCGGATCGCGGCCGCGAGCAGCGGGTCGAACGGGACCTCGAGCAGGTCGAGTTCGTCGCGGGTCAGGAAGCCGCGCTCCAGAAACGGCGACGGCGTGGTGCCCCGCAGCACGACGCGAACCACGCGGGCATCCCGCGCGAGCGACATGCGGCTGGCGACGCCGTCGACGCGGAGCTCGGCCACGGCATCGGCGTACCGACGTTCCACCGTCGGGTCCGTGGAATCCGTGGTCCGGAGCGGCAACTCGGTGAAATCGAACATCGCATCGATGCTGGTGGGCAGGCGAAGAGGAGGGGCATCCTTCCCCGCCGGCGCGAAGATCTCACCCGTCACGTCGAGCTTCAGGCGCACGCGGTCTGTCGGAGCTGCAGCCGGCCGCGTCCGGGGCTCCTCGACAGCGGCGGGCTCGACGGGCGTCGCTTCCTCGCCTGAATCGGCCGGCTGGTCGGCCGCGGCGTCCGGGGGCGCGACGGCGTCGACAGACTCATCGACGACAGCCCCGTCGGCCGCCCCATCGGCAGCCGGTTCGTCGCCGCGGGACGACGCCAGCGGCGAGCTGATGGCGAACAGCAGAATGGCTGCGATGAATCCCGCGGCCCGGCGGGTGCGGTGGTCCGGCATGGAGAAACCCCCGATCGTGAGTGACCTGCGGCAGGCCCGCGGCGTCTCGCGGATACGTCGGCTGTCGCGGCAGGTGATCCACGTACGGCGTCGCTCGGCTCACCGCCCCACCCCACCCTGCCCAGCCTCACGTCCGCATCGCTGCGCCTGCACGAAACCAGGTGTCCACGCTGAATCCAGCCTTGGTTTCAGGGGATTCTCGCGGGTTCACGGCACGGCTCTGAGACGCCCCGTGCCCCGGCCGCGAGAGGCAAGTGCCCGCGGCGCAAGGGGTTAGGTGCATCCGCAGTCGGGCCGGATGCATGGGGCAATTGAAAAACGCTCAAGAAAAACCGGGTGTCCATGAACCGTCCCGCCGGGCACACCGTATAACTCGTGCGTCCGCGGAAGGCGTGGATGGGGCTAAGGATGGCCCTGGACGCATGGAATGACGCGAGTCTGGTGAACGGGTTGGATGCGGGGTGAGGACGCCCGGGCGAGCCACGATCGCCCGATCGGCTTCTCCCGCCGAACTGCCGGCACGGCCGCCGGTCGGAGGTGAGTCATGCGTTCCAGTGCTTCGGGTGATGAGTTTGTGCGGTTGTTTTCCGCCGGAGCCCCGGATGCCGCCGCCGAGGTGTCGTCCCTGCAGTCCGGCGCGGCGGACGGATCCGACGTGCTCGCCGGCGAGGAGGTGCTCTCGATCGAGGAGCTCGCCCGCCGATTCAACGTCTCCACCAAGACGATCTCCCGCTGGCGCGACCACGGCCTCGTGGCCCGCCGCTACACGGTGGACGGCCGCCGCCGGGTGGGATTCCTCGCCAGCGCCGTAGAGCGGTTCGTCCGCGACAACCCGCTGCGCATCGAGCGCGGCAGCCGCTTCAGCCAGCTGTCCTACGAGGAGCACGACAAGATCGTGGCCTGGGCGCGACGGCTCGCCGTGGCCGGCGCCTGCCCGGCCGACGTCCACCGCCGGATCGCCGCCCGCCTCGGCCGCAGCGTGGAGACGGTGCGGTACACGATCAAGCGGCACGATCAGGATCATCCCGACGCGGCCGTGTTTCCCCCGGCCGACGGTCATCTCCGCCCGGAGAGCCGGGCCCGCATCTACCAGCACCATCTTGCCGGCGAGCCGGTCGAGTCGATCGCCCGCCGGTACCACCGGTCGAAGGCGAGCATCTACCGTGTGATCCTCGCGGAGCGGGCGACGCACGTGATGCAACTGCCGCTCGACTTCATGCCCAACCCGCTGTTCACCCGCACGAGCGCCGAGAAGGTCGTGGACCAGCCGTATCCGGGCCCCACCGACGCCAAGCGGGTGCGGCGGCCCGGCGGCCTGCCGGCCTACCTCGCGAGCCTCTACGAGGTGCCGCTGCTCACTCGTGAGCAGGAGGTGTGGCTGTTCCGGAAGTACAACTTTCTCAAGTACAAGGCGGCGAAGCTCCGCGAACAGATCGACCTCGAACGGCCCAATGCGCGGCTGATGGATCAGATCGAGCGGCTCCACGACGAGGCGGTCGAGATCAAGAACCGCATCGTGCGGGCGAACCTGAGGCTCGTCGTGTCGATCGCCAAGCGGCGAGTGACGCCGGGCGACGGGTTCTTCGACCTCGTCAGTGACGGCAACATGTCGCTCATTCGCGCGGTCGAGAAGTTCGACTATGCCCGCGGCAACAAGTTCAGCACCTACGCCTCGTGGGCGATCATGAAGAACTTCGCCCGCTCGATTCCCGACGAGCACAAGCACCGCGACCGCTTCCGGGCGGCCGACATGGAGCTGCTGCAGTCGGCTGCCGACCGGCGGTCCGACGAGCTGCAGGAGCGGATGGCGGCCAACGACCGGCTCGCGCAGATCGGCAAGTTCCTCGATCGACTCGATTCCCGCGAGCAGACGATCATCATCCGTCGCTTCGGGCTCGACCATCAGCGCGAGCCGCAGACCCTCAAGGAGGTGGGCTCGGCCCTCGGCGTGACGAAGGAGCGGGTGCGGCAGATCGAGGCCAAGGCCCTGGAGAAGCTCCGCGAGGCCGCCATCGCCGAGCACATGCTCCCCGAGCTCGAATGAACCATGCCCGTGCTGCGTGGCAGGCGGTCCGCCCTGGGGGTATCCTTGCCCGCATGAGTCGACTCGCGATCCGCTCCGTCGCGGCCCTGCTGCTGGCCACTGCCGTCGCCGCAAGCGCCCCGGCCGACACCGGGGCCTTCGACGGCTGGCAGAGCATGCGGGTGATCCCGCTGGAGGGCCGCGCCGAGCGGCTGCTCGTCGCCGACCTCGGCGGCGACGGCCGGGACGACTTGATCGTGGTGAATCCGCGGCAGGCGCGGCTCGATCTCTACCGCTGGCTGCCCGAGGCGGAGCGCGGCCGCGACGCCGCCGGTGATCCCGAACGGCCCAACGAGCTGCCCCTGGCGCCCGACTGGAGCCACGGCGAGGTGTCGATCGACGAGATGCCGGTCGACGCCGTCGCGCACGACGTCGATGGCGACGGCCGTCCGGAACTGCTCGTGCTCACCGCGCCGTCGAACCGGGTCGGCATCTACTCTCAAGCGGTCGACAAGGCGGTGGATGCGAAGGCGGCCTGGAAGAAGACGGGCGAGTGGAGCCTGCTCGCGGGCACGCCGACGGGCAAGTCGGGCTGCCTGCTCGTCCGCGACCTGCCCGGCGACGGGCACGAGCTGCTCGTGAGCAGCGAGCAGGGCATCCAGCAGCTGCCGCTCGTCCGCGGCAGCCGGGCGGTCTGGCTCGCGCCCCGCGAGAGCCGCGGTCGCGTCGACTGGCATCTGGCCGACCTCGACGGCGATGGTGACCGGGATCTCGTCGAGTGGTCGAGCGTGGCCCGCCAGGTGGTCCGCTGGTATCCCTGCGACACCGACGGCCGGCTGCTCCCCGCGCAGACGCTCCACGACCAGACGATCGAAGGCCTGCAGGTCGGGAGCCGACCCTCCGGCGCAGCGGACGTGTACCTGCTCGGCGGATCCGACAAGGGCGTGCTGCGGCGCTACCAGCTCGCCGCCGGGGAACCGACCGACGTCGGCCGCCAGGACGCGCTGCCGCTCGCCGGCGCCGCCCGCCACGGCTGGTGCGGGATGCGGGTCGGCGCCGACGCGACGCCGGCGATCGTCGCCGTCGACGCCGCCCAGCCCAGGCTCCGGATGCACCGCCTCGGCGCCGAAGGCTGGCTCGCCGAAGAGTCGTTTCCGTCAATCGGCGGGATCAAGGCCCTGGCCGCCCCGGCCGGCGCGGCCGGCACGCTGCTCGTCTGGGCGAAGGATGCGGCCGACCTTCACCGCTGCCGCTGGGAGAACGGCCGCCTCACCTACCCGCAGCCCTGGGAGCGCGAGGGCAAGGATCGCAAGATCGTCGCCCTCGACTCGGTCGGCTCCACCGTGTGGTGGGCGCAGCGCGTGGGTTCGGACCTCGATCTCTTCGTCTGGCCTGCAGACCAGTCGGAGCCGCGGATCACCCGATACCCGGGGCTCGGGCCCAAGGTGGAGCAGGTGGTCTGGCTCGGGGGCGACGCGCTGCTCGTCCAGGATGCCTACGCGACGGCGGGGAAGTTCGTCCGGCTCGTGGATGGCAAGCCCGACGTCACGACTCCGGCGCTGCTCGCCAAGGTCGACCTCGCGGAGTATCTGCTGCTCGAGGTGGACGGCGGGCTCCGCCGGGCGCGGCTCACCGACGGCGTGCTCCAGTGGCTGGGCGACGACCTGCACCCGGTCGACCAGGTGATGCTCACGGAGGGCCAGAAGATCGCCAGCTACCTGCCGCTGCCGACAGCCGCGGGATCGCCCGCGGAGGCGTGGGCACTCGAGCAGGGGGGCGGCTTCCTGCATCGGCTCGCGGCCGACGACGCGGGGGTCATGCGGGTGGTCGCCAGCGCGAAGCCGCCGGCCGGCACGGGCCTGCGGTGGGATCCGGTGCTCGGCCTGCTGCTCGTGGATCAGGAGCGCGTGGTGCGGCTGTCCCGGGGCCGACCTTGGGAGCTGAAGCTGCTCGAGAGCATCGACGGCCGCGTGGGCCGCCGCAGCGGCGTGAGCGAATCCACGATCCACCGGATTCTCGCCACCGACGTCGACGGCGATCGGAGCGACGACATCACGCTGTGCGACGACCGCAAGCACCAGCTCACGGCGCTCCTCCGTCGGCCCGAAGGGCTGCAGCGGTCGGTGACGTGGAAGGTGTTCGAGGATCGGAAGTATCCGTACGACGGCGGCGAGTCGAAGGACATGGTGCCCGAGCCGCGGCGGATCGCCGGGCTCGATGCCGACGCCGACGGCGACCGCGACCTGGCGATGATCAGTCAGGACCGGCTCGTCGTCTACCTCTCGGCCGAGGATCGGCCCGAGGAGCACGCCAGCACCGCCGACGCGGGGGAGGCCCGACCGTGACCGCACGCTGGATGCTGCTGGCCGCCGCGGCCTGGTGCGGCGCCGCCGGCGCCGCGGAGATGGTGACCGCCACGCTGGTGGGAGGCAGTCGCGTGACGGCCCCCCTGCTGCGGCGCAACGACGACGGCATCGTCCTCGACCTGGGCTTCGACGTGCTCCAGGTTCCGGCCGCGAAGCTGCTCGACGTCCGCGCCGAAGCGGCCGAGGCCGACGCCGGCCAGGAGACGCAGCACGACATCTTCCGGACGGGCCGGCTGGAGGCTCGGGAGGTGCCCGAGCTCGTCAAGCGATTCGGCGAGGCCGTGGTGATGGTCCGCAATCCCGGCGGCCTGGGCACCGGCTTTCTGATCAGCCCCGAAGGCCATCTCGTCACCAACTACCACGTGGTCGAAAACAACACGCGGATCCAGGTCACCCTCTTCCGCAAGACCGCCAAGGGCTTCGAGAAGAACGAGTTTCGCAAGGTCAAGATCATCGCCCTCCAGCCCCTCCGCGACCTCGCCATCCTCCAGCTCGATCCCGAGGAGACGAAGGGACGGCTGCCCGAGCCGGTGGTGATCAACGACCGCGACGACCTCCGCGTCGGCGACCTGGTGTTCGCGATCGGCAATCCGGCGGGCCTGGAGCGGAGCGTGACCCAAGGGATCGTCAGCAGCACCACGCGAACCATCGACCAGATGCGGCTCATCCAGACCGATGCCGCGATCAACCCCGGCAACAGCGGCGGGCCGATCTTCAACGCCCGCGGCGAAGTGGTGGCGGCGGCCTGCGCCGGCGCGGCCGTGTTCGACGGGCTGGCGTTCGGCATCCCCGCCAACGAGCTCATCGACTTCCTCGTCCACCGCGACACCTACGCCTACGACGAGTCGCAGCCGCAGAACGGCG
>JBJTRH010000258.1:0-2534 GCA_046076065.1 Planctomycetaceae bacterium | reverse complement strand
TCCACCCCGACGTTGGTGATCCGACCTCCCGACGTGAAGCCGTTGTACCGCTGGATCGTGCCGCCGCCGTAGATCGTCTCGATCGCGGAGGTGATCGGGGCATCCACGACCACGCGGCTGCCCTCGATCCGCGTGATCACGCGGTCGGAGTTCTGCTGGCGGTCGCAGGGCTGCCAGGGATTGTCGAGGAGGTTCATGTTGTTGGCGTCGATCCACGCCTGGTTGCTCGACCAGTTCACGTTGATCGTGTGGCCTACGGAAAGGCCGGCCGTGGAGGCGACGGTGAAGCTCGTGGCCCCGACCGGCACGCGGGCATCGGCGATCGCGATCTTGGAAAACCCCGAGTAGTTGGGGGACGACGTCGTGCTGCCGATCGCGATCACGTCGCGGGTGCTGGTGCCGGTCGCGATGAGACGTGTGGCTGATCCGGACGTCAGGTCCCGCCCCGAGCCGCGGAGCACGATACCACTGGCGGTGATCTTGATCTGGCCGGCGATCTCGTAGTCGCCCGGGCCGAGCTGCACCGTCCCGCGGTAGCCGTTGGCCTGGAGCGGCAGGGCCGCCACCGAACTGAGCGCCGCCTGGATCCGCGCGGTCGCGTCGCCGGTCGTGGCCGTCACCGTGACGACCACCGGCGGCGTGGCCGGCAGGTCGATCCAGCCGGCACCGTAGCCCACCATCGAGAAGTCGGGGATCCGGTCGCCATCCGCCTGCGCCCGGTACGCGAGCCGGCCGCCACCGTCACGCCACACCCAACTGCTCGTCGCGGCGCGGGCGGCAGGCGCAGCCAGGGCGGGGAGCAGCAGGGCCGCCGCCCACGCCACCGCATCGGTCATTCGCCGCTTCGCTGCCTGCCCGATCACGACCAGTTCCCCGCGCATGGCGCCCCCGTCGAACCCCGGGCTCGCACCGACCCTGCGAGTGTACGCCGACCCTGCGGCGAACGACACGTTTCGTCCTCGGGGCAGCCAGGGCGGCCTCGAACCCCGGCGCCGTGCGGCTATTTGGTCGAGATCTCGATGTCGAACACGTTCGCCGTGCCCGGCTTGACGTCGCACGACAGCGCCTCGCCGCGGGCATACTTCGGCGGGATCTTGGGGGCGTTGGGGTTGTCGGCATCCGCCATCACCTTGACCGCGTAGGTGCCGACCGGCACGCCCAGCTTGGCCCCCGGCCCCAGCCGACGGATCGTGTAGCCGCCCTCTCCTCCGGTCGTCGCCACGCCGCGTGGAGCATCCTTCGTGCCGGGATCAAAAACGACGATCACGCCGTTGACGGGCTTGCCGTCCACACGCACGGTGCCGGACACGTCGCCGATGCGCTGACAGCCGGCGAGTGCGAGGCAGGAGGCGGCCGCACAGAGGAAGGCGACGGGGCGGCAAGGCATGACCAGCAGACTCCTCGAACTCAACGCGTGGCAGTCAACCTCGGGAACGATGAGCACGTGCCGCGACCTCACTGCGGCAACGACGGCACCGACGGGTCGATGATCGGCGTCGTGGCCGAACCGTAGGTGGCGACGTTGCCCACGAGCCCCTCGTCCCGCTTCGCCATCTTCTGGAGAATCGCGTAATCGCAGTTCTCGGAGATGAACATCACCGATGCGTCGCCGAGCAGGAAGGTGGAGCCGCCCCGGTGATAGCTTCCATAGGCCTTGCCGTTGTTCGTGCTGAAGAAGTCGTTGATCGGCAGGCTGATCATCCGGCCGTAGCAGCGGCCGGCCCCCTTGGCCGACGTACCCGAGCCGGGGCGGCCGTTGCCCGCCCAGACCGCGGCGAACGACCCCTTGCCCGACGGGGCCGCGCTGAAGGCCGTGAACGTGTCGCCACCGCACCGCTCGCCAACGAAGATCGTCTTCGAAAGGCCGTCGGGAATGTCCTTGAGCTTGAGCCCGAGGATCGTGTCGCGGCCGAAGAACACGCCGTCGGGCGGATCGACACCGTCGGTCTTGCAGGTACCCGCGTCCGGGTTGTCCCAGCCACAGATCTCGTGCGGTGCGTTGTTGCCGGCACTCGCCACGTAGTTCGACGTGGCCAGCGCCGGATCGCTGCCGGTCTCGCAGGCGAGCGGCGCGCCGCCCCCGCTCGTGCCTCCGAAGTCGATCAGGTTGTTGGTCTCGGGCGTCGAGTCGGACGGACAGCGGTGCGACGCCACGCCAGACTTTAGGGCTCCCGCGACCGGCCCGGTTTTGCTCTTGAGCATGTGGCATGCGGCGAGCAGCGTGGTGGATGCTGGATTGAGCGTGTCAAACGTGGTGGCGGCCTCCATATACGGCATGATGAACACCGCCCATCCCCAGGCTGGATCCCCCACCTTGATCTGCCGGTGCCCGGCGGGAAGCCGCTTCCTCGCGCTCTCGAACGACGCAATGCCCAGTCCGAGCTGCCTCACGTTGTTGGAACACGCGCTGCGGCGGGCGGCCTCCCGAGCCGTCTGCACCGCGGGCAGCAGGAGGCCGATCAGTGTGGCGATGATCGCGATCACGACGAGCAGTTCCACGAGCGTGAACCCGCGACGCACGTCCCGACCGTAAC
>JBJTRH010000257.1:0-7520 GCA_046076065.1 Planctomycetaceae bacterium | reverse complement strand
TCCAGCGTCGGCACCGCGTGTATGGCCGCGAGGGTGAGCGGTGCTCCGGCTGCGGTGGAGCGATCGTGCGGATCGTGCAGGCCCAGCGGGCGACGTTCTTCTGCCCGTCATGCCAGCAACGGGCGTGAGGCGCTGACGAGCGGCACGCTCGGCGCCGGACCCCGGGGCTGGCTCAGGACCCCCCATTCCCCATCGCCGGACGTTCACCTCGGCCATCGTGGCCTCGGCTCACTCGGATGTCGCCCGCACTCGGCCATCCTGGCTTCGTTTGGCGACATACGCCGGCTCTCGGAGCACGGGCAACCCCTCGCTGAGTTCGTTCCAGGAAGCCGCAATCGCGTGAGCGATGCGGGCAGCGCCACGTGGAGCGCAGCCGTACCGCTCACGCGGTTACGCTTTCTGCCCCGTGTCCCTCTCGAGGAGCAGCCCGGCGCGTGGTTGCCGCTGTTTGGCATGCGTCGCGGGCGTGTCGTAGGCTGGAAGGTACGGGCGGCACTTTTCAGCGATCATTCCCGGCAGATGGAGCGCGATCATGCGACTGTCACGACGAGATCTGCTGCGATCCTCCGCGGTTGTCGCCGCGGCCGGGATGCTGCGTGGTTCGGCCGTCGCCGCCGCGGAACCCGCCGCGACGGCGGAGACGCTCGCCGGGCGGCTGCATGCGTCGCTCACCGAGGCCCAGCGGAAGCAGGTCTGCTTTGCGTGGGACCACGTGCACCCGAAGTTCGGCCTGCTTCGGACCCGCGTCGGCAACAACTGGAACGTCACCGAGCCGGAGGTGAATAGCGACTTCTTTTCGAAGGACCAGCAGCAGCTGATCCGGGAGATCTTCGAGGGCCTCATCGATCCGGCCTGGCACGAGCGGTACGACCGGCAGCTGGAGGACGACACGGGCGGCTTCGGCCACGGGCAGTCGATCGCGCTGCTCGGCGAGCCCGGCAGCGGCCGCTTTCAGTTCCTGCTCACGGGCCGGCACGTGACGCTGCGGTGCGATGGCGACTCGGCCGAGCATGTCGCCTTCGGGGGCCCGATCTTCTACGGCCACGACACCGGCGGCGGCACGGAGGATGCGGCCCATACGGGAAACGTGTTCTGGACGCAGGCGGTGGCCGCCAACGGTGTGTTCGCCATGCTCGATGGACGGCAGCGGCAGCTCGCGATCGTGGCGAAGACACCGCGGGAGAATGCGATCGCCTTCCGGCACGGCGGGGCGGAGCCTCAGGGCATCGCGATCTCGGAGCTCGCCGCCGACCAGCGGGGGGAACTCGAGCGGGTGCTCGGCGTGCTGCTGGAACCCTATCGCACGGTGGATCGCGACAAGGTCCGGGGCTGCCTCGCGCGGCAGGGGGGGCTCGACCGCTGCCGGCTCGCGTTCTACCGCCGCGGCGACCTCGGCGACGACGGCGTGTGGGACAACTGGCGGCTCGAGGGCCCGGCGTTCGTCTGGCACTACCGCGGCGCACCGCACGTGCACGCGTGGGTGAACGTGGCCGACACGCCCGACCTGACGACCAACGCCTGAGCGCCCCGCCCGGAATGATCGACTGCTGCATCGTCGGTGGCGGGATCATCGGGCTCTCGATCGCCCGTGAGCTCGCCGGCCGCGGCCTCGCGGTGCGCGTGCTCACCCGCGAGCGGCGGCGCGACACGGCCTCGTGGGCTGCCGCCGGGATCTTTCCGCCGGCCCCGGACGACCCGCAGGCCGCGCCGAACGAGCGGCTGACCGCCTGGAGCGATCGCCTCCATCGCGTGTGGGCGCGGGAGCTCCTCGACGAGACCGGCATCGACACGGGCCTGCGGGCCTGCGGTGGGTTGCACGTGTGCGGTGACACTGCCGCGCACGAGCGGCTGGTGGCGGCTGCGGCGTCGTGGCGGGCTCGGGGAGCGGCCTGCGAGTGGCTCGACGCCCGGGATCTGGCGGAGCGGGAACCGGCCCTGGCGCGGGCGGTCGACCGCGGCGTGGTCACGGGCGGCTACTGCCTGCCCGAGGAGATGCAGATCCGCCCGCCGCGGCACCTCGAAGCCCTGGAGCAGTCGTGCCGCGGTCGCGGCGTCGACATCGCGCACGACGCCGTCGTTCGCGAGCTCATTGTGCGCGACGGTCGCCTGAGCGAGGCCGTGGCCGCGATCGACGGCCGTGAGGAGATCGTTCGCGCGGGGGTATGGGTGCTCGCGGCCGGAGCATGGACGCAGGGGCTCGGGGCCGCGGTGGGCCTGACGGTGGAGACGCGTCCAATCCGGGGCCAGATCGTGCAGCTGCGGCTGTCGGCGCCGGGGCTCATGCGGGTGGTCAATCGCGGCCTCGACTACCTTGTTCCCCGCGCGGACGGCACGCTGCTGGCGGGCTCCACGCTCGAGGACGTCGGCTTCGATGCGACTACCGACGACGAGGCCATCGCACGGCTCGTGGCGGTGACCCGCGACCTGCTCGGCGATCTCGACGACGCGACGATCGAGCGATCGTGGGCCGGCCTGCGGCCCGGCACCGTCGACGGCCTGCCCACGATCGGTCCAGTGCCCGGGGTCGACAACGCCTTCGTGGCGGCCGGGCACTTCCGGGCAGGGCTGCATCAATCGACCGGCACCGCCATGCTCGTGGCCGATCTCGTCACCGGCGCCACGCCGGCGATGGACGTGGCGGCGTTTGCGGCCGACCGGCCGCCGCAGCAGCCCACGTGCGACTCCGTGTCGGCGATGCTGGCTCGCGCCCGCGGCGAGGCGTGAGGTCAGGCGGCGAGCGGCGAGAGCCGGCGGTGGATCTCCTCCACGTCGTTCGCGACCACTCGGGGGTCGCCACGGGTGGCGGCCACGATGTCGGCCAGCGCGACCAGGCGTCCGATCGCGGCCGGAATGCCGGCGGCGATCTCATGGATGGCGTCGACGGCGTCGTCGTCGAAGGTGGCGGTGCGGGCCAGGGCCGACATGATCATGCGGGACTCGCCGAGGCCGCAGGGTCGCAGGGTGGCCCGGAGCGTGACCGCCGACTCCAGGCGGCTGTCGCGGGCGAGAAGCGTGAGCAGCCTGCCCTGTCCGGCGAGCACCAGCGCCGCGGCCGGACGGCGGTCGCGACAGCGGTCGACCAGCCTCGCGAGGGCGTCGGCGCCGGCCAGGTGGGCGTCGTCGGCCACCACGACGTCGGGGAGGGGGCGTTGCTCGTCGGCGATCTCGCCCTCCCAGCCGCGGATGCTGCGCGACTCGATGCGGCGGCCCTCCGCGGCGACGTGCGCCGCGAGGCGGGCGAGCACCAACGACGCGCCTGTTCCCCGGGGGCCGCAGAGGACGGCCACGCCCCCTGGCAGGCGGCATGCGCAGGCCACCTTGGCCAGGGCAGCCTGCTGGATGGGCGTCAGCGATGGCTCCGGTGCAGGGGTCATGCGGCACCTTCTGGCAGGTCGGTCGACCGGGACGCGAACGAGATCACCTCGCCGAGCGGCTCGACGCCGATCGCCGCCAGGGCCACCGACCAGCCAGGCGGCGCAGGACGATCCTCGCGCCGCACCAGGATCGCGGCATCGCATCCCACGGAGGCCACCAGCAGCCTCCGCCGCTGGATGCGGCCCGGCGGAAACCAGACGCCGGCATCGACCACGACGACCCGCTTGTCGTGCGTGGAGGTGTCGGAACAGACGGTGTCGAGCGTGCCGCAGCGGGCGTCGTGACCGCGTTCCTTGAGCACCCGCACGAGTCCGGTGGCGAGTGTCGTGCAGCCGGCCCCGCGGTCGCAGGCGGTGATCGCGATCACCCGGCGACCCCGACGCCGGGCCTGCTCGACCTCGTCGGCCACCGCGCACCAGTCGCCCCATGCGGTCGCGAGCAGCCGCTCGAGCAGGTCGGCGGTCGAGCCATCCGGAGGCGACGCGGCCGGTTCGCAGATCGACGGGACCACGGGGATGTCGGGTTCGGCCGCCACGGATCGCACCGGGGACGCCACCGCGCCGGCCGTCCAGTGGTCGAGAAACGCCCGGTCGATCGCGTCGAGCATCATCGGGCCACCGTCCCGGAGGCCGCCTCGAAGGCCTGGATCCGGGCGATGCGCTCCTGTCGGGCGCGGGCCAGTCGCCGGCCGTCGTTCCACGAAGCCAGCATCCACATCACCACCGCCAGCACCGCCAGCACGCTCACCGAGATGCCGGGAAACCTCGACCGCGGCGCCGAGGCATTTCGGGCCCGAGGCGAGGTCCGAGGCCGTGGGGCCGGCTCCGCCTGCGGATCCGGCGCTGCCGCCGCGACGACGGTTGGCGAATCGAGCACTGGAATGCGGGCGATGACCTTCACGACGAACCCTCCCGTGAGGATCGTCGTCGCTTCCGATGCTCCTTGAGGCTCCGGGCGGCCCGGAAGGGCTCCCGCCCCAACCCGCACCGGCTGCCGCGGTGAAACGCGCCATAGAGCCGTCACAGTATGCCCCACCCGTCGGCTCGCCTATGATCACGGCATCGGCAAACCCGGCAGCATTCCCGCGGTTTTCACCCGTTTTCTCCGACCCAGTCCGGACCCTCGATGCCTCCCTCCAGCCCGTCCAGCCGCCCGGATCTCCTCCGCTCCCTCCTCGACAGCCGGATCGCGATCCTCGACGGCGCCATGGGCACGATGGTGCACAGGCTGGCCCTCGGCGAGGACGGCTTCCGTGGAGCCCGCTTCGCGGACCATCCGCGCGATCTGCGGAACTGCATCGATGTCCTGCCGCTCACGCAGCCCGACGCGATCAGGGGCATCCATGCGGCCTATTACGCCGCCGGCAGCGACATCGTCGAAACGTGCACGTTCGGCACCACGAGCGTGTCGCTGGCCGATTTCGGCCTGCAGCGGCACGTCCGCGAGCTCAACCTGGCCGCGGCGCGCCTGGCCCGCGAGGCGGCCGACGCGGCCGAGGCGCTCGATCCGTCCCGCCCGAGGTTCGTGGCCGGCTCGATCGGCCCGACGAACAAGCAGCTCTCGATCGCGGGCAACGTGGCCGATCCCGGCCACCGCGACGTCACCTACGACGAGATGGTGGCGGCCTACCGCGAGCAGATCGAGGCGTTGATCGAGGGGGGCGTCGACATCCTGCTCGCCGAGACGGCCTTCGACACCCTCGTGCTCAAGGCCTGCCTGCACGCGATCGAGCAGACGTTCTCCGACCTCGGCCGGTCGCTGCCCGTGATGGCCTCGTTCACGATCTTCGAGGGGGGCCGCACCCTGTCGGCCCAGACCGTCGAGGCCTGCTGGACGAGCCTCGAGCACGTCGACCTCGTGAGCGTGGGCATCAACTGCGCCCTCGGTCCCGAGAAGCTCCGCACCCACGTGGCCGATCTGGCGGCGATCGCCCCGATCCCGGTGAGCGTGTACCCCAATGCCGGCCTGCCCAACGCGCTCGGCGGCTTCGACGAGACGCCCGAGATGATGGCGAGCGTGCTCGAGGAGTTCGCCCGGAGCGGATGGCTGAACATCGTGGGGGGATGCTGCGGCACGACGCCGGCCCACCTCAAGGCGATCGCCGACGTGATGCGGAACTATCCGCCGCGGAAGCCCGCCGCTCCGCCGCGCCGCTCCCGGTATTCGGGCCTGGAGATGTACGAGGTCCGTCCCGAGTCGAGCTTCACGATCGTCGGCGAGCGGACGAACGTGACCGGTTCGCGGGCCTTCGCCCGGCTGATCAAGGAGGAGCGGTACGAGGAGGCGCTGAGCGTCGCCCGCCAGCAGGTCGAGAACGGGGCCAACATCATCGACATCAACGTCGACGAGGGCATGCTCGACGGCGTCGCGGTGATGACGAAGTTTCTCACGCTGCTTTCCAGCGAGCCGGAGGTGGCGAAGGTCCCGATCATGATCGACTCCTCGCGGTTCGAGGTGCTCGAGGCGGGGCTGAAGTGCATCCAGGGCAAGGGGATCGTCAACTCGATCAGCCTCAAGGAGGGGGAGGAGGTGTTCCTCCACCATGCCCGCACGGTACGCGCCTACGGGGCGGCCGTGGTGGTGATGGCGTTCGACGAGGAGGGGCAGGCGACCGACGTCGAGCGGCGGGTGGCGATCTGCCAGCGGGCCTACCGGCTGCTCACCGAGGAGGCGGGATTTCCGCCCGAGGACATCATCTTCGACCCCAACATCCTCACGGTGGCCACCGGCATCGAGGAGCACAACGCCTACGCGAAGAACTTCATCGAGGCCACACGACGGATCAAGGAGTCGATGCCGGCGGTCAAGGTGTCGGGCGGCGTGAGCAACATCTCGTTCTCGTTCCGCGGCAACGACGCGGTCCGCGAGGCGATGCATTCCTGCTTCCTCTACCACGCCATCCGGGCGGGGATGGAGATGGGGATCGTCAACGCCGGGCAACTCGCCGTGTACGAGGAGATCGAGCCGGCACTCAAGGAGCGGATCGAGGACGTGCTCTTCGACCGGCGGCCCGACGCCACCGAACGGCTCGTGGAGTTTGCCGAGACGGTCAAGAAGCAGGATGGGGCGGGGGCGTCGCAGGCCGACTCGTGGCGGAACCTCGACGTGGAGTCGCGGCTCACGCACGCGCTCGTCAAGGGCATCGCGGACCACGTCGAGGAGGACGTCGAGGCCGCCCGGCAGCACTACGCCACAAGCCTCGAGATCATCGAGGGGCCGCTGATGCGAGGCATGCAGACGGTGGGAGACCTGTTCGGCGAGGGCAAGATGTTCCTCCCGCAGGTCGTGAAGAGCGCCCGCGTGATGAAGCGGGCCGTGAACCACCTCCTCCCGTACATGGAGGCCGAGCGGGCCGCCTCGGGGGCCGCCGAGACCAAGCGGGGCACGGTGCTGATGGCCACCGTGAAGGGAGACGTGCACGACATCGGGAAGAACATCGTGGGCGTGGTGCTCGGCTGCAACGGCTACGAGGTGGTCGACCTCGGCGTGATGGTGCCCTGCACCAAGATCATCGACGAGGCGGTTCGCCACCAGGTCGACATCGTGGGCCTCTCGGGACTGATCACGCCGAGTCTCGACGAGATGGTGCAGGTGGCGCAGGAGTTCGAGCACGCGAAACTGAAGATGCCGCTGTTGATCGGCGGGGCGACCACGTCGGCCCGGCACACGGCCGTGAAGATCGCCCCGAAGTATTCCGGGGCGGTGGTCCACGTGAACGACGCCTCGCGGGCCGCGGGCGTGGTGGAGAAGCTGCTCAGCCCGACCGCCCGGGAGGAGTTCGTCCGCACCACCCGCGAGGCCCAGGTCCGCGACGTGGAGAACTTCAAGCGGCGGCAGGAGACGAAGCTCGTTCCCTACGCCACCGCCTGCGGGAAGCGGTGGACCACCGACTGGGCGACGGCGCCGATCGACACGCCGGAGTTCCTCGGCGTGCGGACGCTCGACCCGGTGCCGCTGGCCGACCTGATCCCGTTCATCGACTGGTCGCCCTTTTTTCTCTCGTGGGAGCTCAAGGGGAAGTATCCGGCGATCTTCGCCGACCCGGTCGTGGGCGAGGAGGCGAAGAAGCTGCACCGCGACGCCCTCGAGATGCTCGACCAGATCGTTCGCGACGACGCCCTCCAGGCGAAGGCCGTCTACGGCTT
>JBJTRH010000256.1:0-19763 GCA_046076065.1 Planctomycetaceae bacterium | reverse complement strand
CCAGCCCCGCCCCGCCCGCACCGCGACGCGCGCGGGGCCGTCGAGCGGTCGGCCCGGCGACCAGTCGACGGCGCAGCGGGCGAAGTCGTAGCCGTAGTCGAGGTCGTCGGTCAGGGCGTCGAAGTCGCGGGCGGCACGGGCGGCGTCGAAGCCCGGCATTGCGGCCAGCCCGTCGTTGAAGTCGGGATCCAGCCGGCCGCGTTCGAGCGCGGCAAACGAGGTCGCGTAGGCGGGGTGGCCGCGGAGCAACGCTACGGCAGCCCAACTGGACGCGTAGGCCGCGATGTCGTGGTGCACGGCCGGCTCGACGGCGAGCACATCGGCCAGCCCGGGAGCGGTGGCCGCGGCCCGGAGTTCACGGATCCGCTCGATGCGGCCGAGCTGCTCCACGTCGTCGGCCCGCGCCGGAATCGGCGTGGAGGCGAAGCGGCCCGCAGCGTCGAGCCGGTGCGTGGCGAGATACTCCGCGATGCCTTCGTTGTACCAGACCGGAGTGGCGAGGCCGCGGACAGTGAGCGTGAAGGCATGCACGCCTTCGTGCAGCATGAGATGCCGACGGTAGGCTGGATTGGGCTGGTCCATCAGCCAGAAGCGGTTGCGGTCGCAGAAGCCGTTGACGAAGGCCGGGATCTCGGGTGGCAGGAGCCCCGCCTCCCGAAACCGTTCGCGGTCAACCACCAGGCAGCCGAGGCAGCGCCAGTCGGCCAGCGCGGCTGCATCCATGCCGTAGTGGTCGCACCATGCCGCGACAGCCTCGTCGAAGATGCGGGGCAGGTCCTCGACGCCGTCGCCGGCACGCGGCGGCCGATCCGTGACCAGCACGAGCCGGTCTGACTCGAGCACCCGCAGGCCGGCCCGCTGGGCCATGGCCGTCGCTGCGGGCACGTCGATCAGGTCGGCAGACGCCTGCGGGAGGGGATGGGCGGCGACGGCCAGAACGACCAGCAGCCACGACCGCCCGGCTCGACGTCTGCTCGAGAAACGCATTCTTCCCAGTTCACCCATTCCGTCTCGATCGGGCAAGCGATCCCTCGCGCGGACAGGGCGGGCTGATGGATGGCGGCGGAAATACCGATCGCAGAAGGCAGGCGGAGCATGGTACAAGCCCGCCCCCGCGGAGGGTGATGTGATGCGCGTCGGGTGGCCATGCGGAATCAACGGAGCGGCCCATGCGGCCGTGGTCTTCGCCGCATGGATCGCGGCGACGGCCCGGGCGCAGCCGCCGGCCGACGCATCCGCCCAGCCAATGGCGAGCGGCTCTGCGGCGGCCGTGCCCTACTGGCAGGCCTCCGCCGCGCCCCAGACGGTGATCCAGGGGGGCGCGATCCCGCCCGGCTGGCAGCCGCAGGCGATCCCCTACCAGGGCATCGGGCCGGATGGCCGGCCGATGACGGTCTACCTCGCGCCCACGTACGTGTTCACCTATCAGGCAGGCCCGCCGGTGCTCGCCGTGCCGGGCGTGAACCGACCCCAGGCCAGGGGCGCCGCGGCCCAGCCCGTTCCGACCGGCTGGAACTACGCCACCTCCGGCGCGCCGCCGGTCGCACCTGCCCTACCGCCGGCAACCGTCGCCCGATACCAGCCCGTGCCCTACCAGTTTCCGAGCGACTCGCGGGCGCTCACCGGCACCCCGGTCGTGCCGCCCGCGGAAGGGCTTCCTGCGCCGCAGGCCCCGCCGGCTCCTCTGCCCTCGCAATGGGTCGCATCGACCGCCCCTCCCCTTCCTCAGGCCACCGCACCCCCGCCCATGGCCGCACCGCCTGCGGACTCCGGCGACTGGGTCACGGTCGTGCCGCCCGCGGCGGCGAGCGCCGTGCTCGTTCACGGGGCGTCGTCGGCTCCCGCGGCCCCGGCCGTGGCCGCCGCGCCGCCCATGGTCGCTCCGGCACCGGCCGGCGTGCCGGCGCAGCCGGTGAGCGCGGCACCACGGGCCACGCCCACGCACCTCTGGCGGGTGGTCGGCGTGCACGACGGCGACACGATCACCTGCCTCGACGAAAACAACCAGCAGCAGAAGGTGCGGCTGGCGAGCATCGACGCGCCCGAGGTGGGCCAGGAATACGGCCGCGCCTCGCGGGAGGCCCTCGCCGCGATGGTGTTCGGGAAGACGATCGCGGTGGCCGACGAAGGCCGCGACCAGTATGGCCGGTGGATCGGGAGCGTAAGCGTGGACGGCCTCGACGTGAACCGGCAGATGATCGCCACGGGCAATGCCTGGCACTACACCGAGTTCTCGAACGACGCGACCCTGGCCGCGCTCCAGGAGCAGGCTCGCACGCAGAAGATCGGCCTCTGGTCCCAGCCCGACCCGATTCCGCCGTGGCAGTTTCGCAACCAGGGCAACGCCACCTGACCGGACGGGTGTGTCGCCTCCGTGTCGGGTTTGACGGCCGTCACGTGGTGGCGTAAGCTGCGGAAGTGGGCAGGGGGACGGCGACGTTGGTCGCCAGATGCCTGCTTTTTTCCGCTGTGGTTCATGCAGATCGGGGTCCATATGCGTCAGCGAGTCGAAGTCGTGCCTCGGAACCCCGTGAGGGCTCGCGGTTTCACCTTGGTGGAGCTGCTGGTCGTGATCGCGATCATCGCGGTGCTGATCGGCCTCTTGCTGCCAGCCGTCCAGTCGGCGCGGGAGTCGGCCCGGCGCAGCTCGTGTCAGAACAACCTGAAGCAGGTCGGCCTCGGGATCGTGAACTTCGAGGCCGCCAAAAAGTCGTTTCCAGCGGGGTTCTCGTTCTTCAGCCGTACCGGCGAGCCCTCGTGGGGATGGGCTGTGTTCATCCTGCCGTATCTCGAGCAGGGCGGTCTCTACGACCGCCTGCAACCCGATACGAGACGACTGACGGTGCTCTACAAGGCCGGTGCCGCCCCGGCTGACGTCGCGCTCCTTCAGACGTCGATTCCGGCGTACCGTTGCCCCTCCGATCCATCGCCGACCCTGAACGACCTCTTGAGTTTTGGTTCGACCAGCCACTTCAACGTGGCGACCGCAAACTACGTCGGCAACGCGGGATCGCATTGCAATGGCAATCAGTGCGTGCTGAACAATCCCAACAACGACAAATACTGCGCTCCCCAGTTCGACCATGACCCCGGTGGAGTGTTCTTCGGGGTCTACGATCGTGATGGATCTCCGCCCGGCCGCGGCCCGCTGGGCGTGCGGCCGCGGGAGTGCACGGATGGCGTGAGCAAGACGATCGCCGTCGGCGAGCGGAATAAAATCAACTACGCGGCCGCGTGGGCGGGGACTGGCCGGAGCAACAGCTACGGCAACGAGGGGGCCGGTCGCACGCTCGCTCGCCCAGGATTCCCGATGAACTTCGACTACTTGCTCGCCGGCGTGACCCCCGAGAACCAGGGCAAAGGATTCTCCAGTGCGCACCCCGGCGGCGTGCAGTATGTGTTCCTGGACGGATCGGTGTCGTTTCTTTCGGAGAACCTGACCCCGACGGAGATGGGATACTTCGCGAATCGCGCGGACGGCCGCGTGTTCAGTCTGGCGCGGTGACACCGGCATGAACAACCGATTCACGATGTCGTTCCGTTCGTGGCCGCGTCCCCCATGGCTGTGCGGAGTCCTGTTGGGTTTCGCGCCGCTGCTCGCCGGCTGCTGGGGGCAGGGATTCGGCGTGTCTGAGGTCACGGGCACCGTGACACTCGACGGCAAGCCTCGGAAGGGGCTCATGGTGGTGTTCTCGCCCGACGACGGGCAGGCCACGAAACTGCCGCCGGCCTATGGCTTCACGAACGACGAGGGCCGCTACCGGGCGATCCGGCCCGGGTCGAAGCCGGGGGCCGTGGTGGGGCCGACGAATATCCAGGTCCTGTCGTTCGATGGGAACACGCTCGTTTTGAACGGCCGCGCCGTACCCAACGCGGAGTTTCGGAAAGAGATCGTCGGTGGGCCGAACGTCGTGGACATCGACCTGAAGTCGCAGTGAGGGGCACCGCCGGCTCGCCCGGACGGCGAGCCCTGACCAGCCCGCAGTGGCCAGGATGGCACTGCGGGCGTGAAACAGCGGGCGAAGGGACTCGAACCCTCGACATCCAGCTTGGGAAGCTAGCGCTCTACCAACTGAGCTACGCCCGCGAACCGGCCGGATTGTAGCACATGCCCGATCCACGGGGCGCCGGCGTGCGTAGAATCGCGGCCGCAGGCGTGCCCGCGACGGATGCCGTGCTCTGCGGCCTGTCCGGCGCCGGGTAGGCTTCGAGCGTCCCCAGGAGAATCCCGTGATGTCGACCCCCGACGCTGCTGCAGCACCGTCTCGCCAAGCGATCCGCCACGCCGGCTGGTCGCTTGTCCGCTGGACCCTCTCGGCCCTCGTCGTTGCCGCAGTGGCCGGCCTGGCGGTGCTGCCCTCCGTCCTCGGCACGCCCGAGCGGATCACCAAGCTCGTCGCCAAGGCGGTGCCTGAGTTGGATGCCGACGTGACGCCCGGCCGTGTCCGGCTGGGATGGTTCGGGCCGATCGTGCTCGAGGAACTCTCCGTCGTGCCGCGCAACGGCGACCCCACGCCGATCGCGGTGAAACGGGTGGAGATCGAGAACGGGCTCGCCGGCATCATCCTGTCGGCCGGTGATCTGGGCCGGGTCCGCGTGGAGGGCCTCGCCGCGGACATCGCGTTCGACCGTGAGCACCGCTCGAATCTCGATTCGATCCTGCCGCCCCGGGAGCCGGGTACGGGGGCGGGCCGCGGACCGCGACGGGCGGCGATCGGCCTCCGGCTCGAGGTCGAGGATGCGATCGTGCGGATCTCCGGACCGTGGACCAGCGATCCCTGGGTGAGCGAGCCGATCGACCTGCGGGCCGCGCTGGGCAACGGTGCCGACGGCCGCGCCGTGTGGACGGTGGAGCCCGTGCAGCTGCTGAAGAGCGCCGAATTGGAGCAGACGGTGGCGCATGAGGTGCTGGCCTACATCGTGCCGGTGTTCGCCGATGCGGCCCGGACGAGCGGCCGCTTCTCGCTGCGGCTCGACGGCGCCACGTTTCCCGTGGGCCGCCCGGAGGACGCGAAGCTCGCCGGGCTCCTGCAGATGCACGAAGTGGTGCTCGGGCCCGGGCCGCTCGTGGAAAACATGTTCCGCTCGCTGCCCTTCAACCTGCCGCCCCCGCCGACCATCCGGATCGCCGACGAATCCGACGTGGCCTTCCACCTGGAGGATCGACGGATGTGGCACGAAGGCCTGGAGTTCGGCGTTCCGCTGCGGAAGCCGGGCCAGCGGCTCGACGTGCGGTCGCAGGGCTCGGTCGGGCTCGACGACCGCTCGCTCGACCTGAAGCTCTCGCTTCCGATCCCGGAGGATCTGCCGCAGGATCGGCCGCTCGTTGCCGCCCTCGCCGGCAAGCAGGTCTCGCTCGGGGTGGGCGGTGTGCTGGGCGAGCCGAAGGTGCTGTTCGACGGGTCGATCAAGGAGGCCGCCGGCCAGGTGCTCGTCGATTTCGTCGACCGCCTCCGCAACGGCCCCCGACCTCAGACGGCTGTTCCCCCGACGCCAGTGCCGCCCGCCCGGCCCGGTGCCGCGGCCCCCTCGCAGCCCGGCCCCGGAGGCGCCGCCGCTCCGCCCCAGCCTGGCTGGACGCCACGGTCGACCGCGGGGCCTGCGTCGGCCACGGTCGATCGGGCGGTGAAGCAGGCCTCGGCCGATCTGCCCGTCACGTCGGGCTCGGTTGGGGTCGATGCAGCGGCGGAGACGCCTCGCCAGAAGGCCGCGCGCATGGCCGGCGATGCCGCCGAGCAGGCGGGAGCGAAGCCGGAAACGACGGAGGCGATCGTAGACATCGTGGGCGACGTGCTCGAGCAGGTCGCCCGCCGTCGCGCCGAGCGCAGGGCCGCGGAAGAGGCGGGGGAAGCGCCGGCTGCTCAGCAGGCTCCGCCCCGTCGCGGGCGGCTGCTGCAGCGGCTTCGTCAGGGGCCCGGCACGGAGCCGGCACTGCCTGCCGGAACCCAGCCTGCCGAGTCTCCCGCCCCGGGCGACTCGCGTCCATGAAAAAACCGGGCCTCCCTTGCGGGAGGCACGGTCGCATCTGCTCAGCGATCGCGACCACAACCAGAAAGGCTGCGGTGGTCACGCCGGATCCGCTCAGGTCTTGGCGGGCTCGGCAGCCGGGGCGGCCGGGGCAACGGGAGCGGCCTCGGTCGGCACGCCCTCGGAGATCACGCCGGCACCGCTGCAGTCGCCGCTGGCGCAGCCGCCGCAATCGCCGCACGAGGCGGCCTCGCCGCAACCCGAATCACAAGCCGACTCGCACGCGACGGCCTCTTCGCCGTGGCAGCGGGCAGCCTTCTTGGCACGGTGCTTGGCGAGCAGGCCGCCGTGGCACTTGTTGGCGTGGTGCCGGGCGAACAGGCCGCCGTGGCACTTACGGCCACCGTGGCAGCCGTGACCGGCGATCGCGCCCGAGTCACCACCGACGAGGGCGATGGCCACGATCGCGAAGAACATCGCGAGAGCAAAACCGAGATACCGCTTCATCAGAACCTCCAGTGAAGGAACGGAACGCGAACTGCGTCCAGTCGAAGCCGTCACGAACTGAAAACCGATCCGGGACGGCTACCGGACCGCAGCAGTCTTGTCTTCGCCGTCCCGGAAAGCAGCACGCCTGCACAAGGCAGGCAAAGACTGACGGTTAGTGAAACCGTTCCGGTCAGGCAAACTTGGCTGAAAACCTATCAGCCGGGCCCCGGATGTCAAGAAAGTGAGGGCTTTGGCGAGAAAACGCCGATTTCGCGATCTTTGAGGCCGTTCGCGGCGGCCGGCTGGCCGTCTACTTCACGGGGGCCGAGCTCGGGGCGGCGCCCCGAGCTGTGCGGGCCTCGGGCTGTCCCGCGGCGGCCGTCGCCCGGCGCGTGAGCTCCTCGGCGACCATCTCCTGCTTGGCGATCATGTCCTGCGGATCCTCGAAGTTGAGCAGCAGCGGCGGCATGTCCTCGAAGATGCGCATCGCCATGCCGACCACCCGCCACCCCTCCGGGTCGAGACGCACCGCCCAGACGATGTTCTCGGTGGTCCGACCGCCGGTCTCGTCGACGTCGCTCCACGTGGTCGCCACGTGCGCCAGGTCGTTGGTGTCGCTCACCATTTCGCACTCCCGGACGGTGTAGGTGGCGGTGTCGGCAACCGGCGGGGCCACGGAGATTCCCATCTCCTCCGTTTTGGCCTTCGCCACTCGGGTGAGCATGTCCCGCGCCCCCGCGTCATCGCCGCGCTTCATCGCGTCGAGAAACTTGACGACCGCCGCCTTGGCCGGCTCCGTGCCGGCAGAGCCAGCCGACGACGACGAGCAGCCCGCGAGGACCATGGTCGCGAGGCAGCCGACGGCGGCCCTCCACGCGAACGAGTGGCGGGGACGACGACGGCCATTCGCGGTGACGGGACGCATGCTTCCGGAACTCCTCGGGAAAAAACGCGATCGGCGCGGCGGCTGCATCGCTCACGCCGTGGGACGGGAGGGTGACGCCGGGTGCCGGCGGGGTCAAGGCGAGCTTGGAGCCGATCCTGATATGCTTGCGAGGTATGCCGCACGATAGCGGCGTCCGCGGAGACTCTGGCCATGTGGTGGCAAGCGGGGATGACCGGGCGGGTGGGGAAAGGCGGCGTTGCCGTGCTGCTCGCGGTCGTCGTGCCCCTGGCCCTGGGCGGCCGGGCCGAGGCCGAGCGTCCGGCCAAGCCCGCACCCAAGCCGGCCAAGCGGTCGCCTCCGCCGACGGGTGCGTGGGACAAGGGCACCGCCGGCACCTTCTTCGACGATGCATTTTCAACGCTCGACGGCCCGCGGCCGGCCTTTGCGTCGAAATCGGCTGCGCCGGCTGCTGCGCAGGCTGCTGCGACGGCCGCGGGGGCGGGGGCTGAAGGGGGCTTTCGCTGGTCCACGCTCGTGTCGGAGGGCACGCTCACCGACGAGATCAAGGACATGAAAGCGGTGGTCGCCGAGGCCATCGCCCGGCCCGCCGATTTCAAGGGGGGCGGGTACGAGAAGGCCCGCGAGGCCTTCAGTTCGATCGCGCTGGCGTTTGCGGTGATCGCCGCCTACGACCAGGACATCCGCTGGAAGAAAGACGCGGAGCGGGCCCGCGACCTGTTCGCGCGGGTGGGCTTCAACTGCAAGGTCGGCACGGACCAGTCGCTGGCGGAATCGAAGCTCGGGCTCGCCGATCTCGAGTCGATGCTCGATGGCGGCTCGCCCCAGCGGCAGTCCGACCGCGACGAGGACTTCCTCTGGAGCCAGGCCGCCGGGCGGCCGGCGCTGATGAAGCGGCTCGAGGCGGCGGAGACGGGCGTGGCCGCCGGCATGGCGTCGAGGGCCGACTTCGACCGGCGAATCGACGAGCTCGTGCACGACGCCGAAATGGTGGCCGCCATCGGAGAAGCGGTCCAGCAGCCCGACTACGAGTATCACGACGACGAGACCTATCGCGGCCACTCGGCGGCGATGCGGGACGCGGCCGTGCGGCTCCGCGCGGCCTGCGCCGAAAAGAACTACGAGTCGGCACGGTCGGCGGCTGGCGAGCTCAAGAAATCGTGCGACGCATGCCACGGCGACTATCGCAGCTGACGATGCGACGTCGCCGGCCCGTCAGGCCTCGGGCCGGAGGCAGGCCAGCGGCTCGAGGCCGACCAGATCGGCGAGCCCAGCCTTGGCCATCTCGGCGCCGGTCACGTAGCGGTGGGTGCGAATCCACTCGGTGATCAGGTCGGTCGAGCGGCCGAACAGCTCGCAGAGGAGGACATCCATTTCGCGTTCGAGGTCGGCAAAGTGACGCGACCACTCGGCGGCCTCGCGGATCCCGATGTGTTCCTCGCTCTGCCACTTCATGGGGTGAAAGAGGAATACGCTGTAGGGCGTCACCATGCGGCGGCCGCAGGCCGCGAACGGCCAGAGCGCGGCCGACGAGCACTCCCCGGTGACCACGGCCGTGGCGCGGACGTCGCGGAGCCGCAGCAGGCTCACGAGCGACATCGCACAGTAGGGGCTGCCCCCCGGCGAATCGAAGTAGATCGTGCACTCACCGCCGGGAGCGATTCCGAGCAGCCGATCGGTCAGTTCCCCCTCGTTGTCGGTCAGGTCACCCACGATCGCGAACTCGACCGGACCGCGGTCCTCCTCCTGGTCCGGGGACTCGGTCGGGGCGTTGGGGGAATCGCGCCGCGGCATGGGGAGTGATGCTCCTGGGGGTGGGCCGACGACTGTCGTGACCGAAAGGTAATGGGAGCGTACGCCGCCCGCCGGCCCTTCACAAGCGAGCCGCGTTGCTTGCCCGCGTCGGCCCATCCCGCGAGAATCCGGTGGTTCCTTCCGCCGTCTTTCCCGCGTCCCCTTCCGCCGAGACCGCCGACAGGCCCATGGGAATCATCGCCTTCTGCCCGGCCGGTCATCGGATGAAGGTCAAGGACTACCTTGCCGGGCGGAAGGGCATCTGCCCGACGTGCGGGGCGAGGTTTCGAATCCCCCTGGCGTCGACCGTGCCTCCGCCCCACACGCCGCCGCGGCCCGGAACTGGCGAGGCGGCCGTGGGCGTCGCCCCCGTGGCGACCATCGTCTCGCTCGACCCCGCCGCTGCTGCCGGGCTCCCCGAACTGCTCATGATCGTCGACCCCGTCGAGCTGGGCGTCGTCGATGCTCCGCTCCCGACGGCCCCCCTGATCGATCCCGATCCCACCGCGGACCTCCGGACCGCCGACGATGAGGATGACGACGACGAGGACGACGCCACGGAGGTCCTGTACTGGTACCACGCCATCCCGGGAGGCCAGCCGTCCGCCGCGCTTCGCGAACCGGAGATGGTCGCCTGGCTCGACGCCGGACAGGCCACGGGCCGCGAGGTCGTGTGGCGGTCGGATTGGCCAGGTTGGAAGCCGATCGGCGAGGCGTTTCCGGAGCGTTTTCCGCCGTCGTTTCCAGGCCCGGGCCGATGGTGAGCAGGCCGCCCGCCGGTGTGCTACCTTCACCCGCGAGTCGTTCGCAGCCCCTTTCGTCGTCGAGGTGCGCATGCCCGTCCGTCCTGCTTCCGCTTCTGCCGTCCTTCGCGGTGTCGCGTCGATCGTCGCAATCACAGCCAGCCTCGTCGCCATCCGAGCGCAGGCGCAGCCGGCCGTCGCCGAGGCCGCGACGGTGTTCACGATCGCCGACGGCGCGCTAGCGCTTGAGGCCCCGGCCGGATGGCAGCGGGTGCAGCCGAAGTCGGGCATCGTGGAGACGGAGTTTGCGATCCCCTCGGAAGGAACCGCCGTGGACGGCACCAGCCTGGCCCCGGGGCGAATGACGGTGATGGGTGCCGGCGGATCGGTCGAGGCCAACATCGAGCGATGGTGCGGTCAGTTCGCCCAGCCGGACGGCTCGAGCACGAGAGACAAGGCCGCCACCAAGAAGCTGAAGGTGGCGGGCCGCGACGTCACGATCGTGGACATCGCCGGCACCTACAAGGACTCGCCCGGCGGGCCATTCGCCGGCGGCAAGACCATCGAGCGGCCCGGCTACCGGATGCTCGCCGCGATCGTGGAGGGGCCCGACGGCAGCTCGTTCCTCAAGTTCTACGGCCCTGCGGCTACGGTTGCGAAGCACGCCGACGGCTTCCGGACGATGGTCGAAGGCATGGTGCCGGCGGCGAAGTGATCGGCACGTCGACCCTGCGGAGCCTCGGCACGCGATGAAGGTTCACGAGTTTCTCGAGCACCACGGGATCGCAGGCAACCCGTTCGCCGAGGAGGACGCACAGAACGACACCGTTTTCAAGCGGACCTGCCTCGAGACCACGTTCCACCCGTCGTGGGACAAGGTCTACGGCGATCCTTCCGACCCGAGCACTGCGATAGTGTTCGGCGAGAAGGGCTCGGGCAAGACGGCGCTCAAGCTGCAGATGGTGCGGCAGTACGAGCGGCACAACGAGTCGCATCCCGACGCCCGGACCTTCGTCGTGCTCTACGACGACTTCAATCCATTTCTTGACCGGTTCGTGAGCCGCGCCGGCAAGGGCCGCGCCGTCGAGAAGGCGCTCGGGCAGTGGAAGCTCTGGGATCACATGGATGCGATTCTCGCCCTCTCGGTGACGCAGCTCGTCACCCGTCTGGTGGGCGACTCGGCCCGGCTGCCCCGCCTCACCAGGCCCCAGGCCCGTGATCTCGCGCTGCTCGCGGCCTGCTACGACCAGTCGACCGCCGAATCGTTCCCGACGCGGTGGAGCCGGCTGCGGAGAAAGGTCGGCTACCGTACCTGGCTGTCCGACTGGCCCCGGCTGCTGGCCTTCGCGGCCGCCCTTGCGTTCGTGATCGCGGCGATCGCCACGGCGGTGCGCGGCGACCTCGGCTGGCTCGCCCACTGGTGGCCGTGGGCGCTCCTCGGGGTCTTGTGGCTGCCGTTCGCGTGGCGGAAGCTGCGCGGGGCGTGGCGGGCCTGGCGGATCGTGGGCAGCATGCGGAGTGGCAACCGCACGGTGGGGCAACTCGCCCGCGCTCTGGCGAGGATGCCCGAGACGGATCTCGCCGGGCAGCCGCTGCCGGCGCATGCCCGCAGCGACGACCGCTACGAACTACTCGCCAAGTTCCAGGGCGTGCTGGCGGCGCTCGGCTGGCCGGGCTGGGTGGTGATCGTCGACCGCCTCGACGAGCCCGACCTCATCAACGGCTCGGCCGAGCGGATGCGGCAGGTGATCTGGCCGATGCTCGACAACAAGTTTCTCAAGGTGCCGGGGCTGGGCTTCAAGCTGCTCCTGCCCCGCGAGCTCTACGGCTTCATCGAACGGGAGACCGAGGCCTTCCACCAGCGGGCCAGGCTCGACAAGCAGAACCTCGTGCCGTCGCTCGAGTGGACGGGCGAGACGCTCTACGACATCGCCTCCACGCGAGTGAAGGCCGCGAGCGTGGGCACGCCCCCCGCCACCCTGTCGCAGCTCTTCGATCCCGCCATCGACCAGCGGCGGCTGATCGACGGCCTCCGATCCCTCCGGGTGCCGCGGCAGCTGTTCAAGTTTCTCTACCGGTTGCTCGTGGCCCACTGCCATTCGCACACCGACGAGCGGCCGGTGTACACGATCTCGCCGGAGCGGTTCGAGAGCGAGCTCGCGCTCTTTCGCCGCGACCAGGACGCCTTCGATCGCGGCCTCGCGCCGCGGTAGGCATGGCCGACGACCTCCACACCCTCGTGGTCGGCCGGGAGGCGATGGCCTGCCGCTTCGAGGTGGCCTTCAACGCGGGCGAGGTGCCGGGCGACACCGAACTGGCGATCGACGCGCTCGACCTCGTCGACGCCGTCGAGCAGCGGCTGAGCATCTACCGCCCCGATAGCGAATTCTCACGGATCAATGCGGCGGCCGCGGCGGGCTGGGTCGACGTGTCGGCCGACACCTGGCACCTGCTCGCGCGGGCCCGCGAGCTCTCCGCGGCCACCGGCGGCGCGTTCGATCTCGCTTCGGGCGCGCTGGTCCGTGCCTGGGGCTTCGAGCGGCGTCAGGGCCGCGTGCCCGAGCCGGCCGCCCTCGAGGCGGCGGTCGCCGCGTCGGGCATGCGGCACGTGGAGTTTGACGACGCAGCCCGCCGCATCCGGTTTCTCCGCCCAGGCGTGACGCTCAATCCGGGTGCGATCGGGAAGGGCTGGGCGCTCGACCGTGCGCTCGCGCTGCTCGCCAGCCGCAGCGTGCCGAGCTGCCTCGCGCACGGCGGCCAGAGCAGCGTGGCGGCCCGGGGCATCCAAGGGCCGGCGGAGGGCGGTCGCCGCGGCTGGCGGGTGGGGCTGCGGCATCCGCTGCGGCCCGGCCGGCGGCTCGCCACGATCGTGCTTCGCGATCGCGCCCTCGGCACGAGCGGGTCGGGCACGCAGTTCTTCATCGATCGGGGCCGACGCATCGGCCACATCCTCGACCCGCGGACGGGCCTGCCCGCGGAGCGCGTCGTGTCGGCGACCGTGATCGCGGAGTCGGCCGCCGACGCCGACGCGCTCGCGACGGCGCTGTTCGTGCTCGGCGCCGAGGGCCTCGAGGCGGTCGTCGCGGCCGGCGCGAGCGGCGCGATCCTCGTGCTGCCCGCCGGCGCCACGACGCGGGTCGTGCTCGCGAATCTCGCCGCCGACGAGGTCGAGATCGAGCCCGAGCCGGGCCTGACGATCGACCGCGTGGATGTCGCGACGGACTTCGGGAAGCGGCCCTGACCGGCCCGCGACGGCGCGGTACACTTCCCGCCGGCGGGCCCGACCGGGTTGTCCCACGGAGTCGGATCGGCCGCGTTGTTTCCGACCGCCCCCTCCGTCCTCACGCCCCGCCATCATGTTCGACTGGATCGAGCGGGGCTCCTACCTCGGCATCATCCTGTTCCTCACCCTCACGGGCATCGGGTTGCCGATTCCGGAGGAGGTGCCGATCGTCGCCGCGGGTGTGGCGAGCCGGGTGAAGGACGGCCTCAAGTGGTACTACGCCCTGCCGGCCTGCATGGTGGGCGCGCTGCTCGGTGACAGCCTGATGTATGCGATCGGCCGCTTCTTCGGTGCCCGCATCCTCCGCGAGCATCCCTGGTGGTCGGGGTTTCTCACGCCGGAACGGGAGCGGACGATCGAGTCACTGATCCATAAGCACGGCATCATGGCGTTCTTCGTGGCCCGCTTCCTGGTCGGGCTGCGGAGCCCCTTCTACCTCACCGCCGGCATGCTGCGGGTGAAGTATCGCTGGTTCCTGTTCGCCGACTTCGTCTGTGCGTCGGTGGTGATCGGCGGCTTCTTCGGGCTCGCCTACCTGTTCGGCGAGCGGATCACCGGGCTGATCCAGGTCGCCGAGCGCGGGGTGACGGCCGTGGTGATCGCCGTCGCCGCGATCGCGCTGGCCGTGGTCGCCTTCTTCTCGTTCCGCAAGCGCCGCATCCGGATGCTCGACCAGGATCCGGAGGCGCTGTTCGAGAAGCGGGAAATCCTCCTCGGGCCGGCCGCCGACCGGATCGCCGACGCGGTGGCTCTCGGCGACGTCAACCACGACGAACCGGCCGACGAGACGTCGTCGAACCGCTGAGCGGCGGTCTGCTCCGGCGCGGTCGTGCCGATCGTGCCGACGGTGACGGGCCGCGGGTGCCGGTCCGGCAAGAACGTCGCCCTGCGGCGACTTTGCCGTCGCCGAAATGCGACCTAAAGACTTGAGGGGACTTTTCCGGTCCCCGCGTCCTCCGCCCGAGAGCCCCGCATGCCCGCCCGTCCCGACGCCTCATCGACCCGGCCCGCCAGGATCCTCGTCGTGGACGACGATCGCCGAGCGGCCTCGGCGCTCGCCCAGTGGCTGTGCGGCGTCGGCCACCATGCGATCGCGGCCGGATCGGCGGCGGAGGGAATGCGGGCTGCCGGCCGTGGCGGCTGGTCGGCATGCGTGGTGGATGCGGCGCTGCCGGACGGCGGGGCCCGCGGCGTGGCCGAGGTCGTGCGGGCGTCGGCTCCGGCGGCCGGCATCGTGGCGGCGCTGCCCGCGTCGTGCGATGTGCCCACCGACGCCTGGGCCGATGCGACGGTGCCCATGCCGGGGGACGACGCGGCGATCCTCGCCGCGATCGACGCCGCGATCGTCGTCGGGGCTTCAGCGGCCGGCCGGCGGTCGCCGCCCGGCGGCGTGCTCGGCGCACACCCCGCGATCACGGGAATCCTCGACGTGGTGTCGCGGGTGGCGACGACGCCGGCCACGGTGCTCCTGACCGGTGAGAGCGGCACCGGCAAGTCGCTCGTGGCCCGCAAGATCCACGAGCGGAGCGGCCGCGCGGGGCCGTTCGTCGAGGTGGCCTGCGGGAGCCTCAGCGAGTCGCTGCTCGAGAGCGAGCTCTTCGGCCACGTGGCCGGGGCCTTCACCGGGGCCAGCGGAGACCGCGACGGGCGGTTCCTCCAGGCCGACGGCGGCACGATCTTTCTCGACGAGATCGCGACCGCGTCGCCGGCCATGCAGGTCAAGCTCCTGCGAGTGCTCCAGGACATGCGGTTCGAGCCGGTGGGCGGAGGCCGCACCCACACGGTCGATGCCCGGGTCGTGCTCGCGACCAACGAGGACCTCGCGGGCCTGGTGGCCGCCGGCCGCTTTCGGGCCGACCTCTTCTGGCGGATCAACGTGGTGGCGATCGAGATGCCACCGCTGCGGTCGCGGGCGAGCGACATTCCGATGCTGGCAACGCACTTCCTCCGCGTCGCCGCTGCGCGGGCAGGCCGCCCCGTCGAGGGATTCACGCCGACCGCGATCGAGGCGCTCGTGTCGCACTCGTGGCCAGGCAACGTCCGCGAGCTGCAGCATGCGGTGGAGCGGGGGGTGTTTCTCGGCCGCGGCCCGCAGGTCGAGGCGGGAGACCTGCCGGCGGCGGTGCTCGGCGGTGCGGCGGCCGATCCCCGGTCGGCGGCACCGCTGAAGCGGGCGCTGGCGGAGCCCGAACGGCAGCTGATCGTGGCAGCCCTCGAGCGGGCCGGCTGGCGACGTGACGTGGCCGCGCGGGCACTCGGCATCAACCGCACGACGCTCTACAAGAAGCTCAAGCGGCTCGGCATGGACGTGGCCGCGCTCGAGTCGGCGTCCTGACCGTGCGACGCCCGCTCACGGCAGGATGATGTCGGCCTCGACCGGGAAGTGGTCGGAGCCGATCTGGGGGCCGACGTCGCGACGAACCACGACGGTGCCGGCGGGCACGAGGATGTGATCGATCGGGATGCGTGGGGCGGGCAGTCCGGCGTGGTACGTGCTCCGCACGCCGAGCCCCAGCGCCGTGTCGCGAAGTCTGGCGACGGCGACCAGGCGGCGGAAGCCGCGCGACCACGGGGCGGCGTTGAGGTCACCGGCCACGACGCACGGCAGGGGCGAGGCTGCGGCCTCGACGGCGACGCCGTCGAGGTGCTCGACGAGCTGGGCCGTGGCGGGGCCGTCGAAGGGCGGGTAGGGGTGCGTGGCGATGAACCGGAAGTCGCCGGACTCGTGCCGCACGGTGGCGAGGATGCTGGGGAAGCCGGTGGCCGTGAACGCCACGACCCGCACGTCGACGAGTGGCCACCGCGACAAGACCGCGATGCCGAAGTTGTCGGGCCGGGGCACGATCGTGCGGTGCGGAAGCACGTCGGCGAGTTCGGCCAATGCCGTCGCCCAGTGGTCGTCGACCTCGAGCATCGCGAGCACGTCGGGCCGCCTGCCGCGCACATGGCCAATGGCGGGAGCGGTGTGGCGATTGGCCCGATGCACGTTCATCGAGAGCACCCGCACGGGGCGGCGATCGGCGGCGGTGACGGCCGTGGGGGCCGGCATCCAGTAGGGCAGGAGATCCCGGACGTTCACGCCCAGCGCGGCGGCGAAGAGCACCGCCGTAGCGGGCCGGCGCAGGACCGCGGCCAGCACCACGCCGCCGAGCGAGAGCAGAAACCAATACCAGCGAAAGTGGGTGGTCAGGTCGAGCAGCCAGTGCCAGCCGCCCACGAATCCCGCCGCGGAGCCGAGCAGCACGCCGACCGCGATCGCGATGAGCACGGCCCGGCCGCGGCGGGCAGCTGGAGTCGGCACGGCATCGGCAGGAACGGCGGAGTGCATCGAGTGAGGGGCCGCGGCCCAAGGCCGGGGTTCAGGTCGCTGGGACCGCGATCCAGCCGGAGGCCAGTGCGGCGGCCAGCGCGGCGGCCAACGCGATCCGGTAAGCGATGAACGGCCAGAGCGTGTGGCCGGTGAGCATCCCGAGCAGCCAGCGGATCGACGCATACCCCACGACGGCGGCGGCCAGCGTGCCGGCGGCGAGCGCGGTGAAGGCCCCGCCGCTGCCGAGGATCTCGTGCCGCTGCTGCCAGCCCTCGAGCAGGGCGGCCGCCGCCACGGCGGGCAGCGAGAGGAGAAAGGAGAATCGCGCGGCCGTACGGCGGTCGAGGCCCGCCAGCATTCCGGCGGCGATCGTGATGCCGCTCCGCGAGGTGCCGGGAATCAAGGCGAGCGCCTGCGCCAGGCCCATCGTGATCCCGTCGGCCGGCCGGATGGCATCGAGCCCATCGCGGCCGCCCCGCCCATGCCGCCGCCGCAACGCCGTGACGAGTTCGGCAGCGGCGAGCACGGCCGTCGCCGCGAGCAGGGCCGTGATCACCACCTCGAGCCGGCGGGCCTCGCTGCGGATCAGGCCGCGGAAGGCGAAGCCGGCCGCGACGATCGGCAGCGTGCCGACCGCGATCAGGGCGGTGAGCCGGGACTCGGGCGTGCCCAGGGGGCGGCCGGAGCGGAGGGCCCGCAGGCAGCCCGCGGCCAGTGCGGCGATGTCGCGGCGCATCGCCAGCATGATCGCTGCGAGGGTGCCCATCTGGAGCACGGCCGAAAAGGCGGCACCCGGGTCGGCCCAGCCGCACACGGCCGGCACGATCCGCAGGTGGGCGGTGCTGGAAACCGGCAGGAACTCGGTCAATCCCTGCACCACACCCAGCACGACCGCTTCGAGAATGGACATCGGCCGGGGCGCTTCCCAAGGGGGCAGACGTCAGTCATACTCGCCGGCTCGCTTCAATCCAACCCGGAGCCCCGCAGGGGGAGATTTGTCCGCATGTTTCGGAACCTCAGCACGGTCGGCCTGCCCCTCTCGGGGCGTCCCAGCGAACTGATCGAACTCGCCTTGTCCTTCGGCTTCGATGCCATGGACATCGACCTGCTGGATTTTCAGCAGCAGGCCGAGGCGTTCGGCGTTCCGCATGCCCGCCGGCTGATGGTGAGCGCCCGGCTGAAGAGCGGCACCTTCCACCTGCCGGTCGACCTGGCCGCCGACGAGGCGGTGTTCAAGGAGCAGATGGCGGCCCTGCCGAAGCGGCTGGAGCTGGCCGCGGCCGCCGAGGCGGCGCGAGCCGTGACCACCGTCGCGCCGGCCTCCTAGGAGCACTCGTTCAAGGACTTCTTCGAGCTGTACCGGAAGCGGCTCAACGAGGTCGGTGACCTGCTCGCCCCGCACGGCATCATGCTCGGCCTGAACTTCCGGCCCGAAGCGGAGGCCCGCGAGGGCAAGACGCACCAGTTCATCCACACCTTCGAGGGTCTGCTCGGCCTGGTGGCCGTGGCCCACGAGCAGGTCGGCGCGATCGCCGACGCGTGGGCGCTGCACGTCACCGGCGAGCCGCGCGACATGATCGCCCGCGTGCCGAAGGGCCGGCTCGTCGAGGTGCGGCTCTCGGATGCCCCGCGCGACGTCGCGGCCGCCGACATGAACCACACGCACCGCCTCATGCCCGGCGACACGGGCGTGATCCCGATGGGTGCCGTGCTCTCGCAGGCGAAGGCCGCGGGCTTTGGCGGCCCGGTCACGCCCTGGGCCGACCGCTCCACGCTCGTCGGCCGCGGCCGCGAGAAGATCGTGCGGCTGGCGGGCGATCGTCTCGAGGCAGCCTGGAAGGAAGCCGGCCTGCCGATCGCGCCGCGTTGGTTCACGCCGGTGCAGCGGGATCAGTTCGGCCGTCCGATCGGCGAGGATGCTCCGATCCCCGCCGGCGTCGAGTGACCCAGGTCACGCCCCTTCGCGGATCCACGTGACCCGCGGTTGGCCGACCGGCTCCGAGCCCTTCGTCACGGCGGCTCCCTTGAGGAACTCCGACACGTAGCGGAGCGGCTTGTTGGGCCGGTCCGGGTCGCGGAACGCGTCGCCCTTCTGCAGGATCGGAAGCTGGTCGGGCATGCACCCGAAGGCCCGCGTGCCCGCGGCCTGGCAGGGATACCAGTGGCCGGCCCCGGCGGCGTCCACGAGGTAGAACTCCGGGTAGCAGTGCCCTTCCACCCACACGGTTCGCGCGGGGATGCCCTCGGCGCGGCACATGGCGATGAACAGGCAGGTGAGTTCCTCGCAGTCGCCCCAGCCGTCCACCAGGGCCCGTCGGGCGCCCTTCAGTTCGCCGTTGCGATACTCGACCTTGTCGCGAACCGTGTCGTAGATCGCCTCGACCTTCTTCCAGCCGTCGAGGTCACGAGTCACCTCGCGGGCAAGCTTCACGATCTTCGGGTCGCGGGCCTCGATGTAGGCGCTGGGGCCGAGGTGGGCACGCAGCGCGCGGTCGGGCTTGTCGGGCGGCGTGAGCTCGGCGGTGTCCTGCGGGGGCAGGAGGGCGGCCCGTTCGAGTTCGAACGTCACGATCGCCCGTGCCTGGTGCCCTGCCGGCAGTTCCGGGATCTCCACCACGAGCTGCTTCACGTCGCCGAGTTCCCGGTAGCGGAGCGTCTTCACGAGGGGGGTGACGTCTTCCTCGACGATCCGCACCTTCTGCTCGGGCCAGTCCCGCGGCACCGGCAGCGTGGCGTAGATGCCGCGGCAGGGCCCGCCATCGGCCGTGACCGAGACGCCGACGCGGTAGCGCTGCGTGCGGACATCGCCCAGGCTCGGCGATGTGGAGCCGGGCACGCGTTCGGTGTCGAGAAACTGCCCGGAGGCCGGGCTGGCCCCGAGCAGCAGGGCGGCAAGGCCGATCATCGCCACGCCTGCACGGGCGATGCGGGCGTCCGGCGGGCTGGCGGGCGACGGCGGCATGGCGAAACCTCCGTCGGTTCGGATCGGCCGGCCGCCACGATGGCGGCCAGCCGGCCCCCCGGGGCGATCGGTCGGGCAGCCTGCGGCGGCGGGGGCAGGCATGCTCGATTGTTCCGGGCGTGGTCGGCTGGTATGCTCCGCGACTCGATTTCTTCGTGGCCCGCGCCCGTTCCCCCTCCCCAAACCCCGTTTTTTCCCGAAACCCCCCACGCATGGTCAACCGCAATCTCATTCGCGAACTGGAGACCGGAGACGAACTCGATCAGGAACTCGAACTGGCCATGGCGGGAGCCCCCGAGGGGGAATACTCG